>JAKSJL010000013.1 GCA_024398295.1 Bacteroidales bacterium
GTGCCAATGGTGGAGATGCTTCTGAAAAGCAGTATGAGAAGGCCGGAAATCATGTTGAATCCAGCAACAATGGTCATGAGAAGCAGGATGAAGAGGACATTGAAATCAATGAGATTCAGCCAGTCGAAAAGCTGTGGATACTTGTCCATCATGGACTGAGCCACAGGCGCGCTCTCGTCATCTGGTGTAGCCAGTAGCGCTGTCATGCCTATATGACCGGTCACATCCTTCATCGGCACCACATCCCTATGGGCTTCGTCGAGGGTGACCTCCAGCACGGATGCCTCACCATCGTCCCAGCCATTGAGGCGTCTCATATCTTCCAGAGAGGCGAACACCATGAGGCTCTCGTCCACCTGGACAGGGCTGTCGTAGACGCTCGTGATGGTGAACTTCCTGACCTTCACCCTTTCGCCCACGAAATATGCCTGGAAGCTGTCTCCTTCTCCCATTTTCAGGAGCGAGGAGAGTCTTCTAGGGATGCTCACGCGCAGTCCGGACAATGAATCCGCATAGTTCTCGACACCCTTGAAGAGCACTCCATGGATGGCTTCACCATTCTTCACCACGCCAGCCCTGTAGACGGCTGGATGGACGTCGGTAACGCCAGGAATATTCTCAATTTCAGAAAGATAGCTAGGCTTGGAAGGAAGCGAGGAGTTTTCGCTCACATAGTTCATATCGGGGGGAGTAAGCTGCACATCGCCCGAGAAAGATGAGATACCATCACGTATCTTCTCCCTGAATCCAGACGACACAGATACAGCAAGGATCATCACGAAGAACGAGACCGCGATGGACACCATCGCGACCTTGCCCTTGAAACGGATCTTCCCGGCTATGAACCCTGTTACCTCCACGGACTATTTCTTCTGTGCCATCGCATCGATACGTGCCTGAGCAGATCTGCGCTCAGTCTCATCTGGAGAGCACTTTACCAGCATCTCAAGGTACTTCTTCTCCATCTTCCAATCCTTGTTCTTCCTTCCGATCAGGACACAGTTCTTCACTGCGGTATAATCGTCCTTGGAGAGCTTCAATACCTTATTATAATATTTGAGAGCTTTCTTGTAGTCGCCATTCACCACGAACTCATAAGTACCTAAGTTGTCAAGGAAAAGCACATTCTTAGGTTCATAGCTGAGCATCTTCTCGGAAACAGACTTGAACGCGCTGTACGCTGCAGGAGAGGCGATGGAGAAAAGAGCGGCGCACTCGTCCTGAATGAGAGCAGAGAAATCTTCTGCACTTACATCTGCGGTGCTATACTTCCACTTGGGGTGAGAAGAGGCATTGTAATCAATGATACCCTTGAGGATGGAGAGAGCCATGTCTGGGCTCTCCTTCTCGTATGCCATGAGAGACGAGACCTTCTCCAGTCTAAGGTCGAGGCGGTCTGGAGCCGCCTTGATAGCCTTGTCGATAGCTGTAGAAGAGAGGGCATAGAGAGAATCTATGTAGAAATTCTCCTGATAGTAGTGAACATCGTGGCCTGTCGAGTCCTTGAGAGAAAGTATAGGCTTCTGGCCCATGAACTTGTCCTGGGACTTGGTGGTCACCTGTGTGTACTGCGACTTGGCGAAGTAATAGACGAAACGTGCAGTGTGCATGTCCACATCGTCAGGAAAATCTGCCTCCCACTTGCTGATGAGATTCTCTATGCCTACACCGGCACGACCGAGGCTCTACACCAGAGTGTTATACTTGGCAAGCTACTCAGCACTGGTCTTCTGAGCCATCGCAGATGTGCAGACAGCCAGTGCTGCCAGTGCAGTCAAAATGATCTTTTTCATAAGGAAATATCCATTCTAATGCGGCGGGACTGGGGATGAAGGTTATTGCATCTGTTGCCCAGATTCTTCACAAAGCCCAGCGGCAAGCCGCGGTATGTCAATAAATTGTACCCTCTAGGGGCATCAGGGAGCGCAAAAGTATCCCTATGAAGGAATTTCAAGGCCGTAAGCTTGTCTACCGCCACCTCTGGATACATGCTCCTGTCATATGCAAGACTCAGCGCCCAGTCTGGGTCCGGTACAAAATCCTTGCCCTTCATCTCTCCCTTGTGCACACCAATCTTCAGTGGGCGCAGCCTTTTCATCTGCTCCATGGATGCCTGTGCAGAGAGGCCAAGATAGGCAGGCTCACCATCCTTCACCAGCATGCCAGCCCACTGTCCCTCTCCGGGAACCTCACCTGGCAGCAGAAGATGCCCATGGCGCGTGGTGCGTATGCCGAAAGGATTCGACGGAGGGATGATGCTGCCTCCGAGCTCACTTGCCACCCACTCCAGATTCGAGTCGTTCTCTGCATCCTCGAAGGTGCAGGTAGAGTATACCAGATACCCCCCTGGACGCAGCGCTGGCCACACATCGGCAAGTATGCGCCTCTGGCGTGATGCACACAGCTCCACAGTCTCAGGCGACCAGTCCTCAACGGCCTTCGCGTCCTTACGGAACATTCCCTCTCCCGAACATGGTACATCTGTAAGGATGATGTCGAAAAATCCTGGAAGCGCCTCGAAGGCCTTCGGATCCACGGAAGTGACCACTACATTCGGGTCGCCCCAGATAGTTACATTGTCAGAAAGTATAGAGGCGCGCTGCCTCATCACCTCATTTGACACCAGAAGGAAGTCATCCCCACAGGCCTGCCTGAGTGACGCAGCGAGATCAGTGGTCTTTCCTCCAGGCGCCGCGCAGAGGTCGAGGACCCTCAGGGGTCTGTCAGTGCCGACAGCAGCCAGAGCCTCGCGGAAAAGCCAACCCACGAACATGGCGGAGCTGTCCTGCACATAGTATGCGCCAGCATGGAAGAGCGGATGCAGAGTGAACACGGGACGCTCCTGGAGTATGAAGCCGTATGGGCTCCACGCCACCGGAGTACTGCCCTTGAGTATAGGGAGCTGGCTCTCTGTAGGCTTGAAGGGGTTCAGACGCACCGACACTGACGGTTCCGTCCCCATCGCCTCGATAGCCTTGAGGGCATCCTCACGGCCTATCGAGCGCTCCAGGGCCTCAAGGAACCTGGCATCCTGAATGCTTTCCATAAACTAGAGGTTAAAGTCCTTGAGCTTGTCTGGGTCGATGCCTTCAGGCATGCGGCCTTCCGAGATGTCTACCAATGAATCCACTACCTTGTCAAGACCCTTCTGTATCTTTGAACCGACCATCATCTTCACCATCATAGGGAGATCGGCCTGCGCGCGGATGTAGAAATCGGTCCTCGTAGGATCGGTGGACGCATCGAAATACAGCGAGAAGCTGAAGCGGACGGGACCTCCATTGTCTGCAAAGTCAATGCGCGAGTAAGGATGACGGTCAAGTACCTTTACGCCAAGGGTAATACCCTGGACGGTGCCGGTGATAGTATCGAAATCAGCAGTGATACCTGCCCTCTTATCCTCTGGAAGCATCTGGAGGAAGTTTCTCATATCCACGAAGGACATGTAGAGCTCGAAAGGAGATTTTCTCACCAGACCATGCTTGCTGTTATATTCTGTCATTTTTATTAATTTTGTAGTGAACTACAAATATAACATTTTTCGCCCACGATGCATAGGATTTATTTCGAGAAAAGATGCATAATCATCTGTCCTACTGACGACCAGGCTCTCACAGATCCGAACTCCGTAGAGTTCCACCTGGGCGAGCACTTCGACTTCCATGCCCTTGTGAGCATGTTCGAGGTATCAGACTCCCTGAATCGCATCTATGTCCCTTCAGACGATGTAGAGGAGACATACAGAAGGATATGCGCAGAGTTCAAGGAAGTGAATGCAGCCGGAGGACTGGTGTCAAACAGACGTGGAGATTTTCTTCTCATCAGTAGAAACGGCCTCTGGGACCTTCCCAAAGGACATCAGGAGGCAGGAGAGGACATCAGCGTGACAGCGATAAGGGAGGTGCAGGAGGAGACTGGCGTGGACCAGCTCATGCTAGGCAAGCTTATCTGCATCACAGACCATTGCTACAAGCGTGACGGAATCTGGTATCTCAAGCACACATGGTGGTTCGACATGCTGTACACAAACCCTGTAGATCTCACCCCACAGATAGAGGAGGACATAACGAAGGCATCCTGGGTGGCGAAGTCCAGCCTGCCTCCATATCTGAAAAGGACATTCCCTTCTATAGTGGAAGTGTTCAGAGAAGCACATGTGTGAAACTTTTTGTAAGTTTTTCCGTATAGTATATATTGACACTATAAAGAATACAAGATATGAAACTCTCACAGTTCCAGTTCCAGCTCCCAAAGGACCGCATCGCACAGGACCCTACAAGGTGGCGTGACGAATGCAAGCTCATGGTTGTACATAAGAAAACTGGAGAAATCGAGCATAAACTCTTCAAGGACGTTATCGACTATTTCGACAAGGACGACAGATTCGTGTTCAACGACACGAAGGTCATCCCTGCCAGACTTTATGGAAAGAAGGAGAAGACTGGAGCCGACATCATGGTGTTCCTTCTCAGAGAGTTGAACAAGGAGCAGAGGCTCTGGGACGTGATCGTGGAGCCTGCCAGAAAGATCCGTATCGGAAACAAGCTCTATTTCGGAGATGACGAGAGCCTCGTAGCCGAGGTTATCGATAACACCACCTCACGTGGTAGAACCCTGCGTTTCCTCTATGATGGACCATACGATGAGTTCAAGAAGCTCCTCTTCAGCCTGGGAGAGACTCCTGTGATGCAGTGGGTAAAGCCTCGTGCTACTGCCAGCGACGCAGAGAACTATCAGACCATCTTCGCCGAGCACGAGGGCGCCGTGGCAGCTCCTGCAGCAGGCCTCCACTTCAGCCGCGAGCTCTTCAACAGAATGATTCTGAAAGACATCCGTAAGTCTTTCATTACCATACATATGGGTATCGGCCACTTCAGAAAGGTTGATGTCGAGGATCTCTCGAAGCATAGGACTGACGCTGAGAGAATGATCATCAACGCACAGGCTGCCCAGGAGATAAACGAGACCAAGGAAACAGGTCACAAGGTAGTGGCTGTGGGCGTGACCGTGATGCGCGCACTCGAGACAAATGTAAGCCCTTCAAAGAAGGTGAACCCTACCGACACCTGGACGGACAAGTTTATCTTCCCTCCATATGAGTTCGCAGTTCCAGATGCCATCATCTCGAACTTCCACACCCCATGTTCTACCATGCTCATGTGCGTAGCTGCATTCGGCGGTCACCAGAATGTGATGAAGGCCTATGAGACAGCCCTTGAGGAAGGATATCGCTTCGGACCTTATGGCGATGCCATGCTCATCATAGACTAAATATCTTAAAAAATACATAAAAACTTAAAAATCCCTCTCAGGCACTGTCTGATGAGGGGTTTTTCTCGTCAATTCCTTTTAACTTTCACGAAAAAAACATGAATGACGAGACTATAGCAATGTGTACGTTAGGGCGCATCTTCGGCTTCAAGCCGCTGTATGCGCACGCCATGGTGGATGAGCTGGGCAGCGCGAGCGCCGTGTTCGGCCTGAGCGCTGGACAGAAGGCGGAGCTGCTTGGAGCTGCATCCAGGTATGTCGCAGAACTGAACGACGACGCCCTGGAGTTCAGCAGGGCAGAGCTAGAAAGGCTGCAGCGTGACGGCTGCCGCTTCATCACCTATACCGAGGACGGCTACCCTCCCCTTCTGAAAGAATGTGACGATCCTCCTGTCGGCATTTATTATAAGGGAAAGGACGAGCCGAAAGATGTCTTTTCCAGGCCAATGGTATCGATAGTAGGCACCAGGGACATATCATTATATGGCACCGAGTGGTGCAGGAGAGTGGTTTCCTGGCTTGCCGAAGCGAAGACACCGCCGACAGTAGTGAGCGGCCTGGCGCTAGGGGTAGACATCATTGCCCACCGTGCGGCGATGGAGGCACGCATCCCGACGATAGGCGTCATGCCCACGGGCATAGACGATGTCTACCCCGCGCGCCACAGGCCAGACGCGACGCGGATGACACAGTCAGGCGGGAGCGCGCTCATCACTGACTACCCCACCTGCACCTCTCCCATCGCGATCAACTTCATCAGGAGGAACAGGATCATTGCCGGCATCAGCCAGTCCACCATCCTCATCGAGTCGAAGGAAAAAGGTGGCGGTATGATCACAGCCAGACTCGCAAGTTCCTACGGCCGAGATCTTTTCGTCCTTCCAGGAAGGATAGACGACCCGCGCTCTGCCGGCTGCAATGCGCTCATACGCGAGAAACTCGCCGAGCCCATCACTGACGCCGGCAGCTTCCTTGACGCCATTGGGCTCCAGAGGCCATCCAGGCGCAAGACCTCCGACCTGCTGGAGGAGGTGGAAGCCAAGCTGACGGGAGCATTGGCACCCGAGATGGTGAAATTGGCTAAACGCATGGCCCAGGCCATCAAGGAAGAAAGGGGCATCTGCATCGAGGAACTGTCGCAGAAGCTGGGCGTCTCCTACGCAGACGCCTCTACAATAACGCGTCTGCTGGAAAGTGAGGGCTTTATACAGATCGATGTGCTCCAAAGATGTAGCATTATGGTCAAAATTGCTTAAATTTGCTACTCGGATCATATCCTGGGAAGAAAATGACATTCATCGACACGCACACCCATTTCTACGACGAGGCGTTCTCGGAAGACGCCGCTCAGGTGATCGCCCGCGGCCAGGCCGTAGGCGTGGCCAAGTTCCTGCAGCCAGACGTCGACAGCCGCGAGAGAGAGCAGATGTTCTCCCTGGTGGACCAGTACCCCGGAGTGCTGTACCCGATGATTGGCCTCTACCCCGGCTCAGTGGAGAAAAACTGGCAGGAAGAGCTTCAGGCCATGGAGAGATGGCTCTCGAGACCAGACCTCGTGGCCGTCGGAGAGATAGGCTTGGACTATCATTACGGAGCCGACTTCGCCGCAGAGCAGAAGGAGGCGTTCAGAGTCCAGCTGGAGATGGCGGCGCGTATGGATCTGCCCGTAAACATCCACCTGCGCGAGGCTACAGAGGATTTTTTCTCCATCCTTGAAGATACTCGTCACCTGGGCCTCAGAGGAAACCTCCACGCCTTCAGCGGCAGTTATGAGACCTTCTGCAGGGCACTCCGCCTAGGAGACTGGTATGTCGGCATAGGCGGCGTGGTCACCTTCAAGAAAGCCTCCCTGGCAGAGGTGGTGAAGAAGATTCCGCTCGACAGGATAGTCCTCGAGACTGACAGCCCGTATCTCACTCCCACACCATACCGTGGGCAGAGAAACGAAAGCACACACATCCCTATCATAGCCGCGAAGGTGGCTGAACTCAAGCAGGTCAGCATAGAAGAGGTCGCTGAGGTCACCACCCAGACAGCTATGAAGCTTTTTTCATTGAAGTAGACATGGAGCAGAAAGAGAGATCATCGGTTCTCATCATTTACACCGGCGGAACCATTGGCATGAAGGAAGACCCCGTCGACCAGACGCTGAAGCCATTCGACTTCAGCCAGATCATGGACGAAGTGCCTGAGATGGCGAAGTTTGCAGGCAGGCTTGACTCATACACCTTCGACCCTATCATCGACTCGTCAGACGTAGAGCCGCGCCTCTGGCAGGCTCTGGCCACGCTCATCCGCGACCGCTACGATGACTACGACGGTTTCGTTATCCTTCACGGCACCGACACCATGTCATTCTCGGCATCGGCGCTCAGCTTCATGCTGAACGGCCTCACGAAGCCGGTCATCTTCACCGGAAGCCAGCTCCCTATCGGCCGTCCACGCACAGACGGCAAGGAAAACCTCATCTCCGCAGTAGAGATCGCCGCGGCGAAGAAGCCAGACGGCAGCGCTATGGTGCCGGAAGTCTGCATCTACTTCGGCTCGAAGCTGCTCAGGGGAAACAGAACCACGAAGATCAACTCTGAGTATTTCAATGCCTTCCGCTCGCCGAACTACCCTCCACTTGCAGAGGCGGGTATCACCATCAGATATAACCTCCCTGTCATCGCCCAGCCTTCCGCAGAAGGATTCAGCGTGCACACAGAGCTCGACACGAGGGTATCCATCCTGAAGATCCACCCGGGCATCACCCCACAGGTCGTGCGCAACATCCTGCTGGGAGCGGAGACCAGGGCGGTCATCCTGGAGACCTATGGCGCGGGCAATGCCCCCAGCGCGTTCTGGTTCCTGGACATCGTGAACGAAGCCTGCCAGATGGGCAAGATCCTGGTCAATGTCACACAGTGCCTGCAGGGTACAGTGAACATGGATATCTACGCTACGGGCAAGAGGCTCAAGGAGCTAGGTGTAGTCTCGGGATACGACGCCACCACCGAGAGCATCCTTGGCAAACTGTTCTTCCTCATGGGAATCAGCAAGGACAATGACTGGGTAAAAAAGCGCTTATGCGAGAGTCTGAAAGGAGAAATCTCCAAATAACTTTTTGAGATATCAAAATATTTAACTAAATTGCAACGAATTTTTAAGGGTGTATTGCACCCACTAAAGGCGAAATTTGATATAACTATTTAATACATTATTAATTAAAACACATTCAAAACGAGTATGAAAAAGTTTTTCATGGTTTTGGCAGCAATGAGCCTTATGGTTCTTTCTGCAAACATCGCATCAGCTCAGGACGAGCAGTCACAGGAGGCAGCTCCTGCAACTGAGCAGGTAGCTGAAGCAGCCGCTCCTGCAGACGATGCAGAGATTGATCCATTCAATGTCAAGTCAGAGGTTCCTCTCCATCAGGCTCTCAAGACCAAGTTCATCGAGGGTGGTGCAGGCTTCATGGCACTCATCATCATCTGTTTGATCATCGGTCTTGCACTTGCTATTGAGCGTATCCTTTACCTCTCATTCTCAAAGGTAAACTCAAAGAAGCTCGTTGCTAAGGTAGAAGAGGCTCTCAAGAAGGGTGGTGTAGAGGAGGCAAAGAAGGTTTGCCGCGACACCAAGGGTCCAGTTGCTAAGATCTTCTATGATGGTCTTGACAGACTTGATCAGGGTATCGACGTTGTTGAGAAGAACATCGTTTCTTCAGGTAGCGTTCAGACCAGCAATCTTGAGAACGGTCTTACTTGGATCTCTCTCTTCATCGCTATCGCACCTTCTCTCGGATTCCTTGGTACCGTTATCGGTATGATCCAGGCATTCGACGCTATCCAGGCAGCTGGTGATATCTCACCTAACGTCGTAGCAGGAGGTATGAAGGTCGCTTTGATCACCACCGTTGCCGGTTTGATCGTTGGTATGATCCTTCAGATTTTCTACAACTACATCCTCGCAAAGATCGACTCTATCACCATCGATATGGAGGAGTCATCTATCGACTTCATCGATGTTCTTACTGAGTACAAGAAGTAATCAGGCCCTAAAAAGCATTTGATAATGAAAAATTACGGTAAAATATTCAAGGTATTGATGCTCGTCCTCATGGTGATCAGCGTTGCTATCCTTGTGGCTGGTTTCGTTACTGGCTTTGAGGCTAACGACGGTAAGTTCGTGGACATCCTGTTCTACTGGACATACGCCATGCTCGCGATCGCTCTCTTTGCGATCGTCGTTGTAGGACTTGCTATCGGTATCAAGAACAACCCTAAGTTCCTTGTCAAGCTTGGAATAGGTGTTGTTGCTGTTGCGGCTGTATGCGCTATCGCATACTTCCTCGCACCTGGTAACCCTGCTGTTGGCCTCATCACCGAGCAGCCATCTGCAAATACTCTCAAACTTACTGATACAGTTCTTAATCTTACATACTTCGCAGGCGCAGCTGCTATCGTAGCTATCATCGCAGGTGAAATTGTAATGGCAGTACGTAAATAATTAACGCTATGGGTAAGAAAAAAACACCTGCTCTCAACTCAAGCTCTACAGCGGACATCGCGTTCCTCCTTCTGTGTTACTTCCTCATGACCACAACCATGGGTTCACAGACTGGTCTCCAGCGTCGTCTGCCTCAGATGCCTGATCCAAACCAGAAGGTTGAAGATATTAAGGTAAATCGCCGTAATATCTTGATCGTGAAGATCAACTCTTCAGACAGACTTCTTGCAGGTAGTGAGCCTATGGACGTTAGCCAGCTTAAGGACAAGGTAAAGGAATTCCTTACCAACCCTACTGATGACCCTACCCTTCCAGAGAAGGAGCTCAAGGACATCGAGGGATATGGCCAGTATCCTGTATCAAAGGGCGTCATCTCACTGCAGAACGACCGTGGTACAAGCTACCATGCCTACATCGCAGTTCAGAATGAGCTCGTGAAGGCAGTGAATGAGCTCCGTGATGAGTTCGCTCACAAGGCTTATGGCAAGGCATTCTCTAAGCTCTCAGAGGATCAGACCGAGATCGTTAAGAAGTGTATTCCTTCAAACATCTCAGAGGCTGAGCCTAAGGATGTAACCAAGAAATAATTAGGAGGATAAGATTATGTCAAAATTCGGAGGTAGCAATAACAAGAAGGAAGTTCCTGCAATGTCTTCAGGATCCCTTTCCGATATCGTGTTCATGCTCTTGTTCTTCTTCATGGTTACCACGCAGATGCGTGAGACTGAGAACAAAGTCATCGTGAAGATGCCTGAGGCATCTGAGGTTGTAAAGCTCGAGCGTAAGGATCTCTCATCTTACATCAATGTGGGAACTCCTACCAGACAGTACCAGGCACAGTACGGTACTGACGCACGTATCCAGCTTAACGACTCCTTCAAGACTGTAGACGACATCCGTGACTTCATCGCTGCTGAGCGTGAGTCCATGAGCGAGGGCGACCGTCAGTTCATGACCACCGTTATCAGAGCAGACGAGGACGTCAGAATGGGTATCATTACTGACATTAAGCAGGAGCTCAGACGTTGCTCCGCACTTAAGATCATGTACATGGCAAGAAAAGCAATCGACTAAAATTGCTTAACATAAGAATTTAAGGCTGCGTTTCCACGCAGCCTTATTTTTTATGTACTCTAAATTATGTATCTTTGCTAGGTTAAGCTGAAAAATTACACATAAGATATGGATACAGTAGTTAGAACCAAGGTCAAGGACCTTCTTAAAAGCGAGGCGGGACAGGTAGTTCTCGCCAAGGGATGGGTTAGAACCAAGAGAGGAAACAAGGGTGTAGCATTCATCGCACTTAACGATGGATCTACCATAAACAATATCCAGATAGTAGTAGATAAGACCGCGTTCCCTGAGGAGCTTCTCGCGAAGATCACCACAGGAGCATGTATCGGCGTTACCGGCGACCTCGTAGAGTCACTCGGTGGCGGCCAGGCAGTCGAGATCCAGGCGAAGAGCATAGAGCTCTACGGAGAGTGTGACCCTATGAGATACCCTATCCAGAAGAAGGATATCACCATGGAGTACCTTCGTACAGTAGCTCACATGCGTATGAGGACAAACACCTTCGGCGCAGTGCTTCGTATCAGAAACCAGATGGCATTCGCTATCCACCAGTATTTCCACAACAAGGGATTCGTGTACCTGAACACCCCTCTTATCACCGAATCTGACTGCGAAGGCGCTGGACAGATGTTCCAGGTGACCACATTGGACCTCACCCAGCCACTTCCTAAGACAAAGAAAGGCGATATCGACTACAGCGGCGACTTCTTCGGAAAGCAGACCAGCCTTACCGTAAGTGGCCAGCTCGAGGGAGAGCTTGGAGCTACAGCGCTTGGTGAGATCTACACATTCGGACCTACCTTCCGCGCTGAGAACTCAAATACTCCACGTCACCTTGCAGAGTTCTGGATGATCGAGCCTGAGATGGCATTCTATGACATCGTAGATAACATGAACCTCGCAGAGGACTTCATCAAGAGCCTTGTAAAGTATGCTCTGGACAACTGCTACGATGACATCAAGTTCCTCAACGACAAGTACGATCCTGAGCTTCTCGAGAGACTTCAGGGCGTTATCGGCACCGAGTTCGTAAGACTCGAGTACACAGAAGGTATCAAGATTCTTGAAGAGGCTATCGCGAACGGCACCAAGTTTGAGTATCCAGTATACTGGGGCGTAGATCTCCAGAGTGAGCATGAAAGATATCTCGTGGAGAAGCATTTCCAGAAGCCTGTCATCCTTACCGGCTATCCTAAGGACATCAAGGCATTCTACATGAAGCAGGACGAGAATGGAAAGACTGTACGCGCAATGGACGTACTCTTCCCTAAGATCGGAGAGATCATCGGTGGTTCTGAGCGTGAGGCTTCTCTTGAGAAGCTCGAGGCTCGCATCACAGAGCTCGGTATGAGCAGAAAGAACCTTGAGTGGTACATCGATACCAGAAGATTCGGCTCATGCCCTCACAGTGGATTTGGACTGGGCTTCGAGAGACTCCTTCTCTTCGTTACCGGTATGTCAAACATCCGCGACGTGATTCCATTCCCACGTACCCCAAAGAACGCAGAATATTAATACCACCTATTTATGCTAGTAATCGGTATCGCCGGAGGATCAGGATCTGGCAAGTCTACAGTAGTAAGCGCGATCAAGGCAGGCCTTGACCCAGAGAAAGTCGTTGTACTGCCTCAGGACTCATACTATAAGGACCTTTGCGACCTTACAGATGAGGAGAAGAGACACCATAACTTCGATCATCCAGACGCGATCGACTGGGACCTTCTCTGCTCTCACCTTTCAGAACTCAAGGCAGGAAGAGCAGTGGAGCAGCCTGTATATTCATATATCTCATGTTCACGCTCTAAGACCGAAAAGGTAAGAGTGGAGCCTGCAGACGTGATCATCATCGAGGGTATCCTCATCTTCACATGCAAGGAGCTCATGGAGCAGATGGACATCAAGATCTTCGTAGATGCCGATGATGACGACAGACTTATGCGCGTGATGGCTAGAGACATCTCAGAGAGAGGCAAGGATGTGCACTGGGTTATCGAGAGATACTCAAACACAGTCAAGCCTATGTATCTGCAGTTCATCGAGCCTTCAAAGAGGTTTGCCGATATCATTGTACCTCAGGGAGGACATAACAAGGTAGCTATTTCTGTCATCTCTGCCACTATCGAAAAGTATCTCAGATAATGAAGAGACTCAGCGGAGAGGACAAGGCAGGATTATATATCACCGTGATATTCCATCTCACGGTGATAATTGTTTTGCTCGCCACCCAGCTGGGATTCTCACTGCAGAGGGAAAACTCCTTCGTGCTTGATTTCTCTAAGCAGGAAGAAGTAGAAAAGCTCAAGAAAGAGGTAGAGCTCAAGGAAGCCATCAGCCAGAAGCTGGACGAGCTTATTGGCGCACAGGGAAGCGTACCGATAAGGAACGTAGCGGTCGATAGAGGCGCCTTGAAGGACGACAGAGGTACGAATGCGGACGAGCTCTATAAGGACGCCCAGAGGCTCCAGGAAGAGCTGGAAAAGACCTTTAAGGGCGAGGCGCCGAAGGCTGACGATGACTATGTGGCGACGCCAAGCAAACGCCAGGAAACCAAGAAAGACGAGCAGCAGAAGGCATACAGCGGTCCTTCGGTGGTATCATACCAGCTGGATGGAAGAAAGGCCAGCCACCTCCCTATCCCAGCCTACAGATGCATGGGAGCAGGCGAAGTGACAGTCGATATCACGGTGGACAATTCAGGAAAGGTCATAATGGCCAAGGTTCGTGACGGAGTATCTTCTGACGACCAGTGCCTCAGGAACTTCGCAGTCAGGGCCGCGAGGGCCGCGAGATTCTCCTCCTCCCCTACCGCCCCGGCGAAACAGATGGGAAACATAGTTTACGCTTTCATAGCACAGTAAAAAATGAGACCAGCCGAAAAGCTGGTCTCAATCATTTATGTCGCAGTCGAGCCCTACAACGTAGGGTGTTCAAGAGCTGCCTTCACAGTCTCATCGATCTCCAGGTAGATATGGTAGTAAGCCTTGTCTCCAAGCTTAGAATACCTACCTACAAGGGCCCTGATGGCTGTCATCATATAAGACTTGCTTTCCTCCCACTCGCCAGGCTTAGGGACTATACCGTCCTTCGATGCCGCAAAACGCAGGAACTGAGTGTCGAGATGAGCTGCATCAAGATACTTGATGAGCGTATCATAGTCCTCGATCGCAGAGAGCTCTGCCTTGTGACCATCGAAATAGTACGAAGCGAAGCGCATAGGGGTAGCCTTTCTGTTGCACCTGATATAGAAAGTGGTGGCTCTCGTGGTGTCCATTGGCACAAAAACATCAGGAATGATGCCACCGCCACCATAGACCTTGCGACCACCTACAGTGGTGAATTCGAGAGACCTGTCGACCTTGATGCTGTCAGCGTCGACAAGCTCACCCGCCTCATATCTCTTGTAGTAGTCAAGCTCGTAATCTTCTGAATATGGTTTCTGAATGCAACGACCAGACGGAGTGTAGTAGCGCGCGATGGTGATTCTAAGCCCGGAGCCATCACTGAAGTATCTTGGCTCCTGGACAAGGCCCTTGCCGAACGAGCGACGTCCCACGATCACGCCTCTATCATTGTCCTGAATGGCACCAGCAAAGATCTCACTTGATGACGCTGAATACTCATTGATGAGGACCGAGAGGCCGATCTCCTTGAGGACACCAGAGCCGTCTGCCTTGAACTCCTCACGAGGGCAGCGAAGTCCTTCCATGTAAGTGATCATCTGCCCCTTCTGGAGGAAGAGGTTCGTGAGAAGGCAAGCCTGCTGCAAGTAGCCACCAGTATTCTCCCTGAGGTCCACGACAAGATGCGTCATGCCTTCAAGAAGAAGCCTTGCGGATGCGAGGGTGAACTCCTGATAGGTCGTCTGTGCAAACTTGGAGAGGCGGATATAGCCAGTAGTGTCATTGATCATGAACGATGCATCAATGCTGTGGATAGGTATCTTGCCGCGAATGATCTCGAATGGAATCACCTCATCTCCACGCTTCACGGTCACAGTGACCTTGGTGCCAGCTGGGCCCTTCATCCTGCGGACCATACTGTCCTGAGGGAAGTTCACGCCGGCGATGCCTTTATCATTGACCTTGAGGAGCCTGTCACCTGGCTGAAGGCCAATCTTCTCAGATGGGCCGCCTGGGATGACCTCGAGCACGATGGCGGTATCATTGGGAACATTGAACTGTATGCCAATGCCATCAAAACCTCCCTGCAAATCCTCCTCAGCCTCCTGCAGCTGGGTAGGTGGGATATACACTGAATGTGGATCGAGCTTCGAGAGAGCCGCCTTCACAGCTGCCTCTGTCACCGTCTCATAATCAATGGTATCGACATAAGACTTGCTCACCTCATCAAGGATAAGGTTCAGCTTGCGCCAGCTATAGCCGTCGACCTGAAGGGCCGCGCGCCTGATAGGCTGCGTCGCCTTCTGAAATGTCAGCACTGCCAATGCACCGATCACGACGCCAAGCAGCGCGATCCATAGAGAGGTGTGATTCTTCATCGCTCTGATTTTTCCACTTCTACTCCTGCCTTGCGGAGGAGATCCACGCCGTCCGTAAGCCTGTACTCATCACTGTACACAACTCTCCTGATACCGGCCTGGATAATGAGTTTTGAGCACTCGATGCAAGGAGAAGCTGTCACATAGAGAGTGGCACCCTCACTGCTGTTTCCCGACTTGGCCACCTTCGTGATGGCATTTGCCTCCGCATGAAGCACATATGGCTTAGGCACACCATTCTCGTCCTCGCATACATTCTCGAAGCCCGATGGGGTGCCATTATAGCCATCTGATATGATCATTCGGTCCTTGACCAGCAATGCTCCTACCTGACGACGCTTACAGTATGAGTTTTTCGCCCATACTGAAGCCATCTCCAAGTAACTTTCGTCAAATTTCTTCATATTAGTTTCTCTGGTAGAGATAACGCTTGATGCTCTTCTTAGGAGTTCTCTCGAAATCCTCTGGCATGAACTCAATTCTCTTTAGCTGTGCGTAGTTCGGAATCTGTCTGTTCATCTCAGGAAGGGCAGCGAGAAGTCTCTCCTGGAGCTGCTCAGGGCTGAGTCCATCGAGCTCTGCCTGATGGAAGTCAGGATAGATGAGAGCCACAAGGTTATTGTTATCCTCAATCACGAGTGAATCCACTACATAGGTGAAGTTGTTCACCACAGCCTCAAGCTCCTCTGGATAGATGTTCTGGCCTGAAGGACCGAGAATCATACACTTAGAGCGGCCTCTGAGGTAAAGGTAACCATCTGCGTCGATGACACCCATATCGCCTGTCTTGAACCAGCCGTCCTCAGTGAATGACTCCTTGGTAGCCTCCTCGTTCTTGAAGTAGCCAAGGAATACATTTGAGCCCTTAACCTGCACCTCACCAGGCACATTTGCAGGATCTGCAGAGTCGATTCTGATCTCGCAGCCTCTGATGGCCTTACCACTGGATCCAAGCCTTGCTTCGTTGTAGTGAGCATAGGTGATAAGAGGTGCGCACTCGGTCATACCATAACCGACAGTGAATGGGAAGTGAATGTCCTTGAGGAACTTCTCCACCTCAGGGTTGAATGCTGCACCTCCGAGGATAGTCTCCTCGAAACGGCCACCGAATGCCTCCACAAGGCTGTTTCTGATCTTACGCTTGAGAAGCGAGCTGACGATAGGAACCTTCATGATAGCCTGGGTCCTGTCGATGACTGGCTTGAGCTGAGACTTGTATACCTTCTCGATGATGAGAGGAACTGCGATGATGATATCAGGATGGATCTCAGCGAAAGCCTTCATGATGATCTTAGGGCTAGGCACTCTGGTAAGGAAGTGAACATGAGCACCGATGGTCATCTCGAAGATGAACTCGAACATCATTCCATACATATGGGCAGAAGGCAGCATAGACACCACTTCTGCGGTATGGTTGAGCTGAGGCTCAGCATCGTGATGCGCTACATAGATGTTTGTGTAGAGCGCACGATAAGGGATCATTACACCCTTTGAGAAACCGGAAGTACCTGAGGTATAGTTGATAAGAGCGAGCTCCTCTGGCTGGTCCTCATGATAGCAGATAGACTCTGGAGAGAGTCCTTCTGGATACTTGGCTGAGAAATACTCGAAAATACCCTCGCGTATAGCGCTAAGCTTAAGGCTATTTGAGTGAAGAAGCTTGAAGTTGTTCATCTGGACGATAGCCTGCACGTCTGGCATATCCTCGGCGCTGAGGTTCTCCCAAATGACATCATCCACGAAGAACACCTTCGCCTCAGAATGATTCACGAGATAGTGGATGTTACCAGGCTTGAACTCATGAAGGATAGGTACAGGTACAGCACCATATGTCAGAACTGCAAGGAAACATACACCCCAGTTCGCCTGGTTACGTGAGCAGAGCGCCACTCTGTCGCCCTTTACGAGTCCGCACTCACGGAAAGTGAGATGAAGGTACTCGATGCGGGTGGCTACATCCTTGTAGTAAAGGGTCATGCCCTGATAGTTAGAAAGCGCAGGGCGCTCCCAATTCTTTTTGATGCTTGCCTCAAAAAGTTTGTTTACTGACTGAAATTCCATGTCTATAATTTAACTGTTCTAGTTTTTCCATCATTGCAAGTCACTGTGAAGCCACCCTTTCCATTTGGAGTCACAGCGCTGTCGCTGCGGATGGCGTCCTTGCCCGATTTCGCATATACCGGCTCCCCTCCCTCATAAGGGTAGATGCGAGCCTCCTGCAGAGTGCGGATCACCCAATACTTGCCCTTCTCTGTCTTCAGAAGTTCCGGCAGCGCCACCACCTGTCCAGGCATCTCAACACCCTTCCAGAATGCCCTGCTATCTCCTTTCATGCCAGTGAAGCCAATGCTTCCGTCCTCATAGATGAAGCCAAGCGTGCGTCCTTCAGGGAGCTCGTAGATGGCAGGTCCGAGGAGCACAGGCTTAGGCAATGCGACTGGGAAGCCGGACACGAAGCGTCCGAGGCGGTCCAGGAGCCAGAGACGTGAGCCTGCCGCGAAGAGGAACTGAATCTTGCCATTCGCATAATGGTCCACTTCCTCTACGCGTCCGCAGATAGGGTCATGGAACTCGATGCTCCATAAAGCCTTGCCATTCTCATCAGAGAGGGTCAGGTAATTATTTGTCTGCTGCGAAAGCGTATTTATCTTGTTTGTTGCGCAATTCTTCACCTTAAATGGGCCCTTAGGCACGTCAATACCAGCCCCAGTGATCACGATCTCAGCCTCTTCGAGAGGGGTGTCAATGAGTGGGCGCTCGACGCGGAGTGTCACACCAGACGGAGTGGAAGCGAGGACTGCATCGGCGCGGGAAGCACCGACCAGGACATCTGCGAGGGCATTTTTGAATGCCTTGCCGAAGATGTCGTCAGGGCGGCACGAGGCGCCGGCGAAGAACATCACGAAGCCACTTGCCTTCGAAGGGATGATGTCGGGAGAGGCCTGGGAGAGGGTGGCTTTCAGGCTGCCGCCACGCGAAAGGTAATCCTTGACAGCTTCCTCCGAGCCTGAGATGATCCAGCCATCGCGATATGTGAAGAACGGATCGGATGACAATGCGTAATCGTCACCAAACAATGCATAAGCGAAGCCCGCGAACTCATATGGATGCGCCGCAGGAGTGTAGTTTTTCTCATCGACACCTTCGAGACCCTTGAATATGTATGAGCAGCTACGCTGAGCCACCCTTACGAGACCGGCCTCGAGGAGTTCCTCTCCGCGGTACCACTGAATGCGAGCCACCTCCTTCACATCGAGAGACTTAGCCCAGTCCAGAGGCTTCACGCCGCTGGCATCGGCCAGCTTCTTTCTCTGCGCGCGTACACCCGACAGCTTAGTCGTGGCGTCAAGATATCTGTCATAGGTCTCGATGTAGTCCTCCACAGATGCGACTGGGACTGCCATCGCGAACTCAGTCACAGATAGAGCGGCCTCCGCGAATCGGCAGTCAGAGGCAGCGAGGCCACCAAATGCCTTCACATATGAGTTTTGACCCAATGAGTTCGCCATGCTGAAAGCAGCCTTTCTCTCATTATGCTCAGTCTCGCTGAATGCTGTCCAAGAAGCATAACGCTTCACTTTGTCTGCATGGGCAGAAACCTTCTTCGTGAAGAATGATGGAAAAAGCTTGCCGGCATAGCTGTTTGCAAAGAAAGCGGCCACAGAACCTGTCGTCTGTGATGCACATGAACAAAAGGACTCGTTCTCAAGGATGGACATGCCGTCGTCGATATGGGTCTGAGATGAAGCTACAAGCACCTCTGAAGTCGAGGAGATGATGTAACTCTTATCACCCAGACGATGAAAAGCGGCAGACATACCAGCATCCTTCGCACTCTCAAGTACCGAAAGAACGAAGTTTGTGGAGTCATGCGCATTCTTTCCTGCATCAAGGATGACGATAGGGACTGTGGAGCCGCAGTTATGCAGCGACACAGCCATAGGCAGCCTCCCTACGAGAGGCTCGATGCCCGAAAGATATCTGTATACAGGACTTTTCTTGTTTTCGTAGACAAACGCTCTCCAGAATGATGTGGAATCAAGTAGATGCTCCACCCCGGACTCCGCAGACTCGAAGACCGCAAGAGCCATGGCATCAGAAGGGACGGCCGCGATGACTGGGTACTTATCCATCACCTTGACGACCTTATGTCCCCTGGTCTCCTCACCCCGGAAAAGGCTGAAGGAACCTATCAGGATGCCGGCAAGAAGAACCGTCGCCAGCGTGATATAGAGTATGAGCGTCTTTTTGTTCATAATAGTCCAAACTAATCCGCAATTTACGAATTTTCCCGCTTAATACCAACGAGAAAACACCCAAAAGACACTTCTAGGACGCTTAAAAACAGATATCCCTGGAAAGCATGAACTTTCCAGGGATATCAGTAGCCCCGAGCGGAATCGAACCGCTATCTAGAGTTTAGGAAACTCTCGTTCTATCCGTTGAACTACAGGGCCGAAAGTCTCAAGAACTACTCGGCGCTCTTCTCGATGATCTGACGTCCTCTATAGTAGCCACACTCAGGGCATACTCTGTGGTAGATTACGGTAGCACCGCAATTTGGACATGTAGCAAGTGTAGGAACTGGAGCGAAATCATGAGTTCTTCTCTTGTCTCTTCTCTGCTTAGAGAGTTTGTGTTTTGGATGTGCCATTTTCTTATATTTTTTTAATTACTATTTCAACAAATCCTTAAGGGCTGCAAATGGGCTCTCCACAGGAGCAGCTGCTTCCTCCTCGGCTTCATCCGCCTCGACACTCAGAAATCTGACTGTTTCAGGGTCACACTCACCCTCTGGATGGACACGCTGCATAGGAAGCGAGAGACAGACATAGTCATATATCGTCTGGCTCAGGTCCAAGTCTGTGTCGTCTTCCGGAACAAAGACAATCTCTCGCTCTCCGCCTTCAGCCGGAAGTGCCTCAAGAGGCTCCTCTCCAAACTTTATGCTGAGCTTGAAATCAACATCCACCGGCAGCGAAAGGTCGCTCAAACACCTGTCGCACTGCACCGTCACAGTCCCGCTCAGAACGCCATCCACACCGATATACTTGCCTGATTTTTCGACAAAAACATCGACTGAGACGTCTGCGTCTAGGATCTCTGAATTATCAAAACTGCCAAAGAACTCACCCAAAGCGCGCCAGCAGAACTGGGTTCTACCGGACGCCAAGCCGTTTAATGGTATTATAAAGGGTTGCAAAGTTACAAAAAAATTTCCTATTCACAATCTTCTTGATCGCTTTTTCTCTTACGGTCAAGCGGATCAAGCAAAATCTTACGAAGCCTCATGAAGTGAGGAGTTACCTCTACGAGCTCATCATCCTGGATGTACTCAAGAGCCTCCTCGAGCGAGAACTTGATGGCTGGAGGGAGGACAATCTTCTCGTCGCTGCCTGCCGCACGTACGTTTGTAAGTTTCTTGGTCTTACAGATGTTGATGTTCAGGTCGCGCTCACGGGTATGCTCTCCCAGCACCTGGCCGCCATAGATATCCTCACCTGGCTCCACGAAGAAGCGTCCTCTGTCGAGGAGCTTGTTCATCGAGTATGCGATGGACTGGCCAGTCTCAAGAGAAACCAGGGAACCATTGTTACGACGCTCGATCTCACCCTTGAATGGCTGATACTCCTTGAAGCGGTGTGCCACCACAGCCTCTCCCTGACTGGCAGTGAGGAGGTTGCTTCTGAGTCCCATAAGGCCTCGTGTAGGAATCTCAAACTCAAGCAAGGTACGGTCTGCGCGTGGCTCCATACGGAGGAGCGCACCCTTGCGGCGTGTAGCGAGCTCGATAGCCGCTCCGACAAACTGCTCTGGCACCTCGATGGAGAGGTCCTCGATAGGCTCGCAACGCTGGCCGTTGATGACCTTGTCCAGCACCTTAGGCTGACCTACCTGGAGCTCAAAGCCCTCGCGACGCATGGTCTCGATGAGCACTGAAAGATGGAGCACACCTCGGCCGTAAACCACGAACGAGTCTGCCGTAAGGCCTGGCTTAACGCGAAGTGCAAGGTTCTTCTCGAGCTCCTTGTCAAGGCGGTCCTTGAGGTGACGCGATGTCACGAACTTACCGTCCTTTCCGAAGAATGGGGAGTTGTTGATCGAGAAGGTCATGCTCATGGTAGGCTCATCCACCGCGATAGGTGGAAGTGCCTCTGGATTCTCGAAATCAGCAATGGTATCGCCGATCTCAAAGCCATCGATGCCGACCACAGCGCAGATATCTCCACAGGTCACCTCATCTACATTTGACTTTCCAAGTCCGTCGAATGTCATGAGCTGCTTGATCTTCTGCTTCTGTACTATGTCATACCTCTTGCAGAGGCTGATGTTCATGCCTGACCTGAGCGATCCTCTGGTCACACGGCCGACTGCGATACGGCCAACGTAAGGAGAGTACTCAAGTGAAGAGATGAGGAGCTGAGGAGTACCCTCAACCACCTGCGGTGCAGGAATCTGCTCAAGGATAGTATCGAGAAGTGGAGTGATGTCACTTGTAGGCTGCTTCCAGTCAAGCGACATCCAGCCCTGCTTCGCGCTGCCGTAAACGGTAGCGAAATCAAGCTGCTCCTCAGTGGCATTGAGATTACACATAAGGTCGAAAACCTCCTCCTGAACCTCGTCAGGACGGCAGTTTGGCTTGTCTACCTTATTCACTACCACTACCGGTTTCTTTCCCATCTCCAGAGCCTTCTGGAGCACAAAACGCGTCTGAGGCATACATCCTTCAAAGGCGTCAACAAGGAGAAGGACTCCGTCCGCCATGTTAAGCACACGCTCTACCTCACCACCGAAGTCGCTATGGCCTGGAGTATCAATGATATTGATCTTCACCCCCTTGTAGATGACAGACACATTCTTCGCGAGAATGGTGATACCACGCTCTCTCTCAAGATCATTGTTATCAAGGATGAGCTGTCCAAGGTTCTCAGGCTGCCTTACGAGATTTGCCTGATAGATCATACGGTCCACGAGCGTAGTCTTACCGTGGTCAACGTGGGCGATGATCGCAATATTTCTAATTTCCTGCATAGTCTTTTTCTAATCTACTAACAAAACATACAAAGTTACGGTTTTTCACTCACAAAATGAATAATTTAGCAGATAATTCTTACATTTGGGAAAACAAAACAAACCTGACATGAAGATTGTATTTCTTGACGCCTCGACTATGGGCGACACATCACTCGGCAAGATAGAAGAGCTCGGAGAGCTCACCTGCTACGCCACCTCCACACCCGAAGAGGCTCTGGAAAGGGTAAAGGACGCAGAAGTGATCATCATCAACAAAGTCAAGGTGACGCGAGAACTCATCGATGCGGCACCGAGCCTACGTCTTATCTGCGAGGCTGCCACAGGAGTGAACAACATCGACCTTGAGGCTGCGGCGGAAAAGGGCATACCTGTACGCAATGTCGCTGGCTATTCAACAGATGCCGTGGTGCAGGAGACCTTCATGCATCTTCTGTCCCTGGCAGGCAATGCCCCATACTTCGACGACATCGTAAAGAGCGGAGCGTACTCGCAGAGTCCTATCTTCACTGACGTAACCAGGCCATTCGTTGAACTGGCAGGAAAAACCATTGGAATCATTGGCATGGGAAACATAGGAGCCAAGGTGGCTCAGGTCGCTGAGGCCTTCGGCATGAAGGTGGTATACTTCTCTACATCAGGCACTTCCCACTGCGACAAATACCCAAGCCTCAGCATCGAGGACCTCATGTCCGAGAGCGATGTCATCTCCATACACGCGCCGCTGAATGAGCGCACAAATGGCCTCATCGGGGCCAATGAGCTCGCCTACACGAAGAAGTCGGCATTCATCCTGAACATGGGACGAGGAGGGATAGTGGACGAGAAGGCGCTCGCAGACGCCATCAGCAGCGAGCGCATAGCCGGAGCGGCCTTGGACGTGTTCTGCAAGGAGCCACTCCCTGCGGACAGCCCGCTCCTGCACACCGCACACCCAGAGCGTCTGCGCTTCACGCCACACACGGCCTGGGCGAGCGTCGAGGCTCGCAGAAGGCTCGCCGACGGAATAGCAGAAAACATCAGGAAGGGGTGGTAAAGAAAAGAAGTCTGGCCTTTGACCAGACTTCTCTTTCTTTATTTTGCAGGGACAAACAGGAGATACTTTTCGGAGCCGTTTTTCTGTTTCTGAAAGTACTGCTCGCGATACTCAAAAGGGAAAGGTTCCGCCATACGGCTAAAGACCATATCTCCTCCGCCTATCCTAATTTCATTTGAAGGCATGCGGAGCCTGGTTATCTTCCCGTCAGCACAAGATGTCCACTGCTCCTCAACCAGTTTGCTGACCCAAAGGAACACATGGCACGAGCCATCCTTGTGAGGAATCACAACATAATCCCTTACATCGCTGCCAGACAACATGACGTAACACTGGAAATCATCATTATTGGCATCCCAACACCACCATCCATCGCGGCCATCGCCTGCACCCTGGGCAAACGAGCAAATGCACGGAAGGAGGAAAAGAATTGCAATAAGAAAATTCTTTTTCATATCATTTTACACCTGTTACAATATAATAATGAACAATAGCTTCACTGGAGATGTCGGTTAGGCGACCAGTCTCAGTATCCATAACAATAAGAGAATAATCCGGATTATATCCAACGATTGATACGCAATGATAGTCCGAACCATCTATTGGTATTATTCCCAGCACTGGATTGCGATTATTCAGGGCAGCAATAATTGTGCCGTTAGTAGCGATATCAAGATAATGATTAAATAACGACTCTGACTGTGCCCAGGTTAATGCATTGATAAAAGGGTAAACCTCAAAGGCCACGCAACAATAAAGAAGCATATCTTCCACTGATATGGAATTATTCAATATTTCGGATATGTAATTGACGCTGTAAATTGTACAGCAATTCACAATTTGAGTACTGATATTATCCCGCACATTTGGAAGAAGCATTTCACCAGCTCTCCTAGTATGGAACACACCGATTCCGGAATGTACGATGTTTGAATGGCTATTTCCTGCCCCATCGCCAGAATCTCCTCCCTGAGCATTCTGGCATTCGCCATTGCATCCCTCCGTACCACAGAATGCACAATATACGTTAGGCTGATTTGGGTCATCAGGGTCACATATGCAGTATTCCTCTACGCGACCACACCTCGGGCAGAAATAATAGAATTCTCCGCCACCAATTTCCTCAGGTTCTGCGCCACAGTGTGCGCATACACCTGTCGCAAAACTCGTTAGCGAATGACAGTTATAACAATAATCGTCCATATCCTCACCAGTAGAGTAACCATCGCCCCCTCCACCTTTCGTTCTTACATGCGAGCTTACAGAAAAGCCTATTTTTATCACATCTTCCGATGCCACAGAATATCCATCATGTCGTTTGTGAAGTCTTTGATATTTTCCAGCGCTCACCATGTACACACGGAAACATCTGCCATTTTCTTCTGACAGCATCAATATTCCGTTAAAACCTGATTTTTCATCCAATATCACAGAAGGTCCACAATTGCTCTTTCCAACAGTAGAGACAATAAAATGCGACATTGTGCCTGATGCAGTATTTTTTTGTATTTCCAAGAAGGACTTGAACGAAACGCCTTTTTCAATCGCAATCTTGCTATCGCCAACTGATATTTGCATGGTAGCACACAATTCATCACAGCCCTTAATTTCCACAACAACAGTTGCTATACCATTCCGGAAGTCAGTTTCCGCATTTTCCCAATCTAGAATCAAGTTATCATAACGAGATGGCACCATTGATTTTGTGCCAGGACTCAAATACTCAACAAGTGACAGATCATAAGCAGTTTCTTCGTAATAATGCTTTGCCTGATTTACAGTCAATGGCTGTTCATGTTCTTCAATCAAATATGAGCATGATTGAAACGAAAGTACACACATGACCCATAAAAAGAGTTGTGCGAAAAATGTTGGAACTAGTTGTTTGTGTTTCATAATAATTGTAATTTTAACGACAGCGAAAATAGATAGCTATCTCTTTAGAATCGTTATCACTTCAATTCTTTGTCTTATCAAACGTTATATTTGATAAGTTCTTGCTCATAATTGATTACCAATGATATAGTTATTTTCTTTATTTTTGAAAAGATTATGATAGACGTTAACTCCATTATAGAAAATGGCAGCATTTGCGTACAAGGTGAACGCTATGCTATTATTGAAGGGTCTTTATCGCTTCAAAACAATCAACTGCCAGACCTTGCTAGGTACTATGTTTCCATTTTTTGCCAAAAAGGTAACTTACACATCACAGACTCTAGGGGCACATTCGCATTATGCTCTGAATTCATGTACTACAAATGGGTTGGCATTGATCTACACTCAATAATAAGTTCGGACAAGTCTGTAAAGTGTTTCACCCTTTTAATTGAACAGTCTTTTCTGTTTTCAATCATGGGGCGGTTGTATTTTCCTTTTAAGTGGGCAGCACAGAACCTCCCACTAAAGAGACTTGATTCACAAAAGTCCTCGATCATTGAGACTTTCATAAGTTTAATCAAACAACTTTCATCAATAAACAAAAACGTCCCTTCAATAAGTGTAGACTATATCCTACACGGATTCTTACTAGGTTGCTTCCCATCCCAGGAGATGAACAGCAACCGAGTCTTAGACCCAAGACTAGTAAAAGTCATAGAACAGTTGGATTACGACAGCAATTACTCCCATTCTATTGACTTTTATGCTCAACATGTCGGGATAACTGGAACCCATTTGAATAGAATTATGAAGGAAACTCTGGGTGTTTCATTTACCAATTACATGAAACAAATAATTCTCTCAAAGGCAAAGAGTGATCTCATAATGACCAATCTGCCCATAAGATACATCTCCGAGTCTCTCGGTTTTTCCGAGATTTCCAATTTCACGCGCTATTTCAAAAGGGAAACCGGATTAACTCCAACTCAATACAGAGAGAAAAATGCGCATCTCATTTAAACAGGTTTGGCCTTTCATCACTACTCTATTTGTTTTAACTTGCACAAACTCAATAAGTTTCTTACATGACAATATAGTAACACTAGCAATCGGCGGCATTCTCCTGTGTGTAGGGGGCTTTCTCAATGGCAAGATACACAGAATTAATAGAATTGACGTGTGTTTCATAGCGTCCATTCTCTCATTGGCAATTATTACCGTAATTTGTGGACGGTTTTATGCAAGCAACCTCATCATTGTTTTATTCTTTATAAGTGGATACTTATACATCATTTCTTGCGAGCAGAAAAAGGGTGTGCAACAATCTATCGTTGTCTTTACAATTCTCAATTGTTGCCTATTAACGCTACAATTTCTTCACATCATTCCGCAAAGCATATTTTTCAGCAAATTCGGATTATTCGATAATTCCGGGTACTTATCCCTTCTTTGCGCCATCTCGATAGGAATATTGATGGAAAATGATAAGAGAGAGCATGTCCCTCTAGTAATTTTCCTATCAATACCCCCCATCGTTCTCTTATCCAGAACTGCTCTTATTGCTATTGCTTTCGTCTTCTTCCATCACATTACTAGCAAATGCACGAAAAGAATTTATCTCATCGGTCTGATAATCACACTTATCCTTTGCTGCATAGTATTCTATCAAATCAAACCTCTATCTGCCAATTCCCGGCTTCTAACATGGAGTTCTCTTCTCCACCACATGATCATCACAAATTCATGGCTTGGCAACGGAATGGGGAGTATTTCTAGAGACTACATGTTCATGCAGCAATCATTACTATCATCATTTCCATCTACGCATCTTGCTCTTGTTGCAGACAATAACCATCAAGTATACAATGACTATCTGCGCATTCTCTATGAGGGAGGTTTGGTGACCTTTATAGCTATGACTGCTTTTATAACGTCTGCGACAAAACAACAATGGAAATCAAGAAAGGTATCATTCATTGTACCTATCATTTCCATGTTTTTCATGAATATAATGGACATTGCACCTTTGGCTCTATGCTCCTTGGCTGTCTTATACGACGCAGAGGGCTATAGCAATCATGATCATTATGCATTAAGTACTAGACTCGCATCCTTGGCTATATTCCTTATGATTTCATTTGCTGCAATCCTATATTTCAACTACCGTACAAGCGAGAAAGGGATAGTTCAAGAATTGAGACCAGCTTTAGCCTATGCAAAAAAACTGAATCAGACCGCAAGCAAACAAAATATAGAAACTGTAAAGAGAATCATAACATCCACGTGTTGCACATATGAAATGCTAACAGATTTAGCTGAATGTCAACTGCAGATAGGTGATACAACAAATGCTATAGCTTCCCTCACTATGGCGGACCAGATGGTTCCAAACCGGATTGTAGCGAAAAGTGCACTATTGAATATTTACGAAACGCAAAAAGACACAATCAAAATATACTCAATTTCAGAATCTATTGTCAATAGTCAGACAAAGCTACAAGGGAGTCTGTACTTCAAAGCACGGACAAAGGCCAAAAGAATATTAGAAAACAGAATTCCAGAAACGCCTAAATGTGATGGCAACCTCTGCAAACAGGTCAAGATGCCGGAATAATGCAACAGATATTCTGGAATAAGTTTGAAATAAGTCGGCAAAAATCTTATAATACAAAGAGCGAAAGCGTTGAAGTCAACACTTTCGCTCTTGAAAATGTGCGCGGGATGAGACTCGAACTCACACGCCTTTTACAGCACTAGCTCCTGAAACTAGCGCGTCTACCATTTCGCCACCCGCGCATTCAGTAAAAGGAATGCAAATATACGAAATAATCTGATATTCCAAGCGTTTTCCCTCACTAAATCCTCAGTTCAAAGCGAAGCGTGCGGCGAGTTCCGCTGAATGCCAGCTGTAGAGTAGACGTCACGTAGTCGATGGCCACGTCCACATCCGCAAGGTCATCAGCAAGCCAGTCATATCCGCTTCCAGCCAGGTATTCACCTATCTGAAAGGACCTTACAGAGACAATCTCCTGTCCCTGCATGCACACCACCTTCATGGCGAGATCATCAGAGCACTGCTGTGGGACCCTGAACGAGCAGCGGTCTCCCTCAATCCTCGAAGTACAGAAGAACTCTCCTCTCTTCGGGGCTCCCTTGGAGTCATAACCGCAGCTGGTCGAGCTCACCTCCACGGATCGTGTCATGCCGCCACCTGCCGCGCTCACGGAGACATTGACCGTACACCATTTCTTATGGAGCCTGACAGTATCCCTCTTCTCCTCAGCCACGCAATCCACTTCTCCACAAGCCAACCACACATGCGGGCATTCCTCCCCCACCGGGATACTGACATTTGCTCCAACGGCCCCCTCTGCTTCACTCCACACGCACAGCCACACCGTCTCACGCGGGACAGGATACTCCCATCCCCCATGCATATCATCGAAGGTACGCACCCCCATGGGCAGATAGTCACCCGCCTGGGTCGTGATGGCCGCACCCAGTTCTCCATTGCCTTCTTTCTCCAGAAGGTCTCTGTCCACATAGCTTAAGTCCAAGGTCAAGTAGCAGGGGCATCCAGAACGCTCCTCCTTGATGGTGCATGAGCAGCACATGGCGACAACTGCCGCGCAAAGCCATCTAGAAGACATACGACACTGATAGGCTTATATCGTTCGGAAGCAGGAAAGCCTTGCCTCCCTTATCCAGACGTCTGCCGCACTCCGGACACTCATAGACGACATATCTGTCAAAGCCGGACCACATGCCCACGCCTAGCTCAATGTTGAAATGCGTCCCAAGCATATAGGTATACCCGGCGGACACACCGCCTCCGACACGATCACCTTCGCGCGTCATCGGTGACTTGATGCCACCTTCGTTGTATTCCTGATACTGAGCCTTTCCTGCCAGCCACCATCCTGAGAAAATATGCCATGGCCAAAATCTGGCCCCCGCAGAAAAGGTTCGCTGCTTGGACTGGCGTATGGCTCCACTGTCACTACGGAAAGAAAATGGGTTATAGATAGCACCGGCAGTGGCCGTCCAGTGCTGTGCCAGCCCAAGTCCAGCCTCCATGCCCATGGTTCCGTACCACGCATACCCCGCGAGGTTCGTCGACATGGAGCAGTTCTGGGCAGACGCTCCCCTCGCGACAAGAAGGGCACAAACACAAATCAAAAACTTGAAGTTTCTCATAATCAATATCTTGCAAAAGCCTGTTCAATCACGTTCACATAATCCGGGTAGAGCGTTTTCAGATGCGACTCAAGCGTCGCCACTGAAGTCACCTCGCCATCGATAGCAGCGAAGATATCGTATCTCGTAAGTCCCCTTTCGCTGATGTAGCGGAGCGGAGTCGGCGAAAACCAGTACGACACATTCATAGATGGCGACGGCACACCATAGCGGTCCATATAGATCAGGTTTTCCAGGAAATAGCTCCACATCTCGCCTACGGCGCAGTGCCCGGCGTAGCCTCCGACACCACTGCCATATGTAGCACCTCCAGAAGTCACAAACGACTCCAGCACATAATAGATATACTTGTCCCAGAAGGGCTTACCCACCTTCGCGAAGTGGCTTGCGTGTGCAAACTCATGGCTCGCACTGGCATAGATTGTAGCAAATCCTCTGGCCCCATTTATGCCAATGGTGATATCCGGCAGGAAGTTTTTCAATATGCTCATGTACTCACCAAGATACTTCGTCACTAATTCGTGATCGACCATCGCGCCATGCTGAAGCATAGCCGTGCTGCTGCACCCCAGATGCTGGAATATCCAGATTCTAAGACTGGAAGGCGGTGCAGAGATGAAACCCTTGTCCCCGCCGTCACACTGCTCAAAGTAGTCAAAACCTGCATTGTTCACGACAGCACGGGCAAAGAGTTTCCTCTCCGACGAAACGGAGATCTCTGCACTCACACCCTCCGCAGGGCCTTGTCCAAGTGTAGAAACTGACGCCGGAACCAATAGTAAATTAAACCCAATGGAAAAGCCCTTCTTATTCTGAAAGATCAGCCTATAACGTATGTCACCGACAAAATCGTTCTGTATCTGATAGTATCCGTTCTCATCCGTATACGCCCTTCCGAGCTTGACGAATGAATTACAGTTCACCATCACGCCTTTGACGCCCTCTGGCTCACCTGTTTTATCATCGACCACAGTAATCCTTCCATGCGGCTTCTGAGGGCCGTCCTCGGCTTTCGTGAGAGGCGCCAGCATCCACGCATTTCCGGTCAGTTCATACGAGCGCCTCTCCACTGCAGCCCAGTCCACACCATCTGACTTGGTGCTCGCATCATGGGCCGCTATATAACACTCGTCTAGTATCTCATACTCAATGTCAGCAGGAAAAGAAAACGAGTGACTTACTACGGCATACTGCCAGGTAATCTGGTCCTCCGGAAGCGTAGGATCCATATAATAGTCGCCTTCTGTGACTATCTGATAATCCACCGGATGGTCCATCAGCTCTATGCCCAGCGATTTCAGTCTATCATACTGTTCCTCGCCCTTGGGCAAGAACCTCACATAGATATCAGTAGGGGTCAGTTCCCTTCGCCCCGCCTTCGTGCCATACACCGCGTCATAGGCAGCCTGCATATTCTCCAGGGTATACGGATCATCAAGCTTGGAGCCAAGCTCTATCATCTCGTGAGAAATACCTTCCAGGTCTACCATACTGGTGATACCGGGAACGTCTGGTCCTTTCTGTCCGCAAGCGCACAGAGACATCAGCATAAGATAATGAACGATACGTTTCATAGTGTTTAAGTTTATTCATTTCCACAAGCAAAGGTATGGACAGCTATCCGTGTATCAAAAATGGAAACGGATAAAAACGAAAATCGGCCTCCTACATATGTAGAAAGCCGATTTAAATATCGAAAACTCAGAAAAAAGTCTGAAAAATACGCTAGAATACAGACACAGTCTTGTTCTCAATGGCAGAAATAAGAGAGTTCGCAAGCCTGCTTACGCCGAAACGGAAGTACTTAGGGTCGATCCACTCCTTGCCAAGTACTGATGACACGATGCTGTAATAGCAGAGTGCATCCTTTGCAGAAGAGATACCACCAGCTGCCTTGAAGCCCACCTTGCGACCTGTCTTCTCGTAATACTTCTTGATACACTCGCACATCACATACGCAGCCACAGGAGTAGCGTTCACGCTCACCTTACCGGTAGAGGTCTTGATGAAATCCGCGCCCTCTTCCATAGCGATGAAAGAAGCCTCTGCGATAGCCTCTGGAGTAACCAGAAGACCTGTCTCGAGAATGACCTTGAGCACGACCTCACGCCCCTGAGCCTTCGCCACCTTGTCGATAGCCTCCTTCATGGTGCGGATCTCAAGCCTAGCCCTGTCATACTCCTCAGCCATGAAGGCGTTCAGAGCAAGCACGATGTCGATCTCATCTGCACCTGCCTCCACAGCAAGCTCGCACTCGCGCACCTTCACCTCAAGGAAGCTCTGTGACGATGGGAAACAGCTAGCTACAGCAGTGGCGTGAAGCTTCTTGTCGGGACGGTTCTCCGCAACTACATGCACAAGGTTTGGGAACACGCATACCGAAGCTGGAAGCGGATAGTCTGGGTAGTTCTTGATGACAGTCTCCACCTTGGAGAGAAGCTTGTTCACCGACTTCTCGGTATCGGCTGGTGCCAATGTGGTCACATCCATCAATGAATAGCACAGCTTGAGCACTTCAGGTGATGATACATTGTCCAGGCTTGATGCCAGAAGTTCAATACTTCTACCGATAGCCTCCTCATTTGGAGCATATCCGAATCTTTTCTGCAATTCGTACATTTATATTGATTTTTAGTTTTATCCTCTAATCTGTATATTGAAGCCCTCATCCACAAGCGGCTGCACCAGCTGACGCATCTGCTCCACCGTAAACTTCTGAAGGCCCTTCTGTGGTGTCTCTCTGTCAATGGTATATACCATAATCTCGCGGGGGCGAAGGTCTCTCACGATATCCATCCATCCATTCAGCACCTCAGGCGATGACGAATCGAAGTCCTCGCTCTTAAGGAACATGGTCTGAAGGACGAAATCTCCATCAAAACGTCTCAGATCCTCCACTATCTGCTTCACCCAGTAGTCACAAGCCGGGCGGTTGATCTTTTCTGCCAGTTCTTCAGTAGGAGCATCTATCTTCAAGATGGGATTGTCAACCTTCCTCAAGGCATTGAACACATCATCCCTGCCCACTCTTGTAGCATTTGACAGCACTGAAACCACAGCATTTGGGTAATATCTATCACGAAGTTCCAGCGTAATGTCAATGATCTCGGCAAAATCCGGATTCAGGGTAGGCTCTCCATCGCCCGAGAAGGTGATAGAGTCTATCGGAGTCGCTGTATCCACACACTCCTTGAGTTTCGACTCAAGTGCCCTCCTGAGGTCTTCCGCAGTAGGAATGACTTTGTCGTCCCTTCCATCCTTATTCCAGCCGCACTCACAGTATATGCAATCGAAATTACAGATCTTCCCCCTCTGAGGAAGAAGGTTTATACCCAGCGACGAGCCTAGCCTGCGGCTCTTGATAGGTCCAAAGACCGTTTCTTCCCTCATCATAACGCTACCTCCTCTTCAATTTCAAACTGCTCCTGTACCATGCCACCCAGAAAGCCAGGAGCCATCTTTGGGACATTTACATTGGCCACGGTATCCTCCTCTTCCTTCGCATCTGTCGCCAGAGTGCTGTCAGCAGCTTCCTGCATCTTGAGCCACCTGTCGCGGCGCGTGATGCCAGGGCCGGAAGGAACCCATAAAGGAAGCACCTTCCTCGCCACATAGCGGCTCATGGAATCCATCTGAAGATCCACCTTGTAAGTGTCAAGAATACCGACAAACAGTGAATCATATATCTGATACACTGGTTTCACATTATCCATCTTCCTCAGGAGCTCTGCCCATGAGTCATCACTCTTCGCCTTATTCTCAAGGGAGATAGAGCGGTTGTGAAGGTTTTCGGACACCTTGGTAAGGATCTTCGCGAACCTCTCAGGGTCAAGTGAATAATGATCCACAGAGTACCTGTAGTCCTCAAGTGTATAACCATACTGCTTGAGGATAGGCACATAGACCAGCAGGGAATCTGCCTCCCTCATCTGTTCTGGATGAAGAAGCAGCCACTGGTCCGCGAGATACATGTCAGTGTATATGTCTTCAAGCTTCGAGTGCGAGATAAGACGCGCCTTCTTCCCGCAGCCGGCCAAAAGAGCCACCGCGAGAAGCGCGAAGACGATATATCTTGACATTCCCTTCATCGTCCTATCTCAGAACAGCACCGTATTCATTCTGGAAGATAGAGAGAAGCTTAGCCATAACTCTCTCCACATCAGCATCCGTGAGGGTCTTCTCGAGATCCTGGATCACAAAGCTGAGTGCATACTGCTTCTTGCCTGCAGGGATCTTGTCACCACGATATACGTCGAACAGGCCGACCTGCTTGAGAAGCTTCTTTGCAGCCTTCTGTGCGCTTGCGCGAAGGTCGCTGTACTTGACACTCTCATCAAGCAGAAGGGCGAGATCGCGGCGTACCTCAGGGAACTTAGGAAGCTCCTTGAATGCCACCTTGTTTCTCTTAACGAGCTCAAAGAGGGCGTTCCAGTTTATCTCAGCGGCAAACACTGGCTGCTTCACGCCGAAGCGGCGAGCGAGTGCAGGGTTTATGGTACCCATCACTGCAAGAGGCTGCTTTGAGCCTGGCAATGAGTACGAAAGACCCTCCGAGAAGATATCTGCTGGTGCAGCGTCACAGTACATCTGGTAGATATCGGCACCGAAACGGCGAAGCAGGAGCTCGAGGTATCCCTTGAGCTGGAAATAGTCACCCTTGCCACCCTGTACCTTCCATGACTTCTCAGGGGTACCGGTGATGAACATTGCGAAGCAAGGATGCTCCTCATAGCTTGCGAGAGTGGTGCCGTCACCTTCTGGCTTGCGCTGGTAGACTGAGCCATACTCAAACATCTTCAGCGAGCTGACCTGACGGTTTACATTGTATGCCACGACCTCAAGGCCACCGAGGATAAGGCTCTGGCGGAGGACATTGAGGTCCTGAGAGAGAGGGTTCACGATCTTCACGCTCTTCTCTGCAGGATAGGTGCTGAGCTTCTCGTAATACTCACCCTTGGTGAGGGAGTTGTTCATGATCTCCACGAAACCATTGGCAGCAAGGAAGTTAGAGATTCCGTTCCTGATAGCCTCTGGCTCTGGGGAAGGTGTAGCATTGACAGACATCTTCATGTGCTGAGGAAGGTCAATGTTATTGTAGCCATAGATGCGGAGGACCTCCTCCACTACGTCACACTCCCTGGTGACGTCGACCATGTATGAAGGAGCAGCCACGACAGCGCCATTCTCCTTCTTCTCGATGAACTCGTATGCAAGTCCCTCGAGGATGCCCTCGATAGCGGCGTGCCCGATCTTCTTGCCTATGAACTTCTCAATGCGCTCGTAGTCAAGCTCGATGACCTTCTTCTCGATAGGCTGAGGGTATACCTCCTGAACCTTTCCTACTATCTCTCCGCCTGCAAGCTCCTTCACGAGAAGGGCAGCGCGACGCAGCGCATATGGGGTGATGTTAGGGTCACAACCTCTCTCGAAGCGGAATGAAGCATCTGTCTGGAGAGTGTGACGCTTGGAAGTCTTTCTCACTGAAGCAGGGTCGAAATAAGCAGCCTCGATGAACACCTCGGTGGTGGCATCAGTGACACCTGAATCCTCGCCTCCGAAGACACCGGCGATGCACATAGGAGCGCTGGCATTTGCGATCACCATATCGGTAGCAGCAAGCTTTCTCTCCACGCCATCAAGGGTCTTCATAGGCTCACCCTCAGCCGCGCGGCGTACGATGACCTTGCCACCCTCTATCTTAGATGCGTCGAAGGTATGGAGAGGCTGACCAAGCTCGAAGAGGATGTAGTTTGAGATATCGACTACATTGTTTATCGGATTAAGTCCAATGCTCATGAGCTTCTTCTGCAGCCACTCTGGTGATGGAGCTACCTTGACGCCCTTCACGGTGATACCGCTATAACGAGGAGCGCCCTCTGAATCAAGTACTTCCACGCCAATGCCTTCGCCCTCGCCCTCTGCAAATGCAGATACATCTGGGAGGTGAAGTGCGCATGGCATGCTGTTATGCTTGAGATATGCGTAGATGTCGCGTGCCACGCCCCAGTGAGATGCGGCGTCGACTCTGTTCGCTGTGATCTCATACTCGATGACAGCCTCGGTCTTCAGATGGAGATACTCCTTGGCTGGAGTGCCTACCACTGCCTCTGGCTCGAGAACCATGATACCTGAGTGATCCTCACCGATACCGAGCTCATCCTTGGCGCAGATCATACCGAATGACTCCACACCACGGATCTTTGACTTCTTGATCTTGAAGTCGCCAGGAAGGACTGTACCAAGAGTAGCGAAGAGTACCTTCTGACCAGCAGCCACATTCGGAGCGCCGCATACGACAGTCACAGGCTCCTCAGCGCCATAGTTGACCTTGGTCACGTGAAGATGGTCTGAATCTGGATGCATCTCACACTCCAGTACCTCAGCTACCACTACGCCTGCGAGGCCGCCAGGAATCTCCTCCTGCTCCTCTACTGAGTCTACCTCAATACCGATAGAAGTCATCACCTCGGCTACCTGTGCCGGAGTAAGATCACACTCAAGATAATCCTTGAGCCAGTTGTAAGAAAGTTTCATATCTAGAATCTGTTTTATTCTGCCTTAAGGTCTTCTGCATTGAAGAGAGAATTCACATACTCCTTCTTGTCGAAGACTTTCAAATCATCTATACCCTCGCCTATTCCGAGGAACTTGATAGGAATCTGGAACTGATCCACGATTCCAATAACCACGCCACCCTTGGCTGTGCCGTCGAGCTTGGTCACTGCAAGCGAGCTTACCTTGGTCGCACGCGAGAACTCCTTCGCCTGCTGGAAGGCATTCTGGCCTGTCGACGCATCAAGGACGAGCATCACATCGTGAGGTGCATCAGGGATGACCTTACCCATCACATTTCTGATCTTTGTGAGCTCGTTCATGAGGTCAATCCTGTTATGAAGGCGGCCGGCGGTGTCAATGATGACCACGTCTGCATCTCTGGCAACTGCAGCATTCACTGAGTCAAAAGCGACAGCTGCTGGATCAGAGCCCATCTCCTGACGGACAATGTCCACGCCCGCCCTGTCTGCCCAGATCTGGAGCTGATCGACGGCAGCTGCACGGAATGTATCCGCCGCACCGACTATCACCTTCTTTCCCTGCGCCTTGAGGCTGGCTGCCAGTTTTCCGATGGTGGTGGTCTTTCCCACGCCATTCACACCAACGACCATCATGACATATGGTTTCTTCGAGAAGTCAAACGCCTGAACTGGAGCATCAGGGCCATCCACGTCGAGAAGCTTCGAGATCTCATCTCTCAGCATCTCCACAAGCTCATCGAAAGACATGTACTTGTCTTTCTCCACGCGGTCCTGAAGGTTATCGATGATCTTCAATGTAGTCTCAACGCCCATATCGGAAGAAACAAGCGCCTCTTCCATGGCATCGAGCACATCCTCATCGACCCTGGACTTACCAACGACAGCTCTGGAAAGCCTCTTGAAGAAGCTCTCCTTGGTCTTCTGTACTCCCTTATCAAAAATGCCCATATAGCCAATCTATTTAATCCAACAAATATAATCAAAAAAGGGTACAAAAAAAAGTGGAAGTGTGCCTAAACACACCTCCACTTATATGAAGACTTTAACGAAATTACTTCTTCTCGAAGAACTCCTTTGCCTTTGCCTCCTCAACGAGCTGCTCTGTGAAAACATAAGCACCAGTCTTAGGAGACTTCTCCATACGGATGCACTTGACCATGCTCTTAGCACCGGCCTTAGCTGCGAATGTAGCGACGGCTTTCTTTGCCATAGTTTATCCTCCTATAAATTATTTGATTTCACGATGAACAGTTACCTTCTTGAGGAATGGATTGTACTTCTTACGCTCCAGACGCTCAGGGGTGTTCTTTCTATTCTTGGTGGTAATGTATCTTGACATTCCAGGTACACCGCTCTCTCTCTGCTCGGTGCACTCGAGGATGACCTGCACCCTGTTACCTTTTGCTTTCTTTGCCATAATGAACGAAATTAAACAAGGTTAATTAATCCTTTCTTCTGTGCATCCTTAAGAGTAGCCTCGAGACCATTCTTCTCGATGATACGCATACCCTTTGTAGATACCTTCAATGTGATGAATCTCTGCTCCTCCTCTGACCAGAACTTCTTGGTCTTGAG
>JAKSJL010000014.1 GCA_024398295.1 Bacteroidales bacterium
TAGTCCTTGACATTGTCCACATAAGTCTGCCACTTCGCTCTGGATGCTCCGAGCTCCGGAGTCACTACCTTCTTCACCTCATTCATATCGTATGACCTGAACTGGTGTGAGATAGGGTAACCGCCTGATTTGTACTGCCATGTGAGGTCAGTACCGGTGGCCTTGACTATCATATAACCGCCAGGAGTACCATCCTGCGAGAGGTTTATGCCAGGGGTAAGGTATCCAGACCACCACCATGATCCGCAGGCAGAGCCGCAGTTTGTCTCATAGTAGCTGCTGCTTCTCTCATAGCCGAACATGTTATGGGTGTGGCCAGAGAAGAAATGCACCTTATAGCCAGACAGCAGAGACACGAAGTTCGCTGTGTTCACGCCTCCATTTGAGCCACCTACCCTGTCACTGAATGAAGTGGCAGAAGCCGGCATATGGGTAGGAGCATGTGAGGTGATGATGAGAGGGGTATTCTTGCTGACATAGGCAAGGTCCTTCTTCATCCACTCTATCATCTCCTTCGGGAAGTCTACAGCGTACTCCCCACGATGGTCGGTGGTGATGCTGCCCTTCGCATTGTCCTCACTATGAGGAACATTTGTATAGTCAATGTTATCGAGAACGATGACATGGAACTTACCGATGTTTGTCGAATAGAAGGTAGGGCAGAGATTCTCCCTGTAGGAGATCTCCTTGTCGAAGTCACCATCCTTGCGGTAATCATTGTCATGGTTACCCATGGTATGATAAAGTGAAATGCCCTTGAGGTCCTTGTTTATCTCATCCTTGTAGGTGCCGAACATGAAGTTGTTCTGATACCAATAGATATCCCATGTCATGTCACCGAGGGTGAGGCCATACTGAGGGCCTGATGTAGCTGAGACAGTGGTCTGCCAGTCATTCATGAGAGTGCGGAACTGGCCAATGTCCCCGGTCCTGTTCGCAAGGTGCATGTCACCCACAACGTATAGGGTGAAGTTCTGGTTATCGACTTTCCTGAGCTCGAAATCAAGCCTCTGGGCGCTCATGGTAGCCTGGTTCACCTTCTTCCAGAAACTTGGAAGTATGCCATCCAGGAGTGCCTCGTAGCCTTCTGGAACGCTCATGAACACGGTACCATACTTCTTCTCAGACTTGAGCTGATAGACTCCCTTGTCGTTTGTCTTGGTCACGAGCACTCCGTCGGATACCACTACATCTGCTACCGGCTGGTTATCGCAGGTCACTACACCATAGACGGTGACGCCTGCATCCGGCTTGATGTCGCCACCTCTGACCACGGTGAGCTCCATGGCGCCAATCTCAAGGGTCTTGCCGTCTCTCTTGACCGACACTGTGTATTTGCCACTGCTGATACCTTTCCAGAGGGCTACGGTGAACTTCTTCTCCCCTACCGATTTAATGGCACAGTCGTGTGAGCCCGCAGATGTAGAGGACATCACAATGACATCGCTCATCTTCGGAGCCTTTCCGAAAAGGATCACAAAGGACATCTCCGTATCCTCGGAAGAGATGGACACTTCCGCTGGGACATTGAAATTTACATCAAACGCCTCTTCCTGAGGCTTCTGACAGCCTAGGAAGAGAGTCGCTGAGGTGAATATAAGTGCTAATGTTCGTTTCAGATGGATCATGCTTATGCCTGCTGCTTAGATTCTGGTCTGATGAGAAGTGCGCAGAGGATGACACCCACACCGGCGCCGATGGCTACAGTGAGGTTCGCTGCATTCCAGCCTGCTGAGTTCGCTACGCCACCGACGATGATCTTTGAGAAGATGGCATCACCGAGGAAGTAGCCGAAGAGGCCTACAAAGCCAGCAGCGGTACCTGCAGCATTCTTAGGGACAAGGTTGAGAGCCTGCACACCAGTGAGGGCCACAGGTCCATAGATGAAGAAGCCAATGAGGCAGAGCGCCACATACACGAGAGTCTTCTGCATACCATGTGACATCTCCACGTAACCAGCACCTACAAACCAGTAGATAAGGACACCAAGCATACAAGCGAGCATGCAGATGGTATTCATCGGAGCGCAGCGGCCCTTGAAGATCTTCGAGGTAGCGAGACCACAAAGGAGAGTACCTACAGCGCCGACAATATTATGTACAGAGAAGGCGATCTTACTCTCAGCCGCGGTCATGATGCCCGCGTTCTGGAGGAAGGTAGGAGCCCAGTCACCGATACCATAGCGAACCATGTATACGAAGATGTTTGAGAGTGCTACCACCCAGAGGAGCCTGTTCTTGAGGACATAATCCACGAAGAGGACCTTGAAAGGAAGCTTCTCGCCGGTAGCGCCCTTGCTCTTCACGCCACTGTAATCCTGTCTCCAGTCCTGGACTGAAGGGAGTCCGCATGACTCAGGGGTGTCACGGATGGCCCACCAGCAGAATACTGCAATGATTATGGCGATGATGGCAGGGAAAACGAAATTACCTCTCCAGGTCTGGGCTATGCCGAGGTCGGCGAAGAGAGCCACACCTGCGATGGCGAGGAAGCCGAGTGAGAAGCTACCGATGGTGTGTGAGATGTTCCATGCACTCATCTTGAAGCTTCGCTCATTCTGGGAGAACCAATGAGCCATGATACGGCCACATGGAGGCCAGCCGAAACCGCTGAGCCAGCCCACAACGAGCATGAGGGCAAATATGATGGCTGTGTTTACACCAACATTTGTTCCGAAAGGCATGACGCCTACGGCAATCATGGTGAGTGCCGAAAGGACGAGACCTACACAGAGGAACTTACGAGAGTCAGAGCGGTCTGAAACCGAACCCATGATGAACTTCGAGAATGCATAGGCAATGGAAACCGCAGACATGGCGAGTCCCACCTTTCCTGCATCGAGGATGCCGTCGTTGATCATGTCAGGTGCGGCAAGAGAAAGATTCTTGCGCACAAGATAGTATCCGGCATAACCAAGGAATGCACCAAGGAAGACCTTGATACGCATAGCCTTGTAAGTCTTGTCTACCATAGCATTTGCAATGGGTTCCTTGGGCTTAGGAGGATCAAAAAATCTTGACATAGCGTAGTGAATATTTTATAAACTTAACTTCAAATAGTATCAATGCCGTGAAAATCAATTAATTACCCAATTAAACGATTTAAACAGCATCTGAAACTACAAATTTATACTAAAAAATCGTTGCAGACAACTAATCTGAGGTTTTTTTAAAGAAGTTTAATAACGAACTTTGTAGACCAATATGATTGCCAAAATGGCAGATGCCATGCACTGGCAGATTATTTGATGAAGAACAGGTATAAACTGAAAAGGAAAAAACACAAGATATGGCTAAGAAAGAAGAACAGATGGAGCAGGAAGCAGTGAATGCTGAAGCCCAGAACGAGAAGAAGGAATCAAGGAAAGAGGCTAAGGCCGAGAAGAAGCTCAAGGAGCAGATAGACGAGCTCAAGGCGAAGCTGGAGGAGGCCGAGAAGAAGGCTGCCGAAGCGGAGCAGAAGGCAGCTGACGAGAAGGCCGACTACCTGAGGTTAATGGCTGAGTTCGAGACATTTAGAAGAAGAAATGCAGAGGAGAAGCTCAGTCTTGTAGGCTCAGCTGCGGCCGATACCATCAAGGGGCTGCTTCCAGTTCTGGACGACTGCGAGAGGGCTCTCGCGATCCTCGCATCCTCAGCAGATGAGGCTGCCAAGGAAGGCACCGAGCTCATCTACACGAAGATGATGGCCTACCTGAAGACCAAGGGACTCAGCGTGATCGAGGCCAAGGGAGAGAAGTTCGACGTGGACTTCCACGAGGCTGTGACACAGTTCCCAGCACCTTCAGAGGAGCTCAAAGGCATGGTCATCGACGTGGTCCAGACCGGTTATCTTCTCAATGGTAAGGTACTCAGGTACGCAAAAGTCGTCGTAGGCGCATAAACAATCAGTCAAAATGGCAGAGAAAAGAGATTACTACGAGGTGCTTGGCATCCAGAAGGGTGCTTCAGCCGACGAGATAAAGAGCGCGTATAAGAAAGCCGCGCTCAATTGGCATCCGGACCGTCACGTGAACGACTCTGAGGCAGACAAGAAAGCTGCCGAGGAAAAGTTCAAGGAGGCATCGGAGGCATATACCGTGCTCAGCGACCCTGACAAGAAAGCCAGGTACGACCAGTTCGGATTCAGCGGAGTGGATGGAGCGGCCGGAGGCGGCGACCCATTCAGCGGAGCCGGATTCGGAAACCTGAACGACATCCTGAACGACCTGTTCGGACGTGGTTTCGGAGGATTTGGCTTCGGTGGTTTCGGAGGCGGTAGCAGAAGCAGCAGCCAGCAGAGAGTACTCAGAGGCCGTGATATCCGCACTAGCGTCACACTGACCCTTGAGGAGATCGCAAATGGATGCAAGAAAGAGGTCACCATCGAGAGGAACCGTCCTTGCGCCGACTGTGGAGGAAAGGGCACCAAGAACTCTTCGGACATAAAGACATGCCCTACCTGTAAGGGCAGTGGACAGGTTCAGCAGACCGTTAACTCTCTTTTCGGCAGAACCATCACATACAACACCTGTCCTCAGTGTAACGGAGAGGGAAAGGTAGTCACAAACCCATGTAGAAGCTGCTCAGGCACAGGTCTGGTACGCAAGCGCGAGACAGTGACGGTGACCATTCCAGCAGGTGTGGAGGCTGGGAACCAGCTGACTATCAGAGGCGAGGGCCACTCAGCTCCTCATAATGGAGTGAACGGCGACCTTCTCATCGTCATCAAGGAAGCGGAGCACCCAGAGCTCATGAGAGAGGGCGCAAACCTCTTCTACACGAAGGTCATTTCAGTGACTGAGGCCATTCTCGGCACAGAGATCTCAGTGCCATGCATCGACGGTGCGTACAAGCTGAAGATTGATGCCGGCACCCAGTCGGGAACCGTGATCAAGCTGAAGAACAAGGGACTCCCTGAGGTGAACAGCTATGGAAAGAGCTACGGAAAGGGCGACCTCTATGTAAAGATCCTCGTATGGATCCCTCGCAAGCTCTCACGCAGCGAGAAGGAGGCCATCGAGAACATGAGGAACAGCGACTCGTTCACACCGAATCCTTCTCGCGAGGACAAGGCTCTCTTCGACAAGGAAAAGACTCTGTTCTAATGACATACGATCCAGAAGAAAGGGCTGCAAAAGCCCGTAAGATATTCCGCGAGGGCTACAACTGTGCGCAGTCTGTAGTCCTCGCTTTCAGTGATTACTGCGAGCAGAAAGGCATAAGCGAGGAAAGTCTGAAGGCATTGGCCTCCGGCTTCGGAGGCGGCATGGCCAGGATGAGGGAAGTATGCGGTGCCGTCAGTGGCATGACCTTCCTGGCTGGCGTCATCTCCCCTGCCTCAGACCCGAGCGTGGCCGGAGCGCGCAGCGAGAACTACAGGCTTGTGCAGGAGTTCGCCGCACGCTTCCGCGAGCTGAACGGAAGCATAATCTGCAGGGAGCTTCTCCAGAAGAAGGCAGAGGACGCGATGGAAAGCCCGGTCCCATCAGAAAGGACTGAGGCGTTCTACAAGTCCAGACCTTGCGAACGCCTCATTGCATGTGCAGCCACAGTCGTGGCCGAATATCTCAGCAAGCAGCAGTAGCTACTTCAGCTCGAAACAGAACGGAGCCAGAGGGAGACCGAAGCAGTCATGAAGATTTCCAGGAACGAAATCTCCCCAGCCGTATCTCACTGCCGTCACCTTATCTACACAATTGATTTCCAGATACTTCTTCTCCCATGAGTAAGCGGCATCAGAGACCTTGTGCCATGCTCCGTCGGCGGTCTTGACCTCGAGGCCATTGATCTCATGGGTGCGGTCGAAACCATTCCACTTGACATCAGGGATCTCCACTGCGACCCCGACTTCCACGGCCCATGCGCGAGTAGCTACAGGACTGTAGCAATGTATACCGCTGAAGCCATAGTCGCGATTCAGAGCGAGCATGGCGAGTCTCTCGCCCACCTGCTGCTTCTGGCAAGGATGGATATTCCACGCCTCATATGGCTCAGCGAGATCATTGGTAACCACGATGGCAGAATTCGGAATCGTGCGGGCAGACTCGTGCTGCGCGGCGCGAAGGAGCGCAGCTGAACTGTAGTCAGCATTGCCACCATAGCAGTCACACGGCGCGATCTCCACCTGGTAGAATGGAAGCTTCGCATCTGCATCACCCCACAGGCTACGCCAATGCTCCACCATGAGTCCCATGCGCTCCACAAAGGTCTCATGAGCGCCCACATTCGAGCAGCCCTGATACCAGATGAAGCCCTTAACAGTATAGCCCTTGAGAGGGTTGAGAACTGCATTGTAGATAACGTAAGGCCTGTGATTCTCAGACATTTGCTTGATATGCTCCACGTCGAGATCCTCATCGGTATGCGCCTCATGGATAGACTTAGGCAGCCAGCCTTCCACACGCGAGCCGCCGTACGCATTGCACACGATACCTACTGGTACATCCAGCATCTCATGGAGCTTATGCGCGAAGAAGAACGCCGTAGCGCTCATCTCTGCAACTGTCTCAGGCGACGCGCCATTCCACTGACCATCAGCATCTTCCACAGGCTCATAGGACTGTCCCTTCTTCTGCATGAACATCCTGATGCCATCTGTATCAGGCTTGGCGTTGATGAACTTGTCAGCGTCACGAACAGGGCAGTTGAAGAAGCCCCTCATAGGCATCTCCATGTTTGACTGGCCGCTGGCGAACCACACTTCTCCCACGAGAACATTCTGTATATCAATGCTTTCCTTTCCAGACTTCACTGACACAGTCTGATGTGTATAGCTGGCCGCAGGAGTGCTTACAGCAAGCTTCCATTTGCCATCCTCCCCTGCTACGCAGGTCACGTCTTTCTTTGCCCAGGACACGCTCACGCTCACCTTGGCACCTGGATCTGCAGTGCCCCAAATAGCAGCTTCGGCGTTCTGCTGAAGCACCATTCCGTCACTGAAGACTTTGTTTACAGTGAGCTTTGCATTCGCGCTGAAAGATGCAAGCGCCAGAGCCGCAACAAACAGTATTCTATTCATAAACTATTGGTTTTTAAAATCTTACTTCTTTACATGAACCATCATACTCAATGGTCACGACTGCGGCTGGCGACGAGCCTGACACCAGATGGACCCTGATCTCGCGCTCAGCGAACATGCCTTCAAACTCTCCGCTTCTCGCACCTACGGTGAAGGTCTTCTGCGAGTCGTTCCAGAGCATTGGCACCGAGCTGCACTCTCCCCTCTCGTAGCCGTAGCTTACGCCATCGTCCTCATACAGAGCGAACTGCGCATCAGCGCCAGCATAGACATAGACGTCCAGCGAGCCATCCTGAGGCTGCGATGTATACTCGATGGCAGGGCCATGAGGGATGATGCTGCCGCCCTTCGCGAAGACTGGACAATACTCAAATGGAGCTGGCACGTCATACCACGCACCTGCAGAAGCATACACAGCGCCGCTGTGCACCTCATACCATGTGCCCTCAGGGAGGTAGACCTTGCGGCTGCGCACGCCATATTCATATACAGGAGCTACCAGAAGGGCCTCTCCCATCATGAACTCATCCGAAATCTCGCGCGCCACAGCATCTTCAGGCCAGTCCATAACCAAGGCGCGCATGATGGTATAATCCTCAAACCATGTGCGTGAGGCCAATGTATATATGTATGGCATCAGCTCATAACGAGTGCGGTCGGTAGCGAGCATGGCCTCATAGGCAGGGCTGCCTTCTGGGGCAATGTACCAGAACTCCCTGTTTGGCCACTGGCCATGCGAGCGATACAGAGGGCAGTATACGCCCCACTCGTGCCAGCGGGCCTGCAGCTCACGCCATTCCCTGAGATCGGGGTCATTGTCATCCTTGCCGGCAGCTGCCATGTAGCGGTTCTCGACGCTGAATCCTCCGATGTCCTGGCACCAGTAAGGGATGCCGCTGAGGGAGAAGTTCAAGCCAGCAGAGATCTGCGTCTTCATGTCCTCCCACCTGGTGCCAATGTCACCGCTCCACGACGAGGTAGAATACCTCTGGAGGCCTGCAAAGCCGTTTCTGGTGAGGAGGAACACGCGCTGGTCAGGTGCGACGCCGCGCTGTCCATCATAGATAGCCTGCGCGTTCATGAGGGCGTAAGCATTGAAATATTCTGTAGATGTGCCCAATGCGGTCGGGCCGCACATAGCCTTTCTGTAGTCCATGTCGGTGCAGTCGTGGATGTTCGGCTCGCTGGCATCCATCCACCACGCATCCACTCCGAGGGTGAAGAGATGCTCATCCATCTGCTTCCAGAAGAGCTTCCTCGCGCCATCCGCGTACGCGTCGTAGAACGACTGCTGGTAGCCCAGCCAGTCCTCGACGCTGTCGCGAAGCGCTGTCTGGTAGATCCAGCCTCTGTCATTGAGTTCATCAAAATGCTCCGTACCTGGATAGAACTTCGGCCAGACAGAGATCATGAAATGAGCATTCATCGCGTGGATGGAATCCACCATGCCCTTAGGGTCAGGATAGCGGGTAAGGTCAAACTCATGGCTGCCCCATTTGTCATCCTCCCAGTACTGCCAGTCCTGGACGATGTTGTCGACAGGGATGTGCCTCTCGCGCATCTCCTTGAGTGCCTGAAGTAACTCATCCTGAGTGCGATAGCGCTCTCTGCACTGCCAGTAGCCCATAGCCCACTTAGGCATGATCTGAGCCTTTCCGGTGATAGTTCTGTATCCGCTTATGGCATCGTCCATGGACTCACCTGCCACGAAATAGTAGTCGATCTGCTGCTGCATTTCGCCCCACCACGACATCTTCGTCTGCTCTTCCTCCGGAACCGGACTGAGCACGCGCAGACCACAATATGATACCGAGCCATCAGGGATCCACTCTATCCTAAGGTCCGCAGGCTTTCCTGCTGTCATCTCGAGACTGAACTTATGGCTGTTTGGATTCCATGCGGTTCTCCAGATCTCAGGCACGACCTCCTCTCCATCCACGAAGACTTTCGTGTAGCCGGCGTAGTAGAGAAGGAAGCGATAGACTCCCGACTCTGAAGGTTCCATGGTGCCCTCATAGAGAACCTTGGAGCCCGAGAAGTCGAAGTCTGGAGCTCCGTTCACCTTCTCACAGTCAGGGGTGATGAGGTACTCCTGGCAGAGCGCAGGCTCGCGGCGCACAAGTACATCTCCTGAAGCCGGAGTGTAAGTACCTGTGAGTGCGCCCGCTTCCCCATTTTTATCCGTAAGCGTAAACACTTCATTCAGAGGAGCATAGTCCCTAGGATCACCCCATCGGCAGAGAGAATAGCTATCCCAGAGGATACCATATCCCTTGCTGGATACCACGAAAGGAACGGAAATCTTCGTGTTATACTGATAAAGTTCCTCATTCTTGCCCCTGTAGTTCCATTCATCGGCCTGGTGCTGACCAAGTCCATAGAAGCCCTCATCATCCGAAGTGGCGAATACCTGACGTACTGTCCAGCCCTTCTGGCCTTCCACTTCAATCCTCTGGAAAGAGCGGCTGTCCTCGGCAGAGATGAGCTCACCATCAGCGGAATAGTACGAGATGCGGCCGTCCGACTTGGATATCCTGACTTCCAGCTTATCTGTGCTGAGGCATACACAATCCTCGAGATCATCCACGTGGAAGTCCACATCCGCCTTCGGAGGAAGTGCAGAAAGCGATCTCCTAGTAGAGAATTTCTCTCCCAGAGGCACCACGCGCACATGGGCAATGTTATCGGAATACATCTCCACACTGACCCTGGTACCGTCATCAGTCCTTACCGTGACGCCGGTCTGTGGTACGCATGAAGCCATGATGGCTGACAGGACAATGAAACTGGATAGTTTGGAAAAGAGGCTCATCTTAGTGTTAAAAAAATTTAAATCTATGATATTTTAACCGGCTACAAATATATATAAATGGTTTCAGTGATAGAAATACGATATAACAATTACGCAAATCATTGGAAATAACTGACAAAATAGTATCATTTTTCAAAATTACTTCCTATATTTGACCCAACCATCAAGAAAGATTATGTCAGAAGTACTCTATGAAATCTCCCAGCTCTCGGAAAGAGACTGTTTCGACATCGCGGAAAGGTATAAAAGCTCATTTACCTACCCTATTCACAGGCACAAGGAGTTCGAGCTGAACTTTGTTCAGAACGCGAAGGGAGTAAGGCGCGTGGTAGGTGACAGCGTGGAGGAGATCGGAGACTACGACCTCGTCCTTATCGGTGGAGAAGAGCTTGAGCATGTATGGGAGCAGGGGAACTGCACCTCGACGAACATCAGGGAGATAACCATCCAGTTCCCGAAGGAGCTCTTCTATGGGAACTTCCTTGACAAGAACCAGTTTGCATCCATCCTGAAGATGCTCGCAAGCGCAGAACACGGAATCTCCTTCCCCATGGAGTCCATAATGAGGGTGTACAGCCAGCTGGACACCGTCACCCATGAGACTGACGGTTTCATGCAGGTGCTCGAGATGTTCAAGATCCTGTACGACCTCTCACGAGGAGACTATAAACAGCTGTCTTCCAGCTCTTTCGCAAATGCTTCAAGAGATCAGGAAAGCCGAAGGATAAAGACCGTGAAGCAGTACATAAACGACCACTACACAGAGGATCTGAGCCTCAACAAGCTGGCCGCCCTCATAGGTATGGGTCCCTCTTCGTTCAGCCGTTTCTTCAAGCAGCACACAAACAGGACCCTCACTTCATACATCACCGACATAAGGCTCGGAATCGCCGCCAGGGCGCTGGTGGATTCCACCCAGAACATATCGGAAATCTGCTATAGCTGTGGTTTCAACAACCTCTCGAACTTCAACAGGATCTTCAAGGAGAAGAAAGGGATGGCGCCTAAGGAATTCAGGGCTTTGTATAGGAAAAACAAAGTCATAGTTTAGGAAGACAAATAGTATTTTTGCATCATTTGTCAAATAAGTAGTAGTTTGAGGTGTAGTTAAGGCGTATCTTTGCATCTGTAATTACACCACATAATAGTGCGCACTGGAACCCTCAAATTCATCACTCTTTCACTGAGTGCAATCATCGTCTTCGCTGGCTGCAGAAAGCAGGTGGCGAATGAAACCGTATTCGAAGAGTATTTCGTCGGAACAAACTTCTGGTATGGACCTATCCTTGCCAGCGAAGGAGAAGGCGGAAACTATACCAGACTCACTTCAGAGCTCGATTCGCTCAAGTCCATTGGCATCACAAACCTCAGAGTCCTCCTCGGCGCAGACGGCCCCGACGGAGTGGATGTGAAGATATCCCCTGTCCTGCATCCAGCACCAGGAGTATACGATGAGGACCTTCTCGCCGGCATCGGCACATTCCTCGACGAGCTCGAGAAGCGTGACATGAAGGCAGTCCTCTACCTGAACAACGCCTGGGAGTGGTCCGGCGGCTACGGCACCTACCTCGAATGGGCAGGAGAAGGCACCACCCCGAACACCAGAAAGGACGGTTACACCGCCTACATGGAGTTTGTCAGCAAGTTCATCACCAGCCAGAAGGCTCAGGAGCTCTATTTCGACCACGTCCGCTTCATCGTGGACAAGTTCAAGTCTTCCAGCGCCATCTATTCCTGGCAGATCGCAAATGAGCCGAGATGCTTCAGCGACGATCCAGCAGTACAGGATGCATTCGTAAGCTTCATCTGGAAGTCCGCGGAGCTCATCAAGTCCATTGACCCAGACCACATGGTTTCTTCTGGAAATGAGGGTGAGCAGGGATGCGAGATCTCCATGGACCTCTTCAAGAAGATCGCCGCATGCCCATCCATCGACTACGTCACCATCCACATCTGGCCATTCAACTGGAGCTGGGCATCCAAGGAGTCCGTCGAGGACGACCTCTTCAGCGCCATCCAGAAGACAGACGAATACATTGACAAGCACCTCCGCGTAGCCGAGAAGTTCGGAAAGAAGGTGGTCATCGAGGAGTTCGGCTACCCTAGGGACGGCTTCCAGTTCTCAAAGGAAAGCGCCACATCGGCGCGTGATGGCTACTATGGCCACATCTTCGACAGAGTCATCGAGTCTGCCGCGCAGGGAGGAGCGCTCCTTGGCTGCAACTTCTGGGGATGGGGTGGCATGGCACAGCAGCCTGTAGGCCACATCTACTGGGAGCATGGCGACGACTACTGCGGAGACCCTTCCCAGGAAGAGCAGGGACTTAACTCTGTCTATCTGGGAGACAGCACCATTGGCATAATAAAGAAAGCTACATCCGCCCTCTCGGAGCAGGTCACCGCGAAGGTGCTGCTCGAGCACGACTGGCTCTTCACCGAGAAGGACAGGAACCAGTTAGTGAAGGTAGAGCTCAGCGCACAGAAGGACACCAGGGCATCCGTCCACATGGTTTTTGTGAGAGACACCACCCTCATGGGTCAGAGAGACACAGTCCTCATCCTTCACAAGAATGCAGCAGTCAAGGCGAAAACGCCTCAGGTAGAGGAGTTTATAGCCGACCTCGAGCCTGGATTCTACCAGGTGTGCGTGAGCATGGAAGACGATTGCGTGAAGACGTTCAACATAGGTGTACGCCCAGAGGAGATAGTATCAGAGCAGACCAAGCAGCCTGATTTCGATGAGTTCTGGGAGAAGAATCTCGCTGAGCTCGCCGCAGTGCCTATGTCAGCGAAGCTCACACTCATGCCGGAGCGAAGCACAGCGGAGCGCAATGTCTATCGCGTGGAGATGCAGGGCACCGACGGCGTCACCATAGGCGGCATTCTCGCAGAGCCGGTCAAGGAAGGAAAGTACCCAGCATATGTGGAGTTTATGGGCTATGGAGCAGATGTCTACCCTTATTGGGGCGGCTCCGACCCCGAGACCATCCAGTTCCTCGTAAGCGTACGCGGCCAGGGCATCTTCAGGGAGCCCGAAGCCAGATGGATAGACCGTGGTCTGAAGTCGAAGGACACATTCTACTATAAGGGAGCATTCTGCGACGCTGTACGCGCCGTGGATTTTGTGGCTTCGCGCCCAGGCTGCGACCCACAGAGACTTTTCGCGCTCGGCGAGAGCCAGGGAGGAGCATTGACTTGGATTGCCGCCTCGCTTGACCATCGCATCAAGGCCATTGCGCCAGCAGTGCCATTCCTCAGCGATTATGAGGACTACGCGAAGATTGTCTGGTGGCCGATGTGGGAGGTATTCGAGCAGGCCGACAAGGAAGGCATAGACAGAGATGACCTCTTCACTACCCTCTCATACTTCGACGTGAAGAACTTCACCGACAGGATCGAATGCCCTGTATACATGGCATTCGGGCTCCAGGACCCTACCTGCCCGCCTCACACAAACTTCGCGGGATATAACATGGTAAAGGGTGAGAAGCAGTACATGTGCGTCCCTACCTGCGGTCACAGCATGTGGGAGATAGATGCATGGAAAGAAGCTAGAGACAAGTGGTTTAAGACAATAAACCAAACAAACATAAACAACAATTAATTTTATTAACCCAAAGAATCAGTAACAATGAAAAGCAAGTTATTTTCTTGTTTGATGATGCTGTTCTGCAGCCTGTCGCTTCTCGCGCAGACCACAAAGACCGTAAAGGGTGTGGTCATCGACGAGATCGGACCGGTTATCGGAGCCAGTGTCATCGAGAAAGGCACAACAAATGGTGCCATTACCGATTTGGATGGAAATTATTCCATCACCGTAAAGGTAGGGGCGACACTTGAGGTGTCTTCCATCGGCTACACGACCGTTGAGATCGTAGTCGGTGCAGACAACGTCTACAATGTCACCCTCAAAGAGGACCGTATGCTTCTCGACGAGTCAGTTGTCGTAGGTTACGGTACCATGAAGAGAAGTGACCTCTCTGGATCATCAGTATCCATGAAGGAGTCAGACCTCAAGGGTTCTGTCATCACCTCTCTCGACCAGACCCTCCAGGGCCGTGCTGCCGGTGTGACCGCAGTGCAGACCTCAGGTGCTCCTGGTTCATCATCTTCTATCCGCGTCCGCGGACAGGCTACAGTCAATGCAAATGCAGAGCCTCTCTACGTGATCGACGGTGTCATCGTACAGGGCGGCGGTAACTCCGGCGCAGACTTTGGTCTCGGTGACGCACTCGGTAACGGTAGAGTATCTACCATTTCTCCACTCTCTACCATCAACCCTTCCGATATCGTGAGCATGGAAATCCTCAAGGATGCCTCTGCGACCGCGATCTACGGTGCACAGGGTGCAAATGGTGTCGTACTCATCACCACCAAGCGTGGTAAGGCAGGTGACGCCAAGTTCAGCTACGACGGTATGTTCGCAGTGAGCCGCCAGACCAAGCGTCTCGACATGATGAACCTCCGCGAGTTCGCTGAGTACTATAACTCAATGGTAGAGATCGGTGAGATCGGAAACCCAAGTGCATTCTACGCCGATCCTTCACTCCTCGGAGTAGGTACCGACTGGCAGGACGAGGTGTTCCGCACCGCTCTCCAGCACTCACACCAGGTAAGTGCACAGGGTGGTTCTGAGAAGGTTCAGTACTACATCTCTGGTTCATACATGGACCAGCAGGGTACCATCATCGGTTCAAACTTCGACCGTTTCAGCGTACGTACAAACCTTGACGCCCAGCTCAAGTCTTGGCTCAAGCTCGGCCTCAATGTCTCTTTCGCAAACACAAAGGATGACCTTAAGCTCGCAGATGGTGGTGAGGGTATCATCTTCTACTCACTTACCACTCTTCCTGACATCCCTGTATATGACATCGATGGTAACTGGTCGACAGTGATCCGCGAGGGTCAGGGAAGCACAAAGAACCCTGTAGCTATGGCTATGATGAACTCAAACATCCTCAAGCGCCAGAAGCTTACCGGAAACATCTACGCTGAGCTCACCCCTATCAAGCATGTCACCTATCGCAGCGAAGTCGGCTTCGACCTTAACAACTCAGACGCTGAGCGTTATCGTCCAAAGATCGACCTCGGTTCTTACAAGCAGGACCAGAACTCAATGAGCGTACAGAAGAACGCGAACACATTCTGGCAGATCAAGAACTACATCACCTACTCAAACGAGATCGGAAAGCACAGCTTCACCGGCATGGTAGGTCAGGAGGCATGGGAGAGCAAGTGGAACTACCTCTCAGGCAGCAGCACTGGTCTCTCTTCTGACGACATCCACAATGTAGCTCTCGGTGACGAGAAGTCATTCAAGGTAGGATACGGTTTCGGTTCTGCAGCCATGGCTTCATTCTTCACCCGTTGGACATACAACTTCGACAACAGATACCTCCTCACCTACACCTATCGTTATGATGGTTCTTCGAACTTCGGTCCAGAGAACAGATGGGCAGGTTTCCACTCACTCGCAGGATCATGGAGATTCACCAACGAGAAGTGGTTCGAGGACGTGAAGAACGCACTCGCTATCTCAAACGGTAAGATCCGTCTCGGTTGGGGTCAGACCGGTAACTCAAGCATCGGTGGTTATGCATGGGGTGCTGCCATCAGCACCATGCCTTCTGCACTCGGTAGCGGTTACCGTCCTGCAAACATCCCTAACACAGCAGTACGCTGGGAGAAGCAGGAGCAGTTCAACATCGGTATCGATTTCGGTTTCCTTGATGACAAGTACAACTTCATCATTGACCTCTATCAGAAGAAGTCTTCAGACATGCTCATGAGCATGCAGCTTCCTTCATACATGGGTACACAGGGTAACGGTTCATCAGCACTTGCTGCTCCTAAGGGTAACTACGGTACCATCATGAACCGCGGTCTCGAGATCACTCTCGACTTCCACCCAGTATCAAAGAAGAACTTCAGCTGGGACAGCAACTTCCAGATCTCATTCAACAAGAACAAGCTCCTCGCACTTGACGGCACAAAGAACGCAGCCCTCATCGGTTACGGTCAGTGGAGCGATGTAGTCAGCACCACCCATGTAGGTGAGTCTCTCTACGGATTCTACGGATACGAGATCGAGGGTGTATACACCAGCCTCGATGACATCATGAACTCTCCTAAGGCTGAGAAGTATCCAAAGGATGGCGTATTCGACAAGAACACCACCGTATGGATCGGCGACCTTAAGTTCAAGGATGTCAACAAGGATGGTCAGATCGACGAGAAGGACCGTACAAACATCGGTTCACCGCTCCCTGTATTCACCTTCGGTTGGCAGAACAGCTTCCGCTACAAGAACCTCGACTTCGGTGTGTTCCTCAACGGTTCATATGGAAACAAGGTCCTCAACTACAACCTCCTCGGACAGGGATTCAATGGTCTTGTTCACATGAACAGCGCTTGGACAAACCAGCACAAGTCAGTAGCAGACCGCGCTCAGCTCGTTCCTATCGACGCAGACAAGGCTTATCCTGTATCTTACCAGGGCAAGACCATCTACAACTGGTACGACGATCCTACAAACGTCACTGTAGCTAACAAGGGCACCAAGACTCCTCGTCCTACCACATCAGATCCTAACGACAACGACCGTATGAGCAGCCGTTACGTCGAGGATGGTTCTTACATCCGCGTAAAGAACGTGACTGTAGGTTACAACTTCCCTAAGGCACTCGTACAGAAGTGGAACCTTGAGAACATCCGTCTCTCAATGAACCTCCAGAACCTCTATACTTTGACCAAGTACCAGGGATTCGACCCAGAGGTCGGTGCGTCTACACAGGATGCATCAGGTATGACATACGGTGTGGATAACGGTCGTTATCCTTCACCTATGACCATTTCTTGTGGATTGAACATCACATTCTAAACTATGGAGGGTAAAACAATGAAAAATATAATCAAAGGTATTATCATCGCAGGTGCTCTCCTTTCAGCAGCATCTTGCCAGGACTTCCTGAATCGCCCTACAGAAGACAACTACAACACCTCTAGCTTCTATCAGACTGACGAGCAGGTGCTTCAGGGCGTAAACTACCTGTATAACTCTCCATGGTATGATTTCCAGCGTGGATTCATCAAGGTGGGTGAGGTTATGTCAGGAAACATGTATATGGGTGGTTCACCATATCTTTCACTTACAGCAAACGGTACCGATGAGGACCTCATGAAGATGGCATACTCACTGTGGGCTGTGAACGCACATTCAAACACCGTCATCAAGAACCTTCTTGAGGTACAGGGAAGCAAGGCGTCACAGGAAGTGATCAACCAGGCCATCGGAGAGGCTCTTACTCTCAAGGCTCTTGCTTATTTCTTCCTCGTACGTTCATTCGGTGAGGTTCCAATCATTCACGACAACTCCGATGTCCTCGCTTCAGGTAACTATAACGAAGTGGCAAAGGTCGAGAAGTCATGCGTATACGATTACATCATCCTCACCCTCGAGAAGGCGATGGAGCTTCTCCCAAAGAACGCTTACATCGGTGCATACAACCGTATCGACTACTATGCAGCTGAGGCTCTCCTTGCAAAGACTTACCTCACAAAGGCAGGTGTCTCTGGCAGTCTCAACTCTGAGGATCTCGCTCAGGCTGCAAAGTACGCAAAGGATGTCATCGACAACTCAGGTCGTTCACTTTCACCTACCTATTCAGACATCTTCCGTCTCAGCCCTAAGCAGTTCAACGCTACTGGTGAGCCTCTCATCAGCTGGCAGTGGACAGTATCAGGTAGCCAGTGGACACGCCAGAACTCTCTCCAGTGTGACCTCATGATCGAGGGCTTCAGTGAGAATGCTGACCTCTGGGGTGGTTGGGGTGGCCCTTCAGTAGACCTCGCAGACGCATTCAATGTCTCTGTTCTTGACGACCCTTCAAAGAGAGTCGACGTCAAGGGCAACAGCAAGGAGCTTGACAAGCGCCGCAAGTGCTCTATGATGATGCCAGGTGACCACTATGAGTATTTCTGGACTGACCGCGTAGACCCTATCTACGGACGTACAGGTTTCAACTGGATCGCTGGTCTGTTCGCAGTTACCCCTGCTGAAGGCCAGAGCAAGGCATATGCTGAGGGTGGTCCTAAGCAGATGGAGTGCCCTACTGGTACAAACTGCGTAAAGCACCTCTATGGTGACAATGCAGACCATATAGCAGGCGTAGGCGTTCCTGCAGACCGTATGGCATACCAGCTTCCTACCCACATCCTCCGTATGGGTGACATCTATCTCGTCTATGCAGAGGCTGTAGTTGATTCTGACAATGCTGCAGCTGCAGCTGCCGTCAACATGATCCGCAAGCGTGCTTACGGTGTTCTCGACGGATCAGGTATCAGCGAGGAGACATTCAACAGCTCATACGCTGTCAGCTCAATCACCCGCGAGGAGATCTGGAAGGAGCGTCGTCTCGAGCTCTCAGGCGAGGGCGATTACTGGTACGACTTCGTACGTCGTGCATACTTCCAGCCAGAGGTTGTCATCGCTGAGATCAAGGCTCAGAGACGTTCTGTATACAATGGCCTCGGCGATGTTTACAAGAACTACTACGAGTCAGGCATGACTACATTTGAGTACAATCCTGCTGACGTATACTACGGAAATGCAAGCAAGAACTACGTAGGTGACAACGATAATCCAAATGTCACCATCGACAGCTTCACCCTTCCATTCCCTACAGAGGACGTAGTGTTCAACAGCAACATGGAGACCTCAGCTCCTGCTGAGAATGTGAATGTACGCGAACTCTACAAGTATAACTTTTAATTTGAACTGAGAAATGAAATCAATAAAGACAATCAGCTATCTTTTCGCAGCTACACTTCTTGTCTCAGGTCTCAGCTCTTGCGACAAGGCGGATTACCCTAACCGTTTCCGTCCTACAGAAGGCAAGCCTACTGTACACAGCATTCGCTACGCAAATACTGACACACAGATCGAGCAGGCTTTCATGGAGGAGGTAGTATGTCTCCTCGGTGAGAATCTCAAGAGTATTCATGATATATGGTTCAACGACCAGCAGGCCATACTGAATACCAGCTTCATCACTGACAACACCCTTCTTGTGCAGGTCCCTAAGACCATGCCTACAGTCGAGACAGACAAGATCTATCTCGTCACTGCAGCGAAGGACACTCTCACTTATGACTTCCGCGTACTCCCTCCTGTACCACGTATCAAGGAGATGAGCTTCGAGTATGCAGCCGACGGTGATGAGGTTACCATCTATGGTAACTACTTCTACCAGAAGCCAGGCAGCGACCTCGTTGTCGAGTTCCCTAACGCTACCTGCGACAGGATTCCAGACTCAGACATCACCCTTACATCTATCAAGGTGAAGGTCCCTGCAGGCGCACAGCCTGGAAGAGTCAAGATTACCACAGCATCTGGTACCAGCGCATCTGAATTCATGTTCCGCGACACCAGAGGTATCCTCTTCGACTTCGACGGCACAAATGGTCTTTATACCTCAAACAAGGGATGGCACCCAGCTGCCCTCGTGGATGGTGGTGTTTCAGGCCAGTGTCTTAAGCTCGACGGTTCTGCAGAGAAGTTCACCTGTGACGGTGGAGATTGGCATGATGGCCCATGTCACTTTGAGTACTGGGCAGGTAACTGGCAGGATCCTGAGACCTACGGCACCTGGGACGGACGTCGTCTCATCGATATCGTAGACTTCACAAACTTCGCCCAGATGGTGCTCAAGTTCGAGGTCAAGATCAACCCTGAGGACGAGTGGAAGGGATGTCCTATGCAGATCATCTTCTCTGGTGTTCAGCATGTATCAAATGGCAATGCAGGTGTCAAGGACATCTATGGAGTGACCCTCCCAGGATGTAACAACACCTACTTCAACGACAAGTCAATCTCACTTCCTCGTTACATGTGGAGACCATGGGCCGCTACCGGTTCATATCACACAAATGGAGAATGGGTTACCATTTCAGCTCCTATCTCAGACTTCATCTACTTCATGGATGGTTCAGTAGCAGCTGGAAACCTCACTCCAGATTGTTTCTCTAACCTCGAGTTCTTCTTTGCAGGTGGTACCTCTAGCGAGGGTGAGCCTTCAAACCCAGTTCTCTACATTGATAACATCCGTGCTGTCCCAGCCAGATAATAAACACAGAACAAGATGAAAAGATTTACCAAAATATCAGCAATCATCTGCGCAGCTGCATTTGCCCTCGGCATCACCAGCTGTTCAGTCAAGGAACTGGACACAAACCAGTATTCCGACACAGCTGTGACTCTTGCTTCTTTCGGACCAAATCCTGTGATTCGTGGTGCTCAGCTCCGTTTCTTCGGATCTAACCTCCAGAACATCGCAGAGGTCAATGTTCCTGGCATTCCTGCCATCACAAACATTGAGGTCGTTACTTCCGGAAAGGTCAGCGAGATTCGTGTAAGCATTCCTGTTGAAGGTCCAGAGGTGGGTATCGTAACCCTCAAGACAAAGGACGGACAGGAGCTCAAGACCAGAAAGGAGCTCACATACACCGAGTCTATCGTATTCGATGGTTTCGAGGCTCCTGAAACAGTATATCCAGGCGATGTAATCACCCTCAAGGGAGACTACATGCACCTTGTACATCATGTGATCTTCGAGGGTGGCGAGTCTTCAGAAGTTCTCGAAGGCTCTACCCGTCACGAGGCTAAGGTAGTGGTTCCTTCCACTGCAATCACCGGCAAGATCATTCTTTCTGACAATGGTGAGGTAGAGAACCTGTTCTACTCAGAGAATGACCTCGTAGTCGGCAAGCCTACAGTAAACAAGTTCGCGAAGAAGAACGTAAAGGTCGGCGATAAGCTCACCGTTACCGGAAAGTACATCGAGATGATCAAGTACTTCACCTTCCAGAAGGGTGAGGCTACCGAGGTCGTTGATGTATTCACTCTTGCTGAGGACAAGTCCAGCATCGAGATCGAGGTCCCTGGCTTCGCTACCGATGGTGCACTCACCGCAGTTTCATTCGCAGGTGACGAGTTCGTTGCAGGTGAGATCGCATGCATCATGCCTTCAGCTCTCGTGGCTAAGAACACCCCTAAGGCAGGAGAGGAGCTTATCATCAGTGGTAAGGACCTCGACGTAGTCACAAGAGTGGACTTCCCTGGAGCTGAAAGCGTATCATTCACAGTAGAGAATGGCACACTCAAGGCAGTTCTTCCTGCCGTAGCCACAGAAGGCGAACTGGTTCTCTATCATGCGAACGGCAATGCAGTAAGCGTTTCATTCACTACAGTAAAGGCTGCCATCAGCTCAGTTTCACCTCTTGAGGTTTACGCTGGCGACGATGAGCTCGTTGTAGTAAAGGGTGAGAACCTTGACCTCATCACCAAGGCAGCTATCGGTGGAAAGCCTGTAGAGATCGCTCAGCAGTCTGCTACCGAGCTCAAGCTCAAGACTGATGTAACATCAGTGACCGGTACCGTCGTCCTCACACTTGCAAACGGCACTTCGATCGAGTCTTCAGAGACTGTGACCATGAAGTACCACGCACTCGTTATCGTAACCTCACGTCCAAGCGCACAGCATATCGGCGAAGAGGTTGTTCTCAAGGGTTCAAACATGAGCCTCATCGAGAACATCTTCATCGGTGATGTCAAGGTTACCAAATACAGCATCCGCACAGATGAGGAGATCCGTTTCCTCATGCCATGGAACAAGGTGGGTCTGTATGATCTCAAGTTCGCTCTCTTCAACGGCGACACTGAGGTTCAGGCAGAGAAGATCGAGGTCCAGCTTGAGCGTACCTTCACCACTCTCTGGGAGGGATCACACAAGCCAGGTGATTGGGGTGCAGCTATGCAGGCACTCTCATGGGGTGGCTACGACTGGTCGAAGGTTAAGGCCGGAACTACCCTCATGGTATATTATGATGTTGATCCAGACAGAAAATACGGTGCACAGATCCGTCTCGGCAATGGTAGCTGGGCTGCACTTCCTAGCGTAAAGAGCACTTATCCAAATGCAGACGGCGATGGTAACATCCCTTGTGGAGATGAGAGCGGTTATGTTTCTATCAAGCTTACTGCCGCCGACCTTGACCAGCTCGTAAACGCTGGTGGTCTCGTAGTCTGTGGTGCATGGTTCGACGTCAGAAAGGTTGAGCTCATCGGAGAAATCTCTCAGGAGGTTACTCTCTGGGAAGGTGAAGCAATCGTTGACGACTGGGGTAACCAGCCATACGTTCTCGGCGACGGTGCTCCAGAGTTCACAGCAAACGGCGTTGAGGCAGGCATGGAAATCCGTTTCTATACCACTCCTCTCGAGTCTGCATGGAAAATCCAGATCGTAGAAGGTCACTGGGGCCCTACCTTCCTCAGCGTATGCTCAGTTGGCAACGACACAGAGAACGGAAAGTTCACCGAGTATGATCTTGAGGCACATGGCGGATATATCGCATTCAAGCTCACCGACGAGATTCTTGCAGCAGTCAAGACTGTAGGTGGCTGGGGCGGTACATTCGTACTCAACGGCGACAACTGTAAGGTTACCAGAATCGCAGTTCAGTAGTATTTCATAAAGGGCGGCGGCCCTTGACGGTCGCCGCCTTTTTATTTATTAAATCATGAAAAATCATATACTTCCACTTCTTGTAGCAATGCTTTCCATCATGTCCTCATGTAATGGAAACGACCCTGTCGTAGAGCAGGAGAATGAGGCGCCTGCGTTTGTGAGCAGCACCCCGGCAAGCGGTGTGAAAGATATCTCAGGCACAAGCATTGACATAAAGCTCACCTATGACCAGAATGTCAAGTGCCTCACAAAGAATCAGGCAGCCATCAGCGTAGACAATGGCGCCAAGATTCTGAAAGTCAACGCCTACATGCAGGATGTCACCATCAGCATCGACGCCCTGGAAGCAGGAAAGACTTACACCCTCAATGTCCCTGACGGTGTCATTGAAGGATTCAAGGAGAACCAGAAGGCGGCGAAGGGCGTCAGCATCTCATTCTCCACGAAGGACGTGCCAGTGGAGCAACATTACGAGCTCTCCCCTGTCACTGAACTCTCAAACAAGAACGCCACCGCGCAGGCAAGGAAGGTATACGCATTCCTTCTTGAGCAGAGCGGCAAGAAAATGCTCAGCGGTGTGCAGAGTGAGGGCACAGCAAATAACAATGAGCACGTGAACCTCATCTACTCAAAGACCGGAAAGCATCCGGCACTTGCAGGATACGACTTCATCTTCCTGCAGTACTCTCCTACCCCTCAGGGGTGGACTTGGGTTGTAAATTATGAAGACATGTCAGCTCCGATCGAGCACTGGAACGCTGGCGGTCTGGTCAATTATATGTGGCACTGGAACGTGCCAAACTCTAAGACCGACTGGGAGAACGGTCTGAATAAGGGCGACTTCAACGGATATAACTTCTATAGCGACAAGACTACCTTCAGCATCGCAGAGGCGCTCAAGGAGGGCACCTGGCAGCATGACTTCATCATGAAGGATATGGAGAAGGTCGCCGGCTACCTGAAGATTCTGATGGACGCGGGAGTGCCAGTCATCTGGCGTCCTCTTCACGAGGCTGCCGGAAACTATAACCTCTACGGCAAGCAGAACAATGCATGGTTCTGGTGGGGCCGCGGAGGCGCAGAGAACTGCAAGAAGCTCTATCGCCTCATGCGCGACACCTTCGAGCAGAAGTATGGTCTAAACAACCTCATCTGGGTATGGACCCTGGATGCCACCCCTGGCGCAGAAGCAGAATGGGGTGACTGGTACCCTGGAGACGAGTATGTCGATATCATTGGCGTAGACATCTATGAGGACAACACCACTGCGAAGAGCCGCCAGTACCAGGCTTGCGTGGACCTCGCGAAGGGTAAGAAACTCGTAACCATCAGCGAGTGTGGCAATGTTCCCGAGCCAGCGGCATGCTTCACTGCAGGAAACAAGTGGAGCTGGTACATGGTGTGGAGCAGCGACGCAAACTCATACAAGTATAACACTGACTCATATTGGAAGAAACTTATGGGCAGCAGTTCAGTGCTCACCCGCGAAGATATGCCATCATTGAAATAAATAGTATAGAACATGAATATTGTAAGAAGATTTTTCACCTTGTCAGCGATGCTGGCAGCTGCAGTAGCTTGCGGAGAGAAGCCTGCGGAGGATGTACCCGCAGCAGAGGCTCCCAAGTGTGTGTCAACCACCCCTGCAAATGGGGCAGAAGGCATAGCATATGAGGGTGACCTCACCGTCACCATCACTTACGACCAGAACATCAAGTGCCTCGTGGCAGACCAGTCGAAGATAAAGATTGACAATGCCGCCCAGATCGTGAAGGTGAACCCATATAACACCACATTGACACTTACTGTCAATGGCCTCAAGGGAGATACCAAATACACTGTCACCGTGCCAGATGGCATCGTGAACGGCTTCAAGGAGAATCAGGACGCCGCGAAGGGCGTAAGCATCAGCTTCACCACGAAGAGCGCTCCCCTCCCTCCTACCCCTGATCCAGAGCCAGACCCACAGGACAATGATGCCTGGAAGCAGCTCGAGAAGCTCGGACTTGGATGGAACATGGGTAATCATTTCGATGCATTCTATAACGGCACATGGGCTGGAGACAAGTTCCTTTATCCAGACGAGACCTGCTGGGGAAATCCTAAATGCACACAGTCTACTTTCACAGGCCTTCGTTCTGCGGGCTTCCGCACCATCAGAATCCCTATCACTTGGCTCAAGATGATAGGCGACGCTCCTGATTACACCATCAATGAAGCATGGATGAAGAGGATCAAGGAAGTAGTGGGTATGGCGCGCGATGCTGGCCTCCAGGTCATCATAAACACCCACCACGACGAGGACCACTACCTCGGCAGCGAGTCCATGGGCCACAGGTGGCTGAACATCATGCAGGCCACCACAGATGAAGCAGTGAACACCAAGGTGAAGGAGCAGATCAAGGGTTTCTGGACCAATGTAGCCAATGAGTTCAAGAACGAGGGGGACTACCTCATCTTCGAATCTTTCAACGAGATCAATGACGGTAAATGGGGTGGAAGCTCAAATACAGACAAGCAGTCAGCAGTGCTGAACCAGTGGAACCAGGTATTCGTGGATGCAGTACGTGCTACAGGCGGAAACAACGCCACACGCTGGCTTGGAGTGCCTACATACTGCGCTGGTCCTACATACATCAAATACTTCGTCATGCCAAATGACCCAGCCAAGCATACCATGCTCGCTGTACACTGCTATGACCCATACGACTTCACCCTCGCTGAGGGACTTCCTCAGAAGAAATGGGGACATACCCTGGGCAACAGCTGGGACGAGAAGGCTATACGCGATGTGCTTGGCACATTGAACTCAAATTACATCGCCAAGGGTATTCCTGTATATCTGGGCGAGTTCGGATGTAGCATGCGCGAGTACAACACAGTCGAGTGGAGATGCCAGAAGTACTACCTTGAGTACTTCGTGAAGGCAGCGAAGACCTACGGCCTTCCATGTTTCCTCTGGGACAATGGTAACGCAGGTGCTGGATCAGAGCACCATGCCTACATCGACCATGGCACTGGAGCATACATCGGTCACTCAAAGGAGCTCATCGACGTGATGGTAAAGGCCATGACAAACAAAGACAAGAGCTATACTCTTGACTATATCTACGACCACGCACCGACCAATTAATAAAGAGAAAGTAAAATGAATTTTGGCGAAAGACTTGAGATGCTCACAAACGAGCACGAGAAGCTCATCACGAGAAAGAATGAGCCGATCTACGGAAACGGAGTCTACGAAAGATATAAGTATCCTATCCTCACAGGAGAGCACGCTCCCCTGTATTGGAGATACGACCTCGACGAGCAGACAAACCCATATCTCATGGAGAGGTTCGGCATCCACGCGGCGTTCAACAGCGGCGCCATCAAGTGGGGTGACAAGTACGTGCTCGTAGTGCGCGTCGAGGCGGCGGACAGAAAGTCCTTCTTCGCAGTGGCCGAGAGCCCTAACGGAGTCGACAACTTCCGCTTCTGGGAGCGTCCTATCACCATGCCTGAGTGGGGTGAGCCTGCTACCAATGTCTACGACATGAGACTCACCAGACACGAGGACGGATGGATCTACGGACTCTTCTGCGTGGAGAGAAAAGACCACGACCTCGAGGCTGACCTTTCGGCAGCTACCGCTGCATGCGGTATCGCCCGCACCAAGGACCTCGTCACCTGGGAGAGACTCCCAGACCTCAAGTCACGCTCACAGCAGAGAAACGTCTGCCTCCACCCTGAGTTCGTGGATGGCAAGTATGCACTCTACACACGCCCTCAGGACGGATTCATCGACGCCGGAAGCGGCGGCGGTATCGGCTGGGCGCTCATCGACGACATCACCTGCGCCGAGGTGAAGGAGGAGAAGATCATCAACGCCCGTCACTACCACACTATCACAGAGGTGAAGAACGGAGAGGGTCCACACCCTATCAAGACAGACAAGGGATGGCTCCACCTCGCACACGGTGTACGCGGCTGCGCTTCGGGCCTCCGCTACGTCCTGTACATGTACATGACTTCGCTCGAGGACCCTACCAAGGTCATCGCGCAGCCCGCTGGCTTCTTCATCGCCCCTGACGGCGAGGAGTACATCGGTGACGTCATGAACGTCACCTTCGCGAACGGCTGGATCGCCGACGAGGACGGGAAGGTATTCATCTACTACGCTTCGTCTGACACCCGCATGCACGTAGCCACATCGACCATTGACAGACTCGTGGACTACTGCATGAACACTGAGCCAGATGGCCTCAGGACTGGTCTGACCGTAGAAAGGCTTAACAGACTGATTGAGAAAAACCTAAAAAAATAACAATATGGCAACTACAAAAACAAGCCTTTGGGAAAAGGTAGCGTACGCACTCGGTGACGCAGCAGCAGGTGGAATCGTATGGAAGATCATGTCCATCGCGTTCCCATTGTTCTTCACAAACGTATTCGGTCTCTCATTCGCTGATGCGGCGACCCTGATGCTCATTGCACGTCTCTTCGATGTAGTGACAGACCCTATCATGGGTAGTCTCGCAGACCGCACCCAGTCACGCTGGGGCACATATCGCCCATGGCTCATCTTCGGAGCCATTCCTCTCGGACTCGTGTTCGCGCTCCTGCTCTACACACCAGACTTCGGCCCTGTAGGCAAGAGAGTCTACGCCTATGCACTCTACCTTATCATGATGGCAGTGTACACCGCAGTGAACGTGCCTTACGGTTCCCTTCTCGGAGTCATGACTGACGACGACAACGAGAAGAACCAGTTCTCATCTTTCCGTATGGTCGGCGCGTATGCAATGGGCTTCGTGACCCTTCTCTCATTCCCTTACCTCCAGAAGTTCGTAGGTGGCACTGACGCACATCAGTATGCTACCCTCGGTGCATACTTCGGAATAGCAGCAGCTATCCTTACCCTTATCTGTGGTCTCTGCACCAAGGAAAGACTCAAGCCGGTAAGAGCGGAGAAGTACTCGATGAAGCAGTTCGGCGACCTCTTCAAGAACAAGCCATGGCTCATCCTCACCTGCGCAGGAATCTGCACAAACTTCTTCAACGGCTTCCGTTACGCAGTGGCTGGATACATGATTTCATACTGCCTCGGTGGCGACGTTACCATTGGTGCACTCATCATCAACTACACCGTGCTCATGGCATTTGGTGAGGTGACATGTATGATCTTTGGTGGTGTCTCACCTAAGTTCACCGCATGGATCGGCTCCAAGCGCAAGGCCTTCATGGCTGCCGCTGCCATCTGTCTCGTGACCTCAGTGGCATTCTTCTTCATCCCAATGAACCCTAAGTTCATCTGGCTCATGGTTGCCATGGTGATCCTCACTTCAGTAGGTATCGGTATCTACTCACCACTCCTCTGGTCTATGTACGCTGACGTAGCAGATTATGCTACTGAGAAGTTCGGAACCTCATCTACCGGTCTCATCTTCTCGTCAGGTACCATGGCTCAGAAGCTCGGCACAGCCATTTCAGGCTCACTCATTGCCCTTCTCCTCGGCCTCGCCGGTGCGAGAATGATCCCAGACGATTTCGGAAACACAGTAATCGACCCTACCTCTGTCACTGAGTCAGTGAAGACCATGGTATGGGCTCTGTTCTCACTTGTTCCTGCAGTGCTCGCTCTCATCATGGGTTGGCTTGCATACATATTCCCTATCAAGAAGTAAAACATGAGAAAGCTTATCACCATAGCAGCCACACTTGCCCTCGCGGCAGGACTCAGCAGCTGCAAGAATGAGCCTGCACAGAAGATGGAGAGCCTTCATGTGGAAGGCACCCAGCTTTACGCAGGCGACCAGCCTGTACGCCTCAAGGGCATCAGCTTCGGATGGCATAACATCTGGCCTCGTTTCTGGAATGCAGGCGCCCTCGCGCAGATGCACAATGAATGGGGCGCGAACCTCTTCCGCGCCGCAGTAGGCTCAGATGACCACGCCCTGGCTGACAACCCAGGCATCCCAAGTGGTTATATCAACAACAAGGATTTCGCGCTTGAGTGTCTCTACAAGGTCATTGACGCTGCGATCGAGAATGACTCATACATCATCGTTGACTGGCATTCGCACGACCTCTATCTAGAGCCTGCCAGGGACTTTTTCACTGCAGTTGCCACCAGATACCCTGACTGTCCAAATGTGATCTACGAGCTGTTCAACGAGCCTGTATCCAGAGAGTTCAATGCCTCAAGAGACTATAGCCAGCCTACTGACGAATCGCTCGAAGGCTACTGGAATGATCTCAAGGAATATGCGGAAAGTCTCATTGAGACCATCACAAGCATCTCTACGGCGCATCCACTCATCCTCATGGGTTGCCCTCAGTGGGACCAGGACATCCATCTCGTGCCAGCAAACCCTGTAGAGGGTTATGACAATATCATGTACACCGTACACTTCTACGCAGCCACCCACAAGGACTACCTGAGAGAGCGCAGCGACTATGCCATCTCGAAGGGCATTCCGGTGTTCCTCTCAGAGTGCGCAGGTTGCGAAGCTACTGGCGACGGCTTCCTCGACATCGAGTCATGGAACACCTGGGACAAGTGGGCAGAGGAGAACGGCATCAGCACAGTGGTGTGGTCAGTATCCGACAAGAATGAGACATGCTCTATGTTCACTCCTGAAGCGTCATCCGAGGGTCCTTGGAGCGACGAAGTTATCAAGGAATGGGGAATAATCGTAAAAGACTGGCTTAAGTAAGAAAAGACAATGAAAACTACATACGGTCATTATGATGACGTCTCGAGAGAGTACGTCATCACGGATCCACTGACTCCTTGGCCATGGATCAACTACCTGGGAAGTGAGACATTCTTCTCGCTAATCTCCAATACAGCAGGAGGTTACAGCTTCTGCAGGGATGCGAAGTTCAGAAGAATTACACGCTATCGCTATAACAATGTCCCTATGGACAACGGCGGTAGATACTTCTACATCAATGACGGCGGCACCGTCTGGTCACCTTCTTACAAGCCTTGCAAGACAGCACTTGATCTGTACGAGTGCCGTCATGGAATGGGCTATACCAGAATCACTGGAGAGAAGGCAGGAGTCAAGGCAAGTGTGCTTTTCTTCGTGCCTCTCCACGAGTGGTGCGAGATCCAGAAGATGACACTCACAAACACCGGCAGCGAGGCAAAGAGCTTCAAGCTGTTCTCGTTCGAGGAGTGGTGTCTTTGGAACGCAGAGTCCGACATGGAGAACTTCCAGAGAAACTTCTCCACAGGAGAGGTCGAGATAGAAGGTGCCACCATCTATCACAAGACAGAATACAAGGAGCGCAGAAACCACTACGCATTCTATACAGTAAACTCATCCATTGACGGTTTCGACACCGACAGAGAGAGTTTCATTGGCCTGTACAATGGTTTCGATGCACCTCAGTGCGTTGTCGAAGGCAAGTCTAGCGGCAGCATTGCCCATGGCTGGTCGCCAGTCGCCTCGCACTGCATCGAGGTCACCCTCGCACCTGGCGAGTCCAAGGACCTCGTATTCTTGCTCGGCTACGGCGAGAACCCACAGGAGGAGAAGTTCGCCGCTGACGGCACCATCAACAAGCAGCGCGCTCATGCCCTCATCGAGAAGTTCGACACCACAGAGAAGGTGGATGCTGCATTCGCGGAGCTCGGTAAGTACTGGGACGACCTCCTCTGCCGCTTCGAGCTGAAGTCTGGCGACGAAAGACTGGACAGGATGGTAAACATCTGGAATCAGTACCAGTGCATGGTGACCTTCAACATGTCGCGAAGCGCATCATTCTTCGAGAGTGGCATCGGCCGCGGAATGGGCTTCCGCGACTCGAACCAGGACCTCGTGGGCTTCGTGCACCAGATCCCTGATCGCGCACGCGAGCGCATCATCGACATCGCCTCCACCCAGTTCCCTGATGGAGGCTGCTACCACCAGTACCAGCCACTCACGAAGAGAGGAAACAACGGTATCGGTGGAGGCTTCAACGATGACCCACTCTGGCTCATCTTCGGTACTGTCGCATACCTCAAGGAGACTGGAGACTTCAGCATACTCGAGGAGCCAGTGCCATTTGACAATGAACCAGGTACAGAAGTATCACTCCTTCAGCACCTTAAGGTATCATTTGACCACGTCATAAATAACCTTGGCCCTCACAGTCTGCCTCTTATCGGCCGCGCAGACTGGAATGATTGCCTTAACCTGAACTGCTTCTCGAACGACCCTAACGAGTCATTCCAGACCACTGAGAACAACAATGTAGGTTCGAAGGCGGAGTCGCTCATGATCGCTGGTCAGTTCGTAGTATGCGGTGGCGACTACGCCGCCCTCTGCCGCCACCTCGGTATGGATGAGGAGGCTCAGAGAGTGGACGCGGAAGTAGCCAAGATGGTTGAGGCCGTGAAAAAGGACGGCTGGGATGGAGAATGGTACCTCAGAGCTTATGACTACTACGGAAGAAAGATAGGAAGTGAGGAAAATGAGGAAGGAAAGATCTTCATCGAGTCACAGGGATGGTGCACCATGGCACGCATAGGTGCAGAGGAAGGCATGGTGGCGAAGGCTCTTGACTCAGTCAAGGAAAGACTTGACTGTGAGCATGGTATCGTGCTGAACAACCCTGCTTTCACCCGTTATTATATCGAGTACGGCGAGATCTCAAGCTATCCTGCAGGATACAAGGAGAACGCAGGTATCTTCTGTCACAACAACCCATGGGTAATCATCGGCGAGGCCCTCGAAGGACGCGCTGAGGATGCTTGGGAGCACTACAGGAAGATCTGTCCTGCATACATCGAGGATCAGAAGCTCCACAAGGTCGAGCCTTACGTTTACTGCCAGATGGTTGCAGGAAAGGATGCGGCGAAGCCTGGTGAGGGCAAGAACAGCTGGCTCACCGGAACAGCCGCATGGAACTGGTATACCATCTCACAGTTCATTCTCGGTATCAAGCCAGACTATGATGGTCTGGTAATCGACCCTGTAGTGCCTGCCGACTGGAAGGGATATACTGTCAGAAGATCATTCCGAGAGGCAGTCTACGACATCGACATCAAGCGCACTGGTTCAGAGTCACTTGTAGTGGACGGAGTGGCCGTAGAAGGCAAGCAGATTCCTTACACCAAAGGAAATCACAAGGTAACAGTAACCATAAGATAGCGTTATGAAAAGAGTGTTCACACTAGCAGCTGCACTTCTGTCAGCACTTGGTCTTTACGCCCAGGAGGTAATCAGCACGAAGAGCACCACCATGGTACTCGAGGCAGAGAAAGGCCATGAACTTAGGATCCTTTACTACGGCACAAAGCTCAGCGACGAGGAAATAGCCAGTCTGAAAGATGCCGGTTACAGGACTCAGAGGGCCTACCCAGCGTATGGCCTCATAAACACAGAGGAAGCAGCCCTGGCTGTGACACATTCTGATGGAAACATGACTCTCCAGCTACAGGTCTCTGACATCAATGAGGACACCTGGGAAGGCGGAAAGCTCATCACCATCACCTCCAAGGACACCCACTACCCTTTCGTCGTTAAGTCGGTCTACAAGACCTATGACGAGCAGGACATGATAGGTACCTGGACTGAGATCACAAACGGAGAGAAGAAGCCTGTAGTGCTCACCAGATACTTCTCAGGCGTGCTCCCTGTAAGGGTGGACGACGTCTACGTGTCTCACCTGTACGGCACCTGGGCAAATGAGGGCAGGGTCTGCACGGAACCATTGACCCGCGGATACAAGCTCATCAAGAACCTCGACGGCACCAGAAACTCGCACACCTCGCACGCAGAGGTGATGATCTCCCTGGACGGCAAGCCTCAGGAGAACTCTGGTCGCGTGATAGGCGCTGCGCTCTGCTGGCCAGGAAATTACGAGCTCGCATTCCATACCACCGACGAGGACTTCCATCATTTCCTTGCCGGCATCTGCCCGGACAATGCAGCATACACCCTGGAGTCCAAGGAGACCTTCGTCACCCCTGAGCTCGCCCTCACCTACTCGGAGCAGGGTCTTAGCGGCGTGAGCCGAAACTATCATCATTGGGGCCGCAAGTATAAGCTCGCCCACGGTGACAAGGAAAGAAAGATCCTCCTCAACAGCTGGGAGGGTGTGTATTTCGACATCAATGAGCCAGGAATGGCGCAGATGATGGAGGACATCGCTTCCATGGGCGGAGAGCTATTCGTGATGGATGATGGCTGGTTCGGTGACAAATACCCTCGCCTCGTGGACAACTCATCCCTGGGCGACTGGGTGGTGGATAAGAACAAGCTCCCTCACGGTATCGGATGGCTCGTGAAGACAGCTTCAGAGAAGGGAGTAAAGTTCGGCATCTGGATTGAGCCTGAGATGGCAAATTCAGTCAGCGAGCTCTATGAGAAGCATCCTGAATGGGTCATCAAGGCATCAAACAGGGATATCGTCACTGGACGTGGAGGCACCCAGCTCGTACTCGACATGTCAAATCCTGCAGTGCAGGACTATGTAGTGAAGATCGTCGATGACATCATGGGCGAGAACCCGGACATCGACTACATCAAGTGGGACGCGAACATGCCATTCAGCGCACATGGAAGCCAGTATCTCAAGAACCAGAGCCACCTGCACATCGAGTACTGGAGAGGCTTCGTCAATGCTTGCGACCGCATCAGGGCGAAGTATCCTGACCTTACCATCCAGTGCTGTGCCAGCGGCGGTGGACGAGCAAACTGGGGAGCACTTCCTTGGTTTGATGAGTTCTGGGTAAGCGACAACACAGACGCCCTTCAGCGCATTTACATGCAGTGGGGCACCTCATATTTCTTCCCTGCCATGGCTATGGCTGCGCACATCAGTGCGACTCCGAACCATACAGTCTTCCGTACCACGTCACTGAAGTATCGTATCGATGTAGCGATGAGCGCAAGACTAGGAATGGAGATCCAGCCAAAGAACATGACAGAAGAGGAAAAGGCTCTATGCAGAAACGCCATCAGCGAGTACAAGATGATCAGGCCAATAGTCCAGTTTGGAGACATCTACAGGCTCGTATCGCCTTACGATGACCATGGATTCGCCTCAATGATGCACGTGGCCTCAGACAAGCAGAAAGCAGTGTTCTACTGGTGGAAGATAGCGAACTTCTACGACGAGCACTTCCCACGCGTAAGGATGGCGGGACTTGACCCGGAAAAGCAGTATACCATCAAAGAGCTGAACAGGATCGACCTGAAGCCACTTCCTTATGAGGGGAAGAGCTTCACAGGCAAGTTCCTTATGGAAAATGGCCTCGAAATCCCAGCCACTAACGAGCCAGAATACTCGAAGAAGACCGACTGGTCAAGCCGAGTTCTATATCTGGAAGCCAAGTAGCATTGGATTATTCTTTTTAATTGTATCTTTGTGGCAATCACTCAAATTTTTACATATCATGAAAATTAAAAGTATTGCCACATTGGCAGCATGCTCCGTCCTGGTGGGACTGAGTTCATGCAAGCAGAACGGCCAGAGCGCGGCTGACTTCCTGGGTTATGACCCAGACGAGCAGCAGCTCTTTATCGGCGACGACATCGCCATCGCCCAGACCCAGTACGGAAAGGTGAAGGGTTACATCCTTCACGGTGTGTACACCTATCTCGGCATCCCTTACGGTGCCCCTACATCAGGTGAGAACCGTTTCATGCCACCACAGCCACCTCAGAGCTGGGACGGCATCCTCCCTACCGTATTCTACGGCGACACCGCGCCTCAGATGACTGAAGGCAAGTACACAAACAGCTATGGTACCTTCGCTGACCACTGGAACTACTATGATGTCAGCGAGGACTGTCTGAAGCTGAATGTCTGGACACCAAACACAGACAGCGCGAAAAGACCAGTGCTTGTATGGCTCCATGGTGGTGGCTATACCAATGGAAACGGCATCGAGCAAGACGGATATCACGGCGAGAACCTTGCGAAGAAAGGAAATATCGTATTCGTGAGCATCAACCACCGTCTCGGTCCTATCGGATTCTCTGATTTCTCTGCAGTAGATCCAAAGTTCAAGGATTCAGGAAACGTTGGTATGCTTGACATACACGCCGCTCTCCAGTGGGTACACGATAACATAGCAAACTTCGGTGGCGACCCTTCAAATGTGACTGTCATGGGACAGAGCGGCGGCGGTGCCAAGGTCTGCAACATGGTTGAGATGAGCGATAACAAGGGCCTCGTACACAAGGGAGTAGCTCTCAGTGGAAACACAAACAAGGCTCTCGACCAGAACTTCAGCAGCGAGCTTGGAAAGTTCATTGTAAAGGAGGCTGGTCTCAAGCCTAGCGAGATGAGCAAGCTCCAGCAGATGCCATGGAGAGAGTACTATGCACTCGCGACCAGGGCTGCAGCCAAGTTCGTAGAGGCCCATCCAAACACCACCGCACGTGGCGCATTCGGCCCTGTAGCGGATGGAGTACACTTCGCTAAGGACACCTACTACCAGGACAAGGAAGCATGGTCAAACAACGTTCCTATGATGTTCTGTACCACCACAGCTGAGTGGGGAATGAGCAGGACAAGCCCTGAGCTCGAGGCCATTGACAAGGAGCAGGCACTCCAGATGCTTCAGAGAGGAAGCCTCTTCAGTGGTCCTCGCAGCCCTGAGAAGTGCGCTGAATTATATGAGGCATACGCCAATGTCCTCCCTAACAAGACCAAGCCTATCGAGATCGTGAACCTCGCAAACGCATCACGCGACATGGTGGTGTCTGTAGCAAACGCAAAGAAATTCCAGGACGCTCCTGTATACATGGCATGGTTTGACTATGAGCCAAACCTCTTCAATGGCCGCATGCGTGCATTCCACTGCGCTGACATCTGCTATTGGTTCAAGAACACCGACGTCATGATCACCCATACAGGTGGTGGCAAGGAGCCTAGAGTCCTCAGCGACAAGATGAGCACCGCTCTTCTCAGCTTCATGAAGACAGGAAATCCAAACAACAAACTCCTCCCTGAATGGCCTGAATATACCATAGAGGAAGGAGCAGTTATGATCCTTAGCAATGACTGCCGTGTCCTCAACGATCCAGATCGTGAGGCAAGAAAGTCTTTGTAGAACTATCTATCGAGATCGCGCAGGACGACTCCTGCAAGTGAACCGGTGTGTGTGCCATCCGCGATGGTATGCACACCGTTTACAAATACATGCTGGATGCCAGCGGCAAAGGTATGAGGCTTGGCGTATGTAGCCATATCCTTGATCTTATCTGCGTCGAAGATAGTCACGTCGGCTGCATATCCAGGAAGGAGCAGTCCCCTCTCCTTGAGCTTTATACGCGATGCTGGAAGGCCAGTACACTTATATACGGCAGTAGCCATGTCAAGTATCTTGTCTTCCCTCACAAACTTCTCGAAGAAGCGGGCGAAGGTGCCGTACGATCTAGGATGCGGAAGTTCCTTACCCAAAGGTCCTTCTGGAGAGTATACGCTACCATCTGACGCTGGCATTGACAATGCATGCGCATAGATCATTTGGAGATTCTCCTCCTTCATGGCGAAGGTGGCCTGGTTCACACTCAGCTTCTCTGAAATGAGAAGATACCTTATCATCGCCCACTCGTCCATGCCTGAGATGGCACAGCACTCAGCGAGATTCTTTCCTGCATATACCTGGTTCGCAGCATCACTGCATCCAGCCACAATGACCTTGTCTGCACCGCCGAAGCGCTCAAGGCGGCTGTAGGCGTAGCGCTTCATCTTCTCGCAGGCCAGAGGGTCATCCAGACGCCTCATGATATCAGCATTTGTTCCATCACGAAGCTCAATAGGGATGAACGAAGTGAAGCCCGTAGAGAACGCTGTGTATGGGTAGCGGTCGAAGCTTATGTCTATGCCCTCGGCGCGAGCGGCATCGATCTTCGCGAGCAGCTGAGGGAGCTTGTCGAAATTCGCAGGATTCTGCGCCTTCAGATGGCTCACCTCCAGGCGCGCGCCTGACTGGCGCGCCACTTCGATAGCCTCGTCAAGCGCCTCCAGCACGTGGTCATCCTCATTTCGCATGTGGATGGAATAGAGAGCATTGTGCTTCGCCACGACCTTGCACAGCTCGACCATCTCGTGCGTATCGGAGTAGCAGCCAGAGGCATACTCAAGTCCGAAGGACAGTCCCACGGCGCCCATCTCGAGCTGACGGTCGAGGATCTCGCACATCTTCCTGAGATCATCCTCGGTCGCTGGGACATTGTAAGGTCCCACCACAGCATCACGAAGGTCGCCATGTCCGACCAGACTGGAGTAGTTTATGCCTATCTTGTGCGCTTCCAGAGCATCATAGAAGCCATCTATCTCCCTCCACGCCTTGTGGCCGTAGATTTCCCTATCCTTGCGACGCTCCCACGCCTCATCTGAGTACACGAAAGGCGCGCCGCCGCAGTTTCCACCCACCTCGGAGGTAATACCCTGATAGATGCGGCTGTCCCCCTTCGGCGCGAGAAGAAGATTTGTATCTGTATGGGTGTGAATGTCAATGAATCCGGGCGACACCACGAGCCCCTGCGCATCGATGATCCTATCTGCATAGGCACCGAGGTCAGTGCCGATGGCCGCTATCTTTCCATCCCTTATGCCCACATCGCCGATAATGCCTGCCTTGCCGCTGCCATCGAAAATGTGTCCTCCCTTGATAAGGGTATCAAATGTATTCTTTGTCTTCACGCTCCTGCAGCCCGGCATGATGCCGGCACTTGCGAACATGAAAC
>JAKSJL010000015.1 GCA_024398295.1 Bacteroidales bacterium
CAGCTGCCGTTCTTCGGAGAGCTCGAGACTATGCGTCTCGGGCTCTTTTTTTTGTACCATGTCGCCTTTTATTGGAAAGATTTTTAAGTGTAAAGAAGAACCAAATCTTGCGAGGAATCCGTATATTTGAAGTATGAATTATTCACATGTCATATTTGATATCGATGGTACTCTCGTAGATACTGAGAGAACTCTGGTGTTTTCACTTCAGAAAACGCTGAAGGACTTGATGGGTTTAGAAAAGAGCTATGATGAGCTTTATCCTTATTTTGGTATCCCTAGTGCTGTGGTGGCAGAAATGTTTGCTTATGAGGACCTTCAGAAGTTCGGCCATGAGTGGGAAAAGAATTTTCTCGGGTTCTCAAATCTGATGGTCGCATTTGAAGGCGTACCGCAGATGCTTGCAGACGTCAAGTCCGCAGGTATTGTGACTGGAATTGTCACTTCTCGCTCTCATCACGAGATCGAGCATGACCGTATATTGCACGAATTCATTGACAAGTTCGATTTAATCATCTGCGCAGGCGATACAGAAAGACCCAAGCCATATCCTGACCCAATGTTCAAGTTCATTGAACTCGCTTCTGAGAAGGCTGGCAGAAAGGTTTCTAAGGAGGAGTGCGTGTATCTTGGAGATACGAAGCACGACTGGGAGAGCGCCCACGGCGCGGATATCGACTTCTGCCTCGCTGACTGGAGAGGCAGGGGGCTTCAGGGAATAGATGCGCAGCATCGTTTCACTAGCGCGGATGAATTACGACAGATACTTGATATATTATAATTTTTCTAACTTGACACATATGAAAAGAACACTATCATTATTCGTTGGATTTGCATTTAGCCTTGCGGCATTGGCCCAGCCGCATCAGAGTCCCGTGCTCGTCAATGCTATCAAGGCTGTTCCTGATCGCACCTACGGAAACCATGACCCTTACGAGGTACCTCTCATTCATGATACGAAGGCACCGAAGGGCTATCAACCATTCTATATCAGCCACTATGGACGCCACGGTTCTCGCTCCGCTTGGGGAGGACCGCTGTACCAGACCTTCCCAGAGGCATTGGCCAAGGCGAAGGCTGCTGGCCTTCTTACTGCATCAGGAGATTCCCTCATGAATGATGTAAACACCATCGTGACACTCCACGATGGCATGGACGGCCGCCTCACGAAGCTCGGCTTCAAGGAACATCATGGCATCGCGAATAGAATGTATCATCGCTATCCACGCGTGTTCCAGAAGGGCAGCAAGCGTGTCGTGGCGATGTCCAGCACAGTTCAGCGCTGCATCATCAGCATGACTGCGTTCACCAATGAACTGAGTGCGCTAGACCCAAGCCTCGACATCTTCTGTGATACAGGCGAGTCCATCATCGCCTACATCTCGAATGGCGCATCGGAGTATGTCTCCAAGGAGTCTAGAAAGCTGTTGAAGCAGCTCGATGATAGAGTAGTCAACGACACTCTATATACCGCCAGGGTCATTTTCAATGACGTCGACGCCGCTCGCGAGCTTCTCGGTTTCAGCATGAAGTCGCTGGAGGGTATGGTTTACTCATTCGCGAGCATCGCAGGCTCATTTGAGATTGGTCACGACATGTTCCACTATTTGCCATTCGACTTTCTCTATAAGGCATGCGAGCACACAAATATGGACATCTACCTGCGCCAGGCGAACTCAGTGGAGCTCGGTGACGAGCGTATGGTGACCACCGTGCCGCTCATCAAGGACATCCTGAAGAGGGCAGACAGCGCCCTGGAGAAGGGCGATGTCGCTGCGGATCTTCGCTTCGGTCATGATTTTCCTTTCGTGGCAATGTGCTCGTTCCTCGGTGTCGAAGGCATTGGCGACAGAATGTCGCTCGAGGAGGCAAGATACAAGTGGTTTGCTTATGAGAATACACCATTTGCGGCAAATCTCCAGATGATCTTCTATAAGAACAAGTCCGGCGATGTGCTGGTGAAGTTCCTGCATAATGAGAAGGAGACCCATATCATCGGCCTTCAGGCCGTCTCAGGCCCATACTATCGCTGGAGTGATGTGCGTGCACAGATAGAACAAAACATACATAAATACGAAAGGTAATGGATATTATCGAAGAAGCACTGAAGAGAGCATCGGATACCAAGGCCCTCTTCATCGGTGAAGGAGCCATAAAGAAGGTTCCTGAGATGTTCAGACAGCTCTTTGGCGAAGCCAAGGCTATCGTCGTTGCAGATACAAACACCTGGAAGGTGGCAGGCGAAGCTGTCCAGAAAGAACTCGTGGCAGCTGGCATACAGACAGACGAGCCATTTATTTTCAATGATCCCGAACTCTATGCGGAGTGGGGTTATCTCATGCAGCTCGAAGAGCGCCTGAAGGGCACCGAGGCCATGGCTGTCGCTGTGGGTTCAGGTGTGATCAATGACCTCACGAAGCTTTCGTCACATCACCTCGGAAAGAGGTATATGATAGTAGGTACAGCTGCTTCCATGGATGGCTATACAGCCTACGGAGCATCTGTTTCATTTGAAGGAAACAAGCAGACCTTCGACTGCCGCGCTCCTTTTGGAGCCATCATCGAGCCAAAGGTCTCTGCTGAGGCGCCTAAGGCCCTGGCTGCGTCCGGCTACGCCGACCTCATCGCCAAGGTCCCTGCCGGCGCCGACTGGATCCTCGCAGAGGCTGTGGGTGTAGAACCTATCGACCAGTTCTCGTTTGACCTTGTGCAGAAGCCTCTGAGAGAGTCCCTCTCGAAGCCAGATGCAGTGTTCCAGGGCGATGTGGAGTCTACCAGGCTTCTTGCCGAGGGCCTCATCATGAGCGGTTTCGCTATGCAGGCACTCCAGTCAAGCCGCCCAGCTTCAGGTACTGAGCATCAGTTCAGCCACTACTGGGATATGGAAGGTCTCTGCTACGAGGGAAAGCACGTCTCACATGGTTTCAAGGTGGGTATAGGAACATTGGTTTCTACAGCCTGTTTGGAGTATCTTCTTTCGAAGGATGTCGAGAATCTCGACGTCGATGCATGCGTCGCAGCATGGCCAAGCTGGGAGGAGATGGAGGCACAGATCCACTCTATCTTCGACGGACGCCCAGGACATCTCTCAAGGGCCCTCACAGAGTCAAAGAACAAGTACTGTGACAAGGATGCGCTTCGCAAGCAGCTTGAGGCACTCAAGGCCGGCTGGCCTGAGACCAAGGAGCGCATCAAGGCTCAGATCATGACATTCGAAGAGGTGAAGGATTCACTCAAGAGAGTACACGCTCCATACGAGCCAGAGATGATAGGTGTGTCCAAGGAGAAGCTTAAGGACACATTCCGCGGCATCCCATTCATGCGTAGTCGCTTCACCGGTATGGATATCCTCTATCGCTGTGGCTTCATGGAAGAGGTTACAGAGAAGCTCTTCGGCAAGGGAGGATACTGGGAAATCTAATTCTTGAATAATAATGAGAAAGCCCTGAGGATCGTATGGATCTTCAGGGCTTATTTTATGAGTAGGGGGGGATTACTCTACCTTAGGGAGCTTAGAGAGTGCCTCCTGGATCTCCTCGTCGGTAGGGATGCTGTCAGTCATGGTGCCTTCGTTGAACTGCTTGTAAGCATAGAGGTCGAAGTTACCAGTACCTGAGAGGTTGAAGACGATGGTCTTCTCCTCGCCGGTCTCCTTGCACTTGAGAGCCTCGTCGATAGCAGCGCGGATAGCGTGGCTTGACTCTGGTGCAGGAAGAATACCCTCAGCGTGTGCGAAGGTGACAGCTGCATCAAACACTGCAGTCTGCTCGTAAGCACGTGCCTCGAAGAGTCCCTGGTGATAGAGCTCAGAAAGGATAGGGCTCATTCCGTGGAAACGGAGACCACCAGCGTGGTTTGCAGAAGGGATGAACTGGCTACCGATGGTGTACATCTTAGCGAGAGGGCAGATCATACCGGTGTCGCAGAAGTCGTAAGCATAGACTCCACGGGTGAAGCTAGGGCAAGAAGCAGGCTCAGCGCCAATGATCTTGTAGTTTGCCTCTCCACGGAGCATCTCACCGAGGAATGGTGCTGCGAATCCTCCGAGGTTTGAACCACCACCAGTACAGCCGATGAGGATGTCTGGCTTGATGCCGTACTTCTTGAGGGCAGCTTGGGTCTCGAGACCGATGATAGACTGATGGAGAAGAACCTGGTTCAGTACTGAACCGAGCTCATATCTGTAGCCCTCGTTTGTAACTGCTACCTCTACAGCCTCTGAGATGGCGCAACCGAGTGAACCAGTGGTTCCTGGATGCTCAGCGAGGATCTTGCGTCCTACCTCTGTGGTGTCACTTGGGGAAGGGACAATGTCTGCACCGAAGGTACGGATAACCTCACGACGGAAAGGCTTCTGCTCGTAAGAGCACTTTACCATGTAGACCTTACAGTCGAGTCCGAAGTACTGACAAGCCATTGAGAGAGCTGTACCCCACTGACCAGCACCGGTCTCTGTGGTTACACCCTTGAGGCCCTGCTTCTTCGCATAGTAAACCTGAGCGATGGCTGAGTTAAGCTTGTGGCTACCAGAGGTGTTGTTTCCCTCGAACTTGTAGTAGATCTTGGCTGGGGTGCCAAGAGCCTTCTCAAGGAATGTAGCGTGTACGAGAGGGGATGGACGGTACATCTTGTAGAAGTTGCGTACTTCCTCAGGGATATCGAAGAACTTGGTATCGTTGTCGAGCTCCTGCTTTACGAGTTCCTCGCAGAAGATGCCACACATTTCCTCTGCCTTGAGAGGCTGGCCGGTTCCTGGGTTAAGGAGTGGTGCAGGCTTAACCTTCATGTCTGCACGTACGTTATACCACTGCTTAGGCATCTCGCTTTCCTCGAGATAGATCTTGTAAGGAATTTTCTCTTCCATGATTCAGAAATTTTATTTGTTAAGTATTAAGTAATTATTCAAAAAAAAGAACTCAGTCGTCGTAATACGGCTGAGTTCCTATGCTTGTATATGCACGCAGGTTTCTGACCTCTTACGACTAGTTAAGCTGTAACAGGCACCACCACCAATATGAGCGTGAGTTGAACATAATTTCTTGTTTCTGAGCGCAAGTTATGTATTCGATTTTTAAAATCAAAGAAAATTTTAAAAAAGTTCTAGATTATCTGAAAATAGTAGCCTTGCGGTCAGGTCCGAGAGAGATGATCTTGATAGGTACACCGAGGTATGACTCCATGAAAGCTACATAGTCGGTGAACTCCTTAGGAAGGTCCTTCTCCTCGGAAATCTGGGTAAGGTCGCAGTTCCATCCCTTGAACTCTGTATATACTGGCTTGATAGGGGTAGAGATGTCAAATGGAACCTCATTTGTCTCCACACCGTTTACCTTGTATGAGGTACATACCTTGATGGTTTCGAAGTCGTCGAGGCAGTCAGACTTCATCATGATGAGGTCGGTGACTCCGTCAATGATGCAGGCGTACTTGAGTGCGACGAGGTCGAGCCAGCCGCAGCGACGAGGACGACCGGTGACAGCACCGAACTCATGGCCAACGGCCCTGAGGTGCTCTCCGGTCTCGTCGAGGAGCTCGGTAGGGAACGGACCGCTACCTACTCTGGTACAGTATGCCTTGAAGATACCATATACACTGCCGATCTGCTGAGGAGCGACACCGAGGCCGCTGCATGCGCCAGAGCATGATGTGGTAGAAGAGGTGACGAATGGATATGAGCCATAGTCTACATCGAGCATGGTGCCCTGTGCGCCCTCAGCGAGGATGGACTCCTTCTGGAGTACATCATTAATATAATACTCGCAGTTCACTGTCTTGAACTCCTTCACGAACTCCACAGCATCGAAGAATGCTTTCTCTTCATCCTCGAAAGAGCCAGAGAGTGGGGCTACTGGATTCTGCTTCCAGTCGTAGTCGAGCCTCTCGATGTCAGCGATGTGACGGTCTCTGAGCTTCTCGTACTTAGCCTTGAAGTCTGGGTCGAGGATATCGCCGATGCGAAGTCCATGACGGCTAATCTTATCTGTATAGCAAGGACCGATACCCTTGAGGGTAGAACCGATCTTTCCCTTCTTTGCGGCAGCCTCATTTGCTGCGTCGAGGAGTCTATGGGTAGGGAGGATGATGTGAGCCTTGCGGCCGAGCACCAGGCGCTCTTTGATAGGAACTCCCGCAGCGATGAGCTCGAGGCACTCCTTGCGGAACGCGATAGGGTCAAATACGACACCGTTTCCAATGATGTTTGTGGTCCCGTCTCTGAAGATACCAGAAGGAATGGAGCGGAGCACGAAGCTCTTGCCATCGAAATGCAGCGAATGACCAGCATTTGGACCTCCCTGGAATCTGGCTACCTTGGTGTAGCGCTCAGCGAGTACGTCCACGATTTTTCCCTTTCCTTCATCTCCCCACTGGAGACCCAGGATGACATCGATCTTTTTCATAAAGTATGTGTGTTCAAATATCTCTCAAATTTAGCAATTCTTTTGGGATTTCTCTGCTATGTCCTGAAGAATTAAGCCGGAAATGGTGAAACCGAAAATGGCTGTCACGTGGGCCGTGGTACCATTGACCTGCGCCTTGGTGTAGAGAAGGGCTTCCTCCTCTCCTTCGTGGTTTGGGCCAATGTTCTCGAGCAGCTCGTCGCTGTACACGCATGGGAACTTGTGAAGCGGCTTCAGCCCCTGCTTGCTCATCTTCTTACGCAGCGCCCTGCCGAGAGGACAGCCGAGCACCTTCCAGAATTCGGCCACCTTGATGCGGGTCGGATCCATCTTGAGCGCGGCGCCCATCGATGACACGAAGAACGCGTCTGTGCTGGATGCATGCATGATGAGCTTCATTTTCGAGTCGAGGCTGTCGATGGCGTCCACGATGTAGTCGAAATCCTCCAGATGGAAGCTTTCTGCTGTCTTGTCGTCATAGAACTCCTGAAGGGCAATGATCTCGGCCTCTGGGTTGATCTCCAGCAGCCTCTCCTTGAGAGCCTCCACCTTTACCTGGCCTACTGTCTTCGTCGTGGCCATGAGCTGCCTGTTTACATTTGTGATGCTTACCTTGTCAGAGTCGACCAAGGTAAGATGCTTGACTCCGGAGCGCACGAGTCCTTCTGCGCACCAGCTGCCTACGCCTCCCACACCGAAGATTATGGCTTTCCTTGTGGCGACGAATTCCATGAATTTCTCGCCAAGGAGCCGCTCTGTGCGGTTAAAGATAGCCTTGTTCGTGTTCATTGCGTTTGCAAAGATAATATAAAAAATGACTACCTTTACGCAGAAGTCAAATAATGAGCATATGAATAGAATCATCAAGTCTTTGGCGCTAGTAGGCACAGCCTTGGCGCTTGCGGCCTGCCAGGGGACATCCCAGGAGGCGGAGTTTGAAAAGGATATGGAAGCATTCCGCGAGAGTGTGGGGAATGTGGCGTTGAGCGTGGCTGTCGTGAAGGACAACCAGATCATCTACACCCATTCTTTCGGAGACGCTGACCTGGAGGCTGGCGTGCCTGCCACCGATGAGACCCTCTATAGGATCGCCTCCATCTCGAAGTCATTCACAGCCACATCCATCATGCAGATGGTCGAGCAGGGAAAGGTCTCCCTTGACATGGACGCAAGCGAGCTCGCTGGTTTCCCTATCCGCAACCCTAAGTACCCAGATACAGTCATCACCCTTGAGATGATGATGTCTCATACTTCCAGCCTCAATGATTCCCAGGGCTACTTTGATTTCCTTGGCATCAATCCATCGACAAATCCTGATTTTGCGAAGTGTTACAATGATTACGAGCCTGGCAAGGGCTACGAATACTGTAACCTTAACTATAACCTCATCGGTTCCTTCCTTGAGAAACTGAGTGGGGAGAGGTTTGACCAGTACGTGGTGAACCATGTCCTGAAGCCGCTGGGTGTGTATGGCGGTTACTGCGTGGATTCATTGGATACATCACGCTTCGCTCACCTTTATAACTGGGATGGCGAGAAGTATCTCGACAGAAGCGATGATGCGTATGAGAGAAGGAGCGAGAAGATCGCGAACTACGTCCCAGGCGAGCAGACAGCTGTATTCTCGCCTACCGGTGGCATGAAGATCACTGCATCCGGACTGGCACGTGTCATGACAATGCACATGAATTATGGTACCACTCCAGACGGTGTCAAGCTCATCAGTGAGGAGAGCTCGAAGAACATGCAGACACCGAGGTCCTCTGACGAGAACTACGGCCTCGCGCTCTGGGTGGACGACTGCGGCTACCTTCCAGGTATACGCCTTGTCGGCCACACCGGCGGTGCTTACGGTCTTAATTCGGCCATGTTCTTCAATCCTGAGGAAAAGTATGGCTTCGTGATGATGAGCAGCGGTACCAAGGTCCAGGGAGATACCGACGAGACAAGCATCATCAGGGGCTCGATCCAGAGAATGTACAAGCATTTCATCGCCGAATAGTCTTTTCCTGAAAAATTGTTTTAACATTTCGGCACAATAGTTGTCTATTTGAGAGAAAACGATAAATATTTACCACTATGAGAAGTTTTATCCATACATCATTAGCAGCTTTTGTCGCTATTGCGATGATCGCTTGCCCATTGGACTCATCAGCGCAGTCCCGTAGAGGTGGTGGCAGTTCTTCAAGCTCGTCGAGCAGCTCTTCGCACAGCTCTTCACATAGCTCGTCGCACTCGTCAGGCTCGTCATATTCAGGCGGCTCATCACGTGGTAGCTATTCGTCAAGTTCATCTCGCGGTAGCTACTCGTCAGGATCGGCTACCCCAAGGTCTTCCTCTTCGTCAAGCTCTTCTTCACGCGGAAGCAGCTACTCTTCAGGTAGCCAGCAGCGCAGCTCGTCTTCAGCGAGCCGCGGAAGCAGCAGCGTTGGCACTAGATCGTCCTCTTCATCAAGCTCTTCTTCACGCGGAAGCAGCTACTCTTCAAGCAGTCAGCAGCGCGGCTCTTCATCAGCAAGCCGCGGAAGCAGCAGCGTAGGCACCAGATCATCGTCTTCTGCCAGCCGTGGAAGCAGCAGCGTAGGCACCAGGTCGTCTTCAAGCAGCAGCCGCGGAACAGCGGCCAGACCATCGTCTGGCAGCGTTCAGCGTAGCAGCGGCAGCGCGTCGAGAGCCTCTGGCGCTCGCCACCAGGCGACGACCGTAGACCGTCGCGGCGGCAGCCGTGCTCCTGCAGGCACCAGAGTGACCCCTACCCGCACTCCTCAGCGCGGCGTGAATTTCCACAATGGAAATGGTCGCCCTATGCAGCACCCTCATCATAGAGATTTCATCCCATACGATCGTCCAGGACATTTCTTCGGACATCATCATCACTACTTCGGATACCGCATCCATGCGTTGCCTCCACACTATGTGATGCATCACTATTGGGGACATCCTTATTATTGCTACGACAATATCTGGTATCGTCCATGGGGTGACTATTATGTAGTCTGCCGTCCTCCTTACGGAGTTTGCTTCCACCCTTCACTTGTGGACCTTACCCTCAGCGCAGTGTCATTCGCATACTATTATGATCTCTATCATACCTACAATGTGATCGACTCGAACTGGGATACCATTGCGGAGCAGAACAGGACCATTGCAGCAAACAACGCCGCTATCGCTGCTCAGAATGCCCAGATGGCCTCTCTCGCAGCTACCAAGGCTCCTGAGTCTTACTCTCTCGCGACAAGCCTTGGCCTCATCCAGAGCTTCGCAGATGCTTCCGCTACATATTATTATGAGGATGGAGTATTCTTCGTTATGGGCGCGGACGGCGAGTATCACGTGATCGTTCCTCCTGCAGGTGCGCTTGTGGACTCTCTTCCTGATGACTATGAGGTGGTAAACCTCGGGGGAGATCAGTATTACAGGGTGGATGACACCATCTATCGCACAGTGGTTATCGATGGCACCCCTCGTTTCGAGGTCCTCGGTCAGATGCAGAACTAAGCTATGTCGATATTGACAGTATTTGCTATCATCCTCGGATTGATAGGTATCATAGGAGCGGTGGTCCCAGGTATTCCGGGACCACCACTCGGCTGGATAGGCCTCCTGCTCACATACCTTGCCGGTGGCCTGCATGATGGAAGTCCACTTTCTCTGACAGTCCTCTTCGTGTGGCTGGCGATCACGGTGATAGTCACCATCATGGATTATGTGGTCCCTGCCTACTTCACGAAGATGACCGGAGGTACGAAGGTGGCGGCGACAGGAGCCATAGTCGGGCTTTTCGCCGGCCTGTTCATCCCTCCTGTGGGAATGATTCTCGGCAGCTTGCTGGGTGCGTTCCTGGCGGATTTCCTCATCGAGGACAGAGGCGTATGGGCTGCATTCAAGTCTTCAGTAGGTGCCTTTCTGGGCTTCCTCTGCGGGACAGGATTCAAACTTATCGCTTCAGGAGTGATGCTTTATTACATCATCGCATATATCTAAACTGGATGTCGTCTCGGGCTCGGGACGACATCTTTTTTATAAAAATGCTTATATTTGTCATTCACGGCAATTCCGTGAACCGAAAACTATGTTTGAAAAAGACGTGTATGTTCAGAGGCGTCAGACGCTTCTGAAGAAGATGCAGGAGGCTGGCCAGAAGGGCCTGATGCTCTTTGTGGGCAATGTTGAGGCTCCTGCACAGTATAGGGACAATGCCTATAAGTTCCGTCAGGATAGCTCTTGGCTGTATTTCTTCGGCATCGATGAGCCTCGTTTCGCGGCTACCATCGACATCGAGAGCGGCGTGGAGACCATCTTCGCCGACGATGTGGAGATAGACGACATCATCTGGATGGGGCCACAGCCTTCCGTAGCTTCCGTGGCTGCAGGCGTGGGCGTGGAGCATTCTGCTCCGTACTCGGAGCTCTTCCAGAGCGTAGAGGCCGCACGCCGTCAGGGACGCGCACTTCACTTCCTTCCTACATCGCGTTACGCGACAGCTATCACTGTGGGCAGGCTCGCGGGCATAGATCCATACGAGACCTTCACTGCAGGCAAGAAAGGATGCCCTAAGGCATCCGAGGCCATGGTACGCAGCGTGATATCGATGCGTCTGGTGAAGGAGGTAGTAGAGCTCGAAGAGCTCGAGAAGGCCGGCAAGTACGGCTACGAGATGCATACTGCGGCACGCAAGGGCATCCGCCCTGGCGTGATAGAGCAGCAGATCGTAGGCGACATGGAGGCCGTCACACTCGCTCATGGATGGGGCGTGTCTTTCGCTACCATCCTTACTCAGCACGGTGAGATCTTCCATTGTCATTCGCATGAGAATGAAGTGGTTCCAGGCAAGCTCATGGTGGTAGACGCCGGTTTCGAGTCGAACAGCCACTATGCTTCTGACCACACCCGTACATATCCTACCGGAGGCAAGTTCACCGCGAAGCAGCGCGAGATCTATCAGATCGTGTATGAGTGCAATGAGCTTGCTTTCAGCCTCATCAAGCCAGGTGTAGCCTACCTCGATGTGCATCAGGCAGTATGCCGTCACATGCTCGACAGGCTTCAGTCAGTGGGTCTGGTGAAGGGTGATCTCGACGAGATGCTGGCCGCAGGCATCGCAGGTCTCTTCATGCCTCATGGACTTGGCCACAATATGGGTATCGATGTCCACGATATGGAGGACTACGGCGAGAACCTTGTCGGTTACGACGATGACCAGAGCCGTTCACCGCTGCTCGGACTCGGAAGCCTCCGTATGGCGCGTCGACTTGTTCCTGGCAATGTCATCACCGATGAGCCAGGTATCTATTTCATTCCAGCTCTCATCGAGCAGTGGAAGGCAGATGGCACCGACAAGGGCTTCGTATGCTATGACAAGCTTTCAGAGTATTACGATTTCGGCGGCATCCGTCTTGAGGATGATGTCCTCGTGACTGCCGATGGTGCCCACAGAATAGGAGAGAATAGGCTTCCTATCGCACCTGATGATGTGGAGGAGGCTATGGCTAAAGACAAGGAATAGGCTATGGGACTTCTTGAAGGAAAGATTGCTCTTGTCACAGGAGCATCCAGAGGCATTGGCAAGGCCATTGCCCTGAAACTCGCCTCAGAAGGCGCAGATGTGGCATTCACTTATGGCAGATCGAAGGAGGGCGCACTTGCCGTGGCCGCCGAGATCGAAGCGATGGGCCGCAAGGCTATCGCGTATGCTTCTGATGCCAGAAGCTTCGCCGACGCGCACAGCGTAGTGGAGCAGGTGGTAGCTGATTTCGGCAGGATCGATATCCTGGTGAACAACGCAGGCATCACGAAGGACGGCCTTCTGCTCAGGATGACCGAGGAGCAGTGGGATGATGTCATCGAGGTGAACCTCAAGTCAGTGTTCAACTACTCGCAGGCCGTAGTGCCAGTGATGGCGCGTCAGCGCGCCGGCAGCATCATCTGCATGTCGTCGGTAGTCGGCGAGCATGGCAATGCTGGCCAGTGTAACTACAGCGCGTCCAAGGCCGGTATCATTGGCCTCACCAAATCCATAGCGAAAGAGATGGGCGCGCGCGGTATCAGGGCAAACTGCATCGCGCCTGGCTTCATCGAGACCGACATGACCGCAGCTCTTCCACAGGACCTCCGCGACCAGTACGCGAAGACCATCCCGCTCCGCCGCGCCGGCACGCCAGACGACGTAGCCAAGGTGGCGCTCTTCCTCGCCAGCGACCTCTCGTCGTATGTCAGCGGTCAGGTGATCAATGTCTGCGGCGCGATGAACAGCTAGCTTAATCGGCGCACAAGATTGCGAAGTCCCCCTTTTGGGGTGACGACATATGATAAACGGCCTTGCAGTTATCTGCAGGGCCGTTTTGCTTTCTCATTTCAGTGGCTCCGCTTGCCCTTTTGCTGGATTTATCGTAATCATTTCAGGCTCGCCAACTCTGCTTGCCCTTCTGCTGGATTTATCGTAATTCGATAAAAATGGGACTACTGCGCCGCACCTCGTGGTTGAGTAGTCGAAATTTTATCGCGATCTGTGTCGAGATGCTGAGGGACACCGACCAGATCGAGAGAATCGTCCACGACCTGGAGAGGTAGCTCGCCGCGGTGGCCGGCCTTCGCGGCGCGACATGTCGCTCCAGTGCGCCCTTCCGCAGGATTTATCGTAATCATTTCAGGCCCGCCAGCTCTGCTTGCCCTTCTGCTGGGTTTATCGTAATTCGATAAAAATGGGACTACTGCGCCGCACCTCGTGGTCGAGTAGTCGAAATTTCATGGATTCGTTCATATTTTCAGCATTATCTCCCGATTGTGTCATAGATAAAATGGCCTTGTAGGGAGCTGTGGGGCTGTTTTTCGATTTTATCTGTTTCCATTTTGGGTAAACGGATAGGTCTGCGGAACTTTGCAGGGGAAACTGGAGATGGATGGGTTTGAGATGAAGACTGTTTTCGAAAACATTGGCTTGAAAGAGGTGGGTGTGGCGCTTCTGGACCTGGCTATGCCGAGGCGATGTGTGGTGTGTGGGGGGAGGCTGATGCTTCGCGAGCGCTTCATTTGTCTGGAGTGCCTTGCAGACCTGCCGCTGACTTATTATTGGCAGCTCTCGCATAATCCTATGGCGGATAAGTTCAATGCCCGGGTCCAGGCTGATCTGGATAAGGCCTTTCAGGCCAATGATCCAGTGCCTGCAGAGCCGTACGCGTACGCGACGGCGCTTTTCTTCTATAACTCGGAGTCTGGCTACAAGAAGATATGCCAGCATCTGAAATACCATGCTGGAATCGCCTCTGGGAGGTATTTCGCTTCCAAACTCGGACGCTTCATGGCGCGCTCCGAGCTGTACGGGGATGTCGATGTCGTCATCCCGGTGCCGCTGCACTGGACGCGCCGCCGCTCGCGAGGTTACAACCAGGCGGAGATCATCGCGCGAGAGCTCGCGGCGGCGCTGGGCGCATCCCTTCGCACTGACGTGCTCGTCCGCGCCAGGCGCACCCGCACCCAGACCCGCATGTCCGTGTCGTCCAAGGCGGACAATGTTTCTGGTGCATTCGTTGTTCGAAACCATTGCCCTGAAGCCCACCACGTGCTTCTGGTAGATGACACCTTCACTACCGGCTCCACGCTGAACGCTTGCCGTGGCGCCCTGCGTCGCGACCTTCCTGCGTCAGTCCGCATCTCGGTCGCCACTCTCGCCTTTGTGGTGGTGTAACGTGTTTTTTTCTTTATATTTGCGAAGAACTAATTACCAATCAGATGATGAATAGAAAAACTATGGCTGTCTGGAGCATGCTGCTTCTCTCGATGGCTTCTTTTGCGCAGAACTGGGCCCCTGCGGGGGATAGGATCAAGAGCCCTTGGGCTGAGAAGGTGGATCCAGCGAATCCATTGCCAGAGTATCCGCGCCCTCAGATGGTACGCCCTGAGTGGCAGAACCTGAATGGCCTTTGGGATTATGCCATCACTCCTGTAGATGCTGACTATTCTCCTGAGGGTCAGATACTTGTGCCTTTCTGTGCTGAGTCCTCGCTCTCCGGTGTACAGAAGACCGTGGGGGAGAAGAATGCATTGTGGTATGAGCGTACTTTCACTGTTCCTAAGAAGTGGAAGGGGAAGCAGATTCTCCTGCATTTCGGCGCCGTGGACTGGAAGTCTGAAGTGTGGGTGAATGGCCAGAAGCTTGGCACACACACTGGTGGTTACACTCCGTTTTCTTATGATATCACTTCTGCGCTGAAGAAGTCGGGCAAGCAGACAGTACGAGTGAAGGTTTGGGATGCTACAGATAATTCCTATCAGCCACGCGGCAAGCAGGTGTGCGCTTCCAGCGGCATCTGGTATACTCCTGTCACCGGCATCTGGCAGACAGTGTGGCTGGAGCCTGTGGGCGCGACCAGCATAGTGGCTTACAATCCTGTCTTCTCCGCGAAGGAGAATACATTGACCGTCGAGGTGACTTCCCAGGGTGTCGTTGAGGGTGATGTCATAAAGGTAGCCCTTCGCCCGGGAAAGCTTATGTATAGCGCAGAAACTCCTGCAAATGAGGTGCTTAAGGCAGCGGAAGTAAAGGATGGCAAGGCCGTTATCCCCGTGGAGGACGCGCAGCTCTGGTCTTCCGAGCATCCTTACCTCTATGGCCTGAATATCTCCATCTCCAGGGCAGGAAAGCTTATCGACAGCGTGGAAGGTTACACCGCTCTCAGGACCGTATCAGTCGTGGCGGATCCGAAGATTGACCGCAACATGAACTCATATAAGAGGCTTGGCGTGAATGGAAAGCGCACCTTCATGTATGGCCCTCTCGATCAGGGCTGGTGGCCGGATGGACTCTATACTGCCCCTACCGATGAGGCGCTGAAGTTCGACATCCAGAAGACCAAGGACTGGGGCTGGAACATGATCAGGAAGCATATCAAGGTAGAGCCTGCCAGATGGTACTACTGGTGCGACGCTATGGGCATCATGGTATGGCAGGACATGCCTTGCATCGGCGACTATAGCTCGAGAGTGACAGAGTACCGCGACCCTGAGATCAGGGAGAATACCAGAAGCGTATGGTCTCGCGACAGCTTCCTTGGTGGCAAGGATGCCGTGATTCCAGAGCAGTGGAAGGCAAACTACTATAAGGAGTGGGGCGAGATCATCAGCGCGCTGAAGCCATTCCAGTGCATCGTGGTATGGGTGCCGTTCAATGAGTCCTGGGGCCAGTTCGACACCCCAGAAGTGGTGAAGTTCACCCGCGCGCAGGATCCGACCCGCCTCATCAATGAGGCTTCAGGCGGAAACTTCACATTCTCAGGCGATATCATTGACGTACATCATTACTCATGCCCTGCGATGAACGCGTTCGAGGCGAAGATGGTCAATGTCCTCGGCGAGTACGGCGGCCTCGGCTACCCAGTGGAGGGCCACCTCTGGCAGCAGGACAAGAACTGGGGCTACGGCAAGGTGCTGGAAAGTGGCGAGGAAGTACTCGCGCTCTATGACACATTCGCGCAGATGCTGAAGACCTTCATCAGCACAGGCTGCTCTGCCGCCGTCTACACCCAGACCACCGACGTCGAGATCGAGGTGAATGGCATCATGACCTACGACCGCAAAGTCGTCAAGGTCAATGAAAAAGCCTTCCATGACATCAATGCTTCTGTCGTAAACTCTTTGTGATTCTGACTAGAGACCGCGGTTCTTCAGGAGGCCTTCGACCTCTGGCTGGCGGCCGCGGAACTGCTGGTACATCTCTGTGCCCTTGGAGATGCCTCCTGGGGTGAGGACGTACTTGCGGAAGCGCTCTGCGACTTCCTGGTTGAAGATGTCGCCGGTCTCGACGAATGCCTGGAAGGCGTCGCAGTCGAGAACCTCTGACCAGATGTAGCTATAGTATCCGGCGCTATACCCACCACCGATAGAGTGGCTGAAGTTTGTGACTGAGTAGCGAGGGAGGATCTGCGTAGGGATGCCTCTCTGGGCCATCTTCTGGTCCTGGAACTTCATCACGTCGAAGTCTGCAGGGATCTCTGTGAGGGTATGGAGGTCCATATCCACAAGAGCGGCAGCCACGAGCTCTACGGTAGCGAAGCCCTGGCCATACTTGCTGCTTGCCTCGATCTTCTCAATGAGCTCGTCAGGAATCACCTCGCCAGTCTTGTAGTGGCGAGCATATACCTTGAGGACTTCAGGCTCGAAAGCCCAGTGCTCATTGATCTGTGAAGGGAGCTCCACGAAGTCACGCTCTACGCCTGAGGTTCCGCTGTAGTGAACATTGCGGAAGAAAGAGTGGAGCGCATGACCGAACTCATGGAACATGGTCTCTACATTGTCAAGAGTCTGAAGAGCTGGCTTGTCGCCTGAAGGGAGTGACATGTTGCACACATTGGTCACGATAGGCTGCACGCGTGCCGCTCCGTCGTAGCTCTGGCTGCGGAATGCTCCGCACCACGCGCCAGCGCCCTTTCCGTCGCGAGGGAAGTAGTCGCTGTAGAAGATGGCGATCACGTGGCCGTTCTTGTCGATCACATCCCACGACTTAGCGGTGCTTTCGTATACTGGATAGTCCTCAGTGCGCTCGTTGAAGCTGAGGCCATAAAGCTTGTTTGCTACATAGAAGATACCCTGCTGAACAGCGTTAATCTCCAGATACTCAGATATTTCGCCCTCGTCTACATTGAACTTGGCCTTCTTCGCCTTGTCGAGATAGTACATGTAGTCCCAGCGCTGAGGCTGTCCCTTCACCTTGTCGGCCTTCATCATTGCTTTGATATCCTTGATTTCTTCCTGAGCCTTGGCAACTGCCGGGGTCCAGATCTGGTCGAGGAGGGCGTAAACATTGGCAGCATTGCCAGCCATCTTGGACTCAAGAGGACGGTCAGCGTAGCACTTGTCGCCCATGATCTGTGCTCTCTGCAGGCGCAGTGAGATGATCTCCTTGGAGATCTCCTTGTTGTCATACTCGTCGCCGTGGTTGCAACGGTCGTTGTACATAAGGTACACCTTCTTGCGGAGCTCGCGGTTCTTCGCGTACTGGAGCACAGGGTTACAGCTGGTGCGCTGCATGTTGAATGCGTACTTGCCAGGCTTGCCTATCCTCTCTGCGAGTGCGGCTGCCTGCTCTACATTTGCCTGAGGCAGTCCCTCGAGCTCGCTGAGCTTGTCGACGATCACGTAGGAGTTGTTTGTGTCATGCATCAGGTTGTTCGAGAACTGAAGCTGAAGCTCAGAGAGCCTGAGGTTGATCTTCGCGATCTGCTCCTTCTTTGCTGGGTCGAGCAATGCTCCACCGTTCACGAAGCGCTTGTAGGTCTTCTCCAGCAGAGACGCCTGCTCCTTGTTCAGACCAGCCTCTGCCTGATGGTCATAGACATACTTGACCTTGGCGAAGAGCTCCTCGTTCATGTTCACGAAGTTCGAGAGCTCTGAGCTCAGCGGCGACATCTCCTTGGCGAGTGCACGCAGCTCTGGGGTGGAATTCATCCGATTCAGGGAGCTCCATACGCTTGCCTTGTCGAGGATCTCGCCACTCTTGTCAATGGCTACGATCACATTCTCAAAGCTAGGTGTGTCTGGGTTTGCGATGATGTCGAGTATCTCCTGGCGCTCCTGTGCGAAGCCGGCGAGCATAGCCTCGCGATAGTTTTCAATGGTGAGTTTCTCAAAAGGCGGGATCTCGTAAGGCGTGCTGAAACGCTTCTGTAAGAGTGGGTTCTGTGCAATGCTCATGCTGCAGATGCCAAGCGCGAGTGCTGTGGCGAGGATAGTTTTTTTCATGTCGTATAGTTATGATTCTTGTGTCATTTGAATACCGCACGGACTGGTAGGCCCACGAAGCGGTCCTCGTAGTTGTAACCGGAATCTGTGCTGTTTATGATGTATATGGTAGACGCGTTCTGCGTCCAGTAAAGGCCGTTGACATCCAGGCTGAGATGGAGGCCATTCTCACGCCATCCTGCTGCAGGAAGGAAGATGTGCTGTCCCTGGTATCCAGGTTTCTTGCCGGAGATGATGTATCCGGAGATGAGCATGCCGTTGTACTGGTCCACCCAGAGCCAGTTGCAGCCACTCTTCAGCTCGAAGAATTCTTCCTTGGATGGAGTGCGCCATTTCCCACCCATGTTTGCAGTCGCGGCGTCCGCCTCGGCAGGGAGGATGGAAGGGGAGTCCTTGTAGCTGTATGAGTGCTTGCTATATTCCTTGGAGTGCTGAGGCATGGTCTCTCCCCAGGCGAAGAAGTCTCCCAGCTGTTCCGCGCTGGAGGCACCCACATTTGCCGCAGCCCATTTTACCGAGAGTCCGAGGTCCACGTACTCGAAACCGTTCTCCTTCGGAACCACTGGCTCTGCGGGATTCTGCTTGGTGCAGCTCAGCGCCAGGAGGCAAAAAAAGGCAATGACTGTGACTTTATTTTTCATTTTGAAATGGCTTATCACACAAATATACTCTTTTTTGTCTATTTTTACATCCATGAGATACTGGAAGACTCTTTTGGCCGCTGTTCTTGTGGCGGTGTCGTGCACAAAGGACCCCGTAGACGGGCCCCTGCCATCATTCGCGACCTCGTTTGATGAGAATTATGTGGCGAATCTCTTTGCCAGACGCATCATGAGCCAGTACTATCTCTGGAATCAGGAGATGGATGAGTACATCGTGGACTGGCCTACGGGTGTGGATCCGAAGGAGAAGGTGAATTCACTTCGCTACAAGCTTTCAGATGGCACCATGGTAGACAGGTGGACGGCATTTTACGATGATATCTATTCGCTGAGCGCTTCCATATCCGGCGAGTCGCTGACCACTTATGGCTATGAGTATCAGCTATGGTATAAGGACCAGACGAAGAAGAACATTGTCCCGGTGGTGATCTACACCTATCCCGGAGGCCCTGCCGACAAGGCTGGACTCAGAAGGGGAGATGTCATCCTCAGGGTGAACGGAAAGGAACTGACCCCAGATAACTACAGGAGCATTGTGAATGAAGAACTGACCGGATCTGCGCAGGTGGAACTTGATGTCGAGGCACATTCATCGCCTGTGAGGCTGACTTCGGAGAAGATGTATGAGGACCCAGTGCTCATGTACCGCAGCTACGACTGCGGGGACAAGAAAGTGGGTTATATGGTGTATACTTCATTCACAGCCGCATCCTGCTCGAGCCTTGTCAATGCCTGCAAGGCCATGAAGAAAGAGGGCGTCTCTGAGCTCATACTTGACCTAAGGTACAATGGAGGCGGCCTTGTGGCTACGGAGAGACTGCTCGCCTGCCTGCTCGCGCCGGAATCTGCAGTGTCCGGGAAGGAGGTATTCACGACTGAGCTTTACAATAATTACCTTTCCAGTGCAATGGACTCGAAGAGCTACTTCAGCCCTATAGTAGATTTCTCATACGGGGAGACTCAGTATTCGTACAATGTACTGGAGGCGAACCTTGGCATAACGAAGCTCTATGCCCTCATATCAAGTGGCTCTGCATCGGCCTCGGAGGCGCTCCTGACAGGACTTTTCCCTTATCTGGACATAGAGATGATAGGTGAGAAGAGTCACGGAAAGTTCTGCTCGGGTATCCTGCTGCCTGCCGCTGAGTGGTATGCAGACATGAAGGAGGAGTTCAGCTCCGACCAGATGGCTGCAGCCGAGAAGCATGCCGGCAGGACTGGAATATATGTGATGATAGGCAGATATGGCGACAAGAACGGCACGACCCCTTGCATGCCAGATGGTTTCGTGCCGGATATCGCCGTCAAGGATAACCCTCTGGATGGTTTCCAGCTGGGAGACCCTCGTGAGTCACTGCTTTGGGTGGCTCTCGCTGAGGCAGGCTACTTCGGACCCGCTCCGGTATCAGCACCCAAGTCCATCCCTCGCCAGACGGCTCGTGAGCCTTTCGCCGATCCTGATGCCTTCTATGGCCTGCGCATCCTTAAGTGACAGATTGGCAGACTTCGGGATTGGTCTACAATTTGCCGTATTTTCTGTAAAAACATAGGATCATGTTCTCTACAAAAAATATCACCATGGGCCTTACTGGCCTGATACTTATCGTGCTGGGATCGCTTTGCATAAGTCATCCTGGCCCCATCCTTCTCTCGCTGTCGTGGCTGGTGGGCATTTTCATTGTCTGCTCCGGCCTCACGCGCTTCATCATGTGGGCGCAGAACCGGGCGCAGGGCTTTCCTGGAAGCATCCTCTTCTCAGGACTGTTTCAGACCCTTCTGGGAGCGCTTTTCATTAAGTATCGCGCCATCCTCACCTCGACTTTCGGCATCGGCCTCATCGTGGTGGGTGTATTCTATTTTCTGGCATTGTTCGGCATAGCCCATGTGGAGCATATAGTCCGCAAGGGCGGTGATGACACCTGGTTTGGCGGCTTCCACAGACATAATGAGCCTGAGACTCCTGTGGATATGGAAATCAAGTCTACGGTGGACCATGATTCAGAGTGGATTGACGAGCAGTAATGCAGTGGATTTTTAATCCACTCTGCAGTTTTTTTGCTATCTTCGCACTCGAATTATTACAACAACAATGGGAACACTTTCAAATAGATTACAGAATCTCTCTCCTTCGGCTACATTTGCCATGTCGCAGAAGAGCAGCGAGCTCAAGGCTCAGGGTATCGACGTCATTAACATGTCGGTAGGAGAGCCTGATTTCAATACACCTGACCATATCAAGGAAGCAGCGAAAAAGGCTGTAGATGAGAACTGGTCCAGATATTCTCCAGTGACCGGCTATCTCGACCTGCGAAAGGTCATCTGTGAGAAGCTCCTGAATGAGAACGGCCTGGAGTACACCCCAGCGCAGATCGTAGTGTCAAACGGAGCCAAGCAGGCCATCACAAATACAGTCCTCACCTTGGTGAATCCAGGTGACGAGGTCATCATCCCAGCACCATACTGGGTGAGCTACCCTCAGATGGTGAAGCTCGCAGAAGGTACTCCTGTGTTTATCGAGGCACCTATCGAGCAGGACTTCAAGATCACTGCGGAGCAGCTCGAGAAGGCCATCACTCCTAAGACTAAGCTCCTCATTCTCTGCTCGCCATGTAACCCTACAGGCTCTGTCTATACCGCAGAGGACCTCAAGGCTCTCGCAGAGGTGATCACCAAGCATGACGATCTCTATGTGATCTCAGACGAGATCTACGAGCATATCAGCTATTGCGGAAAGACAGTGTCTTTCGCCACTTTCCCAGGCATGAAGGAGCGTACTGTGGTCATTAACGGAGTGTCCAAGGCATACGCCATGACAGGCTGGCGCATAGGTTTCAGTGCGGCTCCAGACTGGATCACCAAGGGCATAAACATGCTTCAGGGCCAGTATACCAGCGGTCCTTGCTCTCTCAGCCAGAAGACAGCTCAGCTCGCATGGGAGGCCGATCAGCAGTGCGTTGAGGATATGCGCGTAGTGTTTGAGCGCCGCCGCGACCTCATCGTGAAGCTCGCAAGCGAGATCCCAGGACTCGAGGTGAATGTCCCTCAGGGAGCGTTCTACCTCTTCCCTAAGTGCTCATCATTCTTCGGAAAGAGCGATGGCGAGCGCGTGATAAACAGCTCTACCGATCTCGCGATGTATCTTCTCGAGGTGGGTCATGTGGCTACTGTAGGCGGCGATGCCTTCGGCTCGCCTGAGTGCTTCCGCATGTCATACGCTACTTCAGATGAGAACATCATCGAGGCGCTCCGCCGCATCAAGGAGACTCTTGCACGTCTTAAATAGTAAATAACCATCATAATTCATTGCCCCTGGGACCTCCCGGGGGTATTGGCTTTTAAGTATATGTCTAGATCACTCAAATCACTGCTTTACGTCGCTCTGGCGGGGTTTGTCCTGATTTCCTGCCACAAGCAGGAGCCAGACCAGGTGACGGTGAAGCCCTCTGAGGACAAGGCGCTTCTCACCTCGATGGAGTTCAACACAAAGATGAACCCACAGATGGTGTCGAAGTCTTCATGCACGAAGGGCAATGGCTACGTGTACGCCAGTGTGCCTGACTATGTAGACATCACCAAGCTGGTGCCATCCATGTCCATTTCGGAGAATGCCTCTGTGGAGCTGAATGGCGTGAAGTACGAGGAGGGTCAGCCTTTTGACTTCTCGGAGCCGGTGAAACTCAAGGTAATCTCAGGCACAGGCAAGAACAAGTCTGAGTATACTGTACTTGTAAAGTATGGCGACAAGGATATAGACAAGAAAGCCTATGAATTCATGATAAAGTATTCCATACCAGGCGTTTCTGTATCTGTGATGAAAGACGAGAGGATAGTCTACGCATCTGGTTTCGGACTCGCAGATGTGGAGCATCAGGTCAAGGTGACGCCAGATCATCTTTTCCGCCTGGCAAGCATCTCAAAGACCTTCACGGCCGTGTGCATCATGAAGCTCATAGAGGATGGCAAGCTGTCGCTTGATAGCCATGTGTTCGGAGCAGACGGAGTGCTCGACAGCGTCTTCCCTGGGGTCACTGGCCAGGAGACAGAAGTGACTGTAAGGAACCTTCTGCATCATAACAGCGGCTTCAAGACCAGCCCGGATCCCGTCTTTGACTATGACTCGAGCATTGGCACAGATGAGATCATACGCCGAAGGGCGCTTGGCTGCATGGTGGAGAAGCCAGGTGTGAAGTATTCATACTCAAACATTGGCTTCCTCATACTCGGTCGCGTGGTTGAGGTGGTCAGCGGCAAGGATTACGAGTCCTTCCTGAAGGAGGACGTCCTGGCTCCAGCGGGCATCACCGACATCCATGTGGGCGGAAACAAGCAGCAGCGCAGGCCTAATGAGTGCATCTATTATTCGCAGAGCGGCACCAATGGCTACGGAAACAACATGCCTGTCATCAAGGCGCTTGGCGGCCTCATCGCATCCACAAACCAGCTCATGGACTGGCTAGCGCATATCGACGGCAAGCCTGGCGTACCGGATATACTCAAGCCAGAGACATTGGATGTCATGTACCATACCGTGGCGTCGACAAACAGCCAGCGCGCCCTGGGATGGAGTGTGAACCATAGCATACTTTTCCCTGGCGGGCATTTCCATAGCGGAAATCTCTCGGGCACAGCGACTTACTATGTGGGAGGCACCACTGAAGGGATGAGCGGAGCGGTACTCTGCAACTCCCGCAGCTACACGTCTGGATTTGATACTGACCTGGTCCTTCTCACTAACGACTTCACCCAGTATTTCAAGAACTATTAGAAAACTGACTTATTGACTATGAAAAAAGTATTTGTGACCTTGGCATTGGCATTGACTGCGGTGTCGGCGCTTGCCGGTGTCAGGAACATCCCGCAGGAGTGGATGACCCTCGCGGAGAAGACAGATTTCAGGAAGACCCCTAGATTTGACGAGACCATGGACTTCTTCCGTCGCCTCGCTGACAAATCCTCGATGGTGAGCTTCTCATCATTCGGCATGAGCCCGCAGGGGAGGGAGCTGAACCTGGTCATTGTCGACAAGGATGGACTGACCACGCCCGAGCAGATCAGGGCCAAGGGGCGCGTGATCGTGCTCGTGCAGTCCTGCATCCACAGCGGTGAGCCAGATGGCAAGGATGCTTCCATGATCTGGCTGCGCGACATGATACTCTCTGGCAAGGACAAGGCGCTGCTAAGTGATGTGAGCTTCCTGATGATCCCCATCTTCAATGTAGACGGTCACGAGGACTTCCGCGCCACAAACCGCATAAACCAGAACGGCCCGGATGAGCTGGGTACCAGGAACACAGCGCAGCTGCTGAACCTGAACCGCGATTTCCTCAAGGCGGACTCGCCGGAGATGAAGGCGTGGCTCAGGCTGTACTCAGCCTGGGAGCCAGAGCTCTTCATCGATTGTCATGTGACCAATGGTGCTGACTTCCAGTATGTCATGACCTACGACATAGAGAATCACGGCTCAGCGATGGCTGAGCCTCTGCACAGCTTCTCGAAGGAGGTCTTTGAGCGCGAACTGAACGAGAAGATGGCTGCGGCTGGGTTTCCGATGTTCCCTTACTGCGAGTATGAGCGCACCTATGCGCCTGAGCTCGGGGCCTCGCTCGATGTGTTTGACCCGAGGTACTCCCAGAGCTATGCCGCATACAGGAATCGTCTCGGACTGCTTCTGGAAACACATATCTACAAGCCATATAAGTCCAGGGTGATGGCGACGCTTGAGTCCATCCGCCAGTGCGCGTACATCCTGAAAGAGCATAAGAAAGAACTGCAGAAATCCATCGCTGAGGCTGACAAGGCTACGGCAAGTGACGCGTTCCGTGAGCAGCCTTTCCCATTGAAATATGAGATAGACAAGAGCATTGTCACATATGTCGATTACCTTGGCTGGCAGCGCGACACGGTGAAGAGCGACCTCTCCGGTGGCATGTGGGTGAAGCATAACTATGATAAGCCGTTCACCTATAATGTGCCGCTGTATCAGAGCCAGAAAGTGGCCTATGCGGTGCGCGTGCCGAAGGCCTACGTGCTGATGCCGCAGTATAGTTATCTGACGGAACTGCTTGATCTTCATGGCATCAGATATGAGGTGGCTGCGGAAGCGGCCGAGCTGGAGGTCGAGACGTACCGTTACACTGAGGGCAGGTTTTCGACTAGGCAGCGTGAGGGCCGCGTGCCGCTGGTAGCGTGCGCCTACACTACCCAGACGGAGAGGCTCACATGCCCTAAGGGGAGCATCATCATCGACATGGCGCAGCCCAAGGCCAAGCTGGCCATCTATCTTTTCGAGCCGGATGCGCCAGGGTCATTGACCTACTGGGGATTTTTCAATGCTCACGTCCAGTCTGACAATGAGTTCTGGGTGAACCCAGCATACATGGAGTTCAAGGGCAGGGAGATGCTTCAGGAAAACCCTGCGATCAAGGCTGAGTTCGATGCCAGGATGCAGGACCCTGAGTTCGCTGGAAGTCCTGATAAGATACTCGGTTTCTTCTATGCGATCTGCCGTAAGCAGTCGCACCAGGACAACGAACTGCACCCAGTATGGAGAGTGCTTAGAAACTCACGGCCGTAGATCTGTTTAGCCTTGGGATGACCTTGCTGCGAATGTCAGGAGAAAGAAATAGTGCCAAAACTCTTATAAATTGAAAGATTTAGCCTATATTTACATTCTAATTCAGAATGTATGAAGTCTAAATCACTTATCAAAAGAAATTGGCAGAGGTATGCTCTACAGTGGGGCGTTCTCTTTCTTCTCGTTGTGTTTATGTCCGGGCTGGCGAACTTGCTCAGTTCGAAGTCGGAAGCTCCTGACCCGGAAGCTCTTTGCCCACTTGGTGGCATAGAGGCTCTCGCTACATACATTCAGAGAGGTTCGTTACCTTGCAGCATGTCCACCCTGGAGATCGTGATGGGAGTGGCTCTCGCTGCGGCAGTGATACTTTTCAGCAAGCTCTTCTGCGGGTATCTCTGTCCAGTCGGTACCATCGAGGATCTCATGATAAAGCTTCGCAGAAGGCTTAAGATCAAGGAACTCACCATAAAGTCAGGTTCTGTACTGGACAAGCTCCTTCGCGTCGTGAAGTATATCGTCCTGTTCTGGATATTCTATATGACCGTCAGTGACAGTGAGCTTTTCTGCAAGAACCTCGACCCATATTATGCGGTCGCTACAGGATTCAAGGGTGAGATCACCCTCTGGATGTCCATAGTTACCGTTTCCATCGTACTGTTCTGCGGCCTCTTCATCAATATGTTCTGGTGCAAGTATATCTGTCCGCTTGGAGCTATCTCGAATACCTTCAAGTTCTGGGCGTGGGTACTTGGCCTCGGACTCGTGTGGTGGGTGGTCTCAATCATTGGCATAGACTTCCCATGGTGGCTGATCCTTGCGTCATTCTGCCTGGCAGGCTATCTGCTGGAAATCCTTTGCGGCAAGCCAAAGATGCAGATTGTGAATATCGTGAAGGATGGTGACGCATGCAATGGCTGTGGACTTTGTACAAAGAATTGTCCTTATCATATCGACCTGGCGACCATCAAGAATGGTAGACTGAATGCTGTGGACTGCACCCTGTGTGGAGAATGTGTGGCTTCATGTAATCAGAATGCCCTGAATATCGGTGTGTGCAAGAAAAAGGACAGTGCGTTCCTTAAGTTTGTGCCTGCCATCATCACCGTAGTGCTGACAGTGGCAGCGTACTTCATCGGTAGCTCATTCGAGATTCCTACCATCAGTGAGACGTGGAATCTGGAGCTTCTTGACGCTGAAGGCAATGTTATCAGCCGTAAGGACCCATCCCAGCTGGAGACACTCAGGCTTGAGGGCCTGCAGTCTGTGAAGTGCTATGGAAGCTCCATGGCGTTCAAGGCCAAGGCAGAGGGTATCCGCGGAGTCTATGGCGTGAAGACTTATGTCAAGAAGCATAATGTAGATGTGCTGTATGATCCAAACATGGTCACCCCGGAGCGTATTCAGGAGGAGGTATATGTACCTGCTAAGTTCAGGGTTACAGCTCCTGACCCTACTGTATATGACAGTCTCAAGGTCGTTACCATACGCACTGAGAAGATGTACGATAATACCGATATATATATGCTCGGCCTTCAGTTCGGACTCTCAGGAAAGAAGATCTATGGCCTGGAGAGCGAGTTCGCATGTCCTCTTATCGTGCATGTCATGATGGCTCCTGACGAGACCGTCACCGAGGAGGAATTCAAGGAACTTGTGAACAAGAAGGTGCTCAGGATGCCTCTGCATGGCGGTACCAAGTTCAAGGAAACGCCTGTGGATTACGAGTTTGTGCGACTCGAGCCAGGTGAGTCCAGGAAGAATACGATAGAGTTCCTCGAAGAGATGTTCGAGGAGTTCGAGGCTCCTTGCTTCGGCCTTTACAATGATGCCGAGGGTAAGGAATTCATAGAGAAGCGCGCTGATCACTATAAGGATGCTCAGCAGTATGTCTACGAGATAGTGAATACTGAGTATGACAAGCCTATCGTGAAAATGATGATGCCGTTCCTGTCAAATCACCTCTCTCGCCATGAGGGCGTGATCAGTGTGGGACTTCATCTGAACTGTGACTACAAGCCAGCCATCATGATACGCTTCGCCAAGCCAATGACTGCTGAGGAGATCTGGAAGCTCATTACGCTTGAGACATGGACCATCACATACTCGGAAGAAGATGTACGTGATGAACCTGCCAAGCTTCTTTTTGAGAAGCCTGGCGAGGTCTATGAGGTGGATCCAAGTATGCTGAACTAGAAATTGCAGCCGATAGAAATGGTTGTCGCATTTCTGAAACGGCCATCGAGATATTCGGGTTTCTTCAAGAGAGACCCGAATTTTTCTTTAACCCCGATAAAGACTGAGAGGTCTTTGCGTATGGTGCGAGTATAGGTGAAAGAGAGACCGGAGGCAGCAGCTGCCGCCGTGCGGAACTCCCAGGATGCATCGAGGTATTCCTGGGCGGTGCGTGGCGCCGGACCGTAGATGTCCACGAGGACATTGTCACTCGCCTTGTCGCCCCTGCCGGCCTTGAATAATGCATCAACGCCTACCTCAAAGATGTTTTTCCTGTAGACTGTGGCGTGGGTCGCGCTGAGCGCAGCGCTGGCGATGTCTGCTCTCTGGTGGCGTGTGTAAGGGTAGTAGTACGCCTCCACGTCGTCACGCGTCAGGCTCAAGTCGGCAGCGAAGCGCCATGATGGGCGGAAGCGGCTGCCTCCGATGAGCGCCTCGTACCCTAGGCTTCCCGCCATGATGGCGCGCGCCTGGGTCTGTGCATCGCCATAATACTCCACCTCGAGGTTCTCGCCTGGGTTGCTGAGCACGCTGAACGAGTTCAGGTAGTTCTCGGTGGTGGCCGACTCCATGACAAAGAAAATGTGGTGTTCGGCCGTCTCGCGCACAGTGACTACTCCCTTGTAGGCGAACTCATTGCCATGGTTATGCGAGAAAAGGATCTCGCTGGATGCCTTGTCGCCATATGAGCCGGCGCGTCGAGTGTACGCGAACTCATTGAAGAATGAGTGACCTTCTTCGGGGTCGCCGAGCTCGATCTGGATGGCGCCGCCGAAATAGTTGTTGAGGACTGGGCGCTCGGTGCTGCTGGAGATGAAGTAGTTGTCAGAGCCCAGCACCTCCACCTTTCCCAGCGATGCGCCGTAGTCCACGAAATAGAAATAATTCTGCCCTGTGACGCCGTAGATGCGGGATGAGATGGACTCCACGCTTCTTCTATATCTGATGTCTGCGCCTATGGCAATGCTCTCGGAGAAGCGGTTCATGATGCCCATGGACAGTCCCAGCTCCATCCATCGATTCAGGTTTCTTGGGTCTTTGCGCTTGGAGTAGTTGCCTGACTGGTAATGCCCCGAAACGCCGAGCGAGAAGGCATCATTCAACCTGTATGACATCCCTCCATCGAGGGTGTAGAGTTCCTTGGTCTTTGTGCCAATGTTCTCGTCAGGGTATTCATAGAAGTTGATGGAGTTCTCGTCAGGATTCATCAGCACAGGGCCTCCCATGCTCTTTCCTTGGAAGTAACTGTAGCTCATATCGCCGTAGAATGACACCTTTTCTGACACCTTGGTGTATGTCTGGGTCTTTACGCCGCCTTCCATGGCGTCCGGTGACTCTGAAGGGTCCTTGTACCCGCCGTCTGCCTTCTGGACATCTATCTGGGCGTTTACAGCCTTCAGGACGGGGAGATTGTACAGTCCCGCTCTGTTCTGGCATGTGAGCCATGGAGAGGTGCTCTGGACTACACCGAAATCATACGCTGCTGGTTTCTGTGCGAATGAACGTATCGGCGACAGAAGTAAGAGCGCCGCCATTATATACAATACTTTTCTCATTTCTTGATAGAAGCCACCTTGCGGAGGTGAAAGTCCTTGGAGGAGTTGTTTGTGTCTTGGTAGATGATATGTGCGCCATTGGACATGGAAGCCTCGGCGTCTATGCCAGATGGGTCTGTGGAGCCACTTTCGAGATCTGAAGTGCCTCCTGCATAGTTGTATACGAGCTTGCCGGCATTCTCCTTCAGAGCTTCGGTGGCCTTCTTGTCTACATTACGATAGACTGAGTGACCATTGCGCTCTATGGAGACTACATATCCAGCGTCAACTGACGAAGCCAGTCGCTTGTGGCTTGCTGAAATGTCCTTGGAATCAAATACTTCCACGCCATCAAGTACCCACTCGATATTTACCTTGGCGCAGTTCTGGGTGCCTTTTCCGTCTGGGTCTTCAATGTTCGCCATGTTCTTTACGAACTCTTCCGGACTCACGTCCTCGCTCTGGAAAATGAAGAAGCATGGGGACTTGAAGCTGATACCCCAGGAGTCAGCTTCTGCCGCATACGAGAGGGTTCTCATATAGTGGCTCTTGTCGATGCCAGAGTAAGGGGAGAAGTAGTATCTCGTGTTTCCAAATACCTCAGGGTCGTACATGACGTAGTCTGCCGTGGAGAGGTCTACGGAGTTTGGAATCTCCACGGTATGGTCAATGGCTGTGTAGATCGAGACTACTATCTGTGAGAACGGAGCCATGGTCACGTCCTGCTGGAACCACCAGACGGCGGACAGGGCAGGGACATATCCGAGCTCGTCGATGCCTCTCTTCTGGTATGGGTTTGAACTGTCAGCCTTCGATGGGCAGCCCTGTGCAATGGCGAAATTGTGCAGGGTGAAGTCTTCGGAAGAATTGTTATAGAGTATCATGTACGCTGCCGACGAATAGAGCTTGCCCACAGGGTCCAGGCAGCGGGAAAAGTAGATTTCCTTTATGATGATGGGGTTTGTCCTCACGAAATTCAGGTTCATCAGGCATGAGTTCTCCTTGCCACGGAACACCTTGATCATGGAGATGGTGCCGTTGAAGTCGCCCTGGTCCTTCGCAAAGGCGCAGGTGGCGTCGTACACGCCTGGCATCACAGAGAAGGTGGCGGAGCCATCCGCATCGGTGGTGGCGTGATACTCAAATGATGAGGACAGCGCCCTCAGGGTGATCTCTATGCCACTCTCGGCGTATGAGGCGCCATCGTTTACCAATGCTACCGTGAGCTCACACGTCTGCATGCCTGTCTTTGTGCAGGCAATGCTGACCAGGGCAGTGAGCGCCATGACGAATATTTGTGATCTGAACTTCATCTTCTAGAATTTCAATCTTAGGGACAGTCCATAGTAGAACGATGGGACATATCCTGTGATAGACGAGTACTGCTGGGTCTTCGTCGAGTATACCTGACCTGTGTTTCGGAAGAAATTGTTTGCATAGAAGGAGATGGAGGCCAGGTCTCCGATCTCTTTGGTGACGCTGAAATTTGCTGAGAAATATGGCGTTATATACTCGTCGCAGAAGGTATAGTTGACATTTGTCTTCTTGACAAGCTTGCAAAGATTTGTGTAGAGGTCGGGGTCATTGGCCTTCGCCCAGATGAGCTTGTTCATGAAGGCTGTCTGTGTGGTAGGGTCATCAAGCTCCGTGTAGTAGAGTGGATAGGTGACAGCCATGCGTCTTTCTCCATCAAACTCGGCGCTGGCGCCAGGGAGGTAGTCGGAGATGTCGTCTATCCCGTACGTCCTGCTGCCTCCATCCAGGCCCTCGCTACGGGCCTTTGAGTAGGTCATCAGCGTGCTTTCCAGCTTAAGGGACATGATCATACGCACAGCGGGGATGTGTGTGGTGATGGTCACGTTGTTACGCAGGCTCTTGCTTGTCATGCCATTGGCATTGCCGAAGCCGCCCACATAATAGCCCACGTAGCGATATGGATTTCTGTCCGTCATCGTGACGTCTGTCGGGCTGTACTGTGCCATGATGGTGCTCAGGGCGTTGTATGAGTAGTACGCACCATCCATCCTGACGGTCGTGCGGAGGCTCTTTATCCTCGGGAAGTCCACCACCCATTCCAGTCCCAGTCGTTCGATAGGGGACTCTGCATTTACGGCCACGCTACGGCCGTAGAGGGCTTCCTTCTCCTTGTATGGCAATGCCTGGGACTCGTATCCATTGCCCGAAACGGTGACCACGCCGGTGGCATTGTCGATACGGTAGACGCGCTCGTTCACGGGTATGGTCACGCCGGCAAGGCTGCTCTGGTCCGTGTATTTATACGCGTATGAATAGTAGTGACTCTGGATCTCGTACGCTCTGAGCGTCTTGTTGTCAAACACCGCAAGTGAAAAGCGTGTGCCGGCGAGGTCGAACTCGATACCGAGCTCGGCAGAATGATTCCTCTGCCAGACGAGGGCTGAGTTATATTCCATGCCGGTCGGGATGGTGAAGTATCCCGTCGCGGCGGAGATGTCGTCGCCGGAGTCTGGATTGAAGACATTTATGTCAATGTATCCGGGCTGCGGGTAGAGGATCTCGAATGAAGGCTGCTTCACTGCTACACCCCAGCCTCCACGAATCGACAGCGCTCTTAGGAAGTCCTCTTCGTGCCCCTGCTGGGAGCGGATGGTGTATTTGGCGTTGAAGCGAGGGGAGAGGCTGTTCGTTACCCCATAAGCAGATCCTGCGATGATGGTCATGTCGGAGCGCAGTCCTCCTACAAGGTTGAGGTTTGTGCTTCCGATAGGGATGCCAATGTTTTCCTCTGCAAACATTGCCACATTATGCATTGTAGGCACCTTGCTGAAGTCGTATGGCCTGTATGACACGGAAGTGGCGTAATCCTCAGAATAGCGCCCGACACCGAGATTCTTGTCCCCACTATAGTCTACGCCAGCCTTGACCTTGCTGCTGACGCTGCCTAGGCGAGTCGTCCAGTTTGCCTTGAGCGCAAGCTTCCACGAGAGGGGCTTGTCGTCAAGGCACATGACATTGTAACGCGACTCCTTAGGAATGAGTATGACGGCGGCGCTTGGGTCGATTTCGTAAGGAATGGCCAGGTTATAGCCTTCTTCCACTCCGTGCAGCGCCGCCTGGCTGAAGCCTCCCTGTATGTAGCTCTTTGTCCTGTTTAGACGGTCACTGTAGTTTATTGATCCGTCAAACTGGAGGTTTGTGATCCATCTTTTGCTGAGGAGCCAGTTTGCGGAAATGTTTCCGCGCAGAGCATTGTCCCGCTCCTTGGTGAACACATTGGCCAGAAGGTCTGGATCTGACTCCGAATCCATGCCTCCCAGGTTACCTGTGACGCCTACGGACACTCGTAGAGGCATACGCTCCATGGCTTTCTTGTTGAAGAAGTTTGACCATGTGAGTGAGGCCTGGCGTCTCGTGTATGATGTGTAAGGTGAACGCGGGTCGCTGTAGGCATTTGTGTACTCTACATTTGCGTTCAATGTGCCTAGTGAAGGCCTGCTGCCTTTTCGCTCCAGGTCGAAGCCCTTGCTAAGTGAAATCTGCTTGGTGTTTGGGTTCGAGGTCATGGTGACCATATAAGGCGACTTTCCCTTTTTCGTGTGCACCCTGACGATTCCGGAACCTACGTCTCCGTACTCGACGGAGGGGATTCCCGAGATCACCTCTACAGACTCTACGTTGCTTGAGGCTATGTTGTTTGTGGAGACTCCCTTGGTGCCAGAGAAACTGGCATTGTTTGATAGACGCACTCCATCCACTTCCACGGCGGTTCCGAAAGATGCGTTTCCTGACTCTCCAGAGCCTCCGGAGCGGATGCTGAAGCGCTGCTCTGATGTGAGGTTGTTGTTTGATGTGACTCCTCCAGGAAGAAGGCTTGAGATGTCTGTCACATTCAGCACTTGAACATGATTCAGGGCAGTCTTGTCTATCATCCTTGAGGTCGCGGCACTGCTTTCATTTTCCTTGGCGGTGACGACCACGGTCTCAAGCGTGAGGTTGTCCAGGCGCATCATCAGGTTCAGGTCCTTGATGCTCTTCGTCAGATCAACCTGCTGCTCAAGGTCTACGTACCCCAGGCATGATGCCTTGACTGTGTGCTTTCCTGAAGGGATGTTGCTGATGCTGAATTTTCCATTTGCGTCTGCGACTGCCCACTGCTCCGTCTCAGGAAGCAGGACTGTCGCAAACTCAATGGGCTTCCCGGTAGTGGCATCAGTGACCACTCCGGACAATGAAATGCCCTGTGCCTGAAGCCAGACACAGGACACTAATGATATAAGCAGCGTAAGCGCTTTTCGGATCATCTTACTTCTTTGTGAAAGCTGCAGGTGCAGAGAACTTTACAGAAGGAAGCTCCTTGTCCCAGTCGATAGGATGAGCTACTGTAGACTCTACGAGCTTAGCTGTGGCTGTGTATACGTCACCATTCTCAAGAGTGATGTCAATGGTGTAGTCATACTTGAGGGCAGTAGCCTTGTCGCAGCAGATCGCAAACTTGGCAGAGATGGAAGTGCTTGACTTCTTGGCAACGAGTGAGATGGTGTTTACAGCCTCTCCGTTGAACTTCTCTGCGGTAAGGTCAAATGAAGGATTCTTGTATGCGATGGTTCCATTTGCAGTGATAGTGATGCTCTTGAGGGCGATAGAGGCAGCCTCTTCTGGGAGTGTGAAGTAGTCGCTTCTTACTGCACCATTGTTAACCTGAGTGTAAGGACAAACGAGGTTGAGCTCTACAGGGTCAAGGCTCTTTACTGTGGTCTTGGCGTACTGGAAGATCCAGTCGGTCTGGAGGAACTGCTTGCCATAGCCTACGCCAGTGATGTCCTGAGTGGTGAGATCCTTGACTGGAACGGCCTTGATGTCTGCAGCCTCAACATATGGAAGATATGCATAGATGGTATGCTCTCCCTTGCTGAAGGTTGCAGGCTCGCCACCGGCAACGAGAGCTGAAGAAGGAACCTCCTTGGTGAGCATGAACATTGTGCCGAAGTCGTCAGCCTCGCCTACCTCTGCAGGGGTGTACTTGAGGTTTGACTGTGTAGCCTCGCCAGCAGTTACAAATACACCGAGTACATCCTCTGGCATGAAAGAGATGTATCTTGCATAATTGTCTGCAATGTTTGCCTTGAGTGAAAGTGCACCGGCTACTACTACCTCGCAGGTGGCATTCTGCTCACCAGAAGTGGCAGTGATGGTAGCGACACCGGATGCTACAGCTGTAACGACACCTTCTGCTACTGTAGCGATGGAAGCGTCAGAGGTGGCCCATGTGATGGTCTTGTCCTCTGCGTTCTCTGGAAGGACGGTAGCGACGAGTTTAGCTGTCTCTCCGGCCTTGAGGATGATTTCTGACTTGTCGAGAGTTACAGAAGAAACGAGTACTGGCTCTTTCTTACAGCCAGTCAGCGCGAGTACGAAAAGTACTGCAGCAAGAGCAAAAAACTTTTTCATTCGTTATATTGTTAGATATTTTTGACGAAATAAGCGCCGATTTGCATTATAAATTGTAACGCAAATCGGCGCCAAAGGTACAGATAATAATTTATTCCGCCAAAAATACCAAAGTATTATAAGTGTGAGAAAAAAAGCGTCTGCCTGGTCAACTGATGCATATGAGCGTGCGGAGCATCCTCTTGAGCCTAGTCTTCCTTGATCATATCAGGGGCGGCTGGGATAGGGATGCCGTTCGTCTGCTTGACACTGTTCATCACAAATGCGGACTGGACTGAACCGAGTGAGTCAATGGTTCCCAGTACATTGATGAGGAACTCATTGTAGTACTTCATATCCGGTGCGTGAATCTTGAGGAGATAATCAAATTCGCCGGATACATTGTAGCACTCTGTCACCTGAGGAATATCCTTGATCCTTGAGGTGAAGTCACGGGCGATTTCCTTTCCCATCTGACGAAGTTTAACACTGCAGAATACTACGAAGCCCTGGTTGAGCTTCTCGGCATCAAGGACTGCCACATACTTTTGGATGTATCCCTCACGCTCCAGCCTTTTGAGCCTTTCAAAGACAGGAGTCGTTGAAAGGTTTACCTTCGCCGCAAGTTCCTTGGTGGTGACCCTTGCGTTCTCCTGCATGCATCGGAGTATCTGGATGTCTGTGCTGTCAATCCGGCTGTCAATCATAATAGAAAAATATTCCACGGGTACCCCCGTGATGGGTTTATATGTTTTTGTTTATTCTGTATTATCTGCGAAAATAGTGATATTTTCTTATTATTCAAGGTTGCTTGTTTGAAAATTCTTTTGAGTATACCTTTGCATAGAACAAAATGAGAAAACATATGAGCAAGAAACTACACCTCGAAACCCTCGCCCTTCATGTAGGACAGGAGACTCCAGATCCAGCAACAGATTCACGCGCGGTTCCAATCTATCAGACGACATCGTATGTGTTCCGCGACAGTCAGCATGCGGCAGACAGATTTGGCCTTCGCGACGCAGGTAATATATATGGTAGACTAACTAATTCGACACAGGGAGTCTTCGAGGACCGTATTGCAGCCCTTGAAGGTGGTGTCGCTGCTCTTGCTGTCGCATCTGGCGCGGCTGCAGTCACATACGCCCTTCAGAATATTGCGCAGAATGGCGACCATATCGTTGCGGCGGACAACCTCTACGGTGGCTCATTCAATCTGATTACCCACACCCTCAGCACGCAGGGCGTGTCCAGCACAATAGTCAATGTTAATGACCTGGAAGCCCTTGAATCTGCGATTCAGCCTAATACAAAGGCCGTGTATGTCGAGACCTTCGGCAATCCTAATTCCGATGTTACCGATATCGATGCCATTGCTGAGATCGCCCATAAGCACAATGTCATCCTTATTGTAGACAATACTTTTGCGACTCCTCTTCTCCTTCGCCCAATCGAGCACGGGGCTGATGTGGTAGTTCACTCAGCTACAAAGTTCATCGGTGGCCATGGCTCAAGCCTTGGAGGCGTAATTGTGGATGCCGGAAAGTTCGACTGGAAGGCAAATGCAGACAAGTATCCGACTCTGGCGAAACCAGATCCAAGCTATCACGGAGCTGTATTCGCAGATGTTGCAGGTGCGGCGGCTTTTGTCACAAGAATCCGCGCCGTGATACTTAGGGACACAGGGGCTTGTATCTCTCCATTCAATGCTTGGATACTCCTCCAGGGAGTGGAGTCTCTTCCTCTCAGGATTGTGCGCCATGTCCAGAATGCCCTCAAGGTCGTTGATTATCTTTCAAAGAACCCTAAGGTGGCGAAGGTAAATCACCCATCGCTTGCCGATCATCCAGACCACGCACTCTATGAGAAGTACTTCCCAAATGGTGGCGGTTCGATCTTTACCTTTGAAATAAAAGGGACGCAGGAAGACGCCTGGAAGTTCATCGATTCGCTAAAGATATTCTCGCTTCTGGCAAATGTAGCCGACGTCAAGAGCCTTGTCATTCACCCTTACACGACGACGCATTCCCAGATGACTGCTGAGGAGCTGTCCCAGCAGCATATCACTCCTACGACTGTGCGCCTATCGATAGGTGTTGAGCATATCGAGGATATCATAGATGACCTTGA
>JAKSJL010000016.1 GCA_024398295.1 Bacteroidales bacterium
CCTCCGAAGCGGCTCCAAGCAGCCGTACGGCAGATTCCATGACCTCATTCTGAGCATACACGCTGGCGCACTCGAGGCTCGCCAGCAGCATCATAAAGATGAAATTTTTCATAGTTTTCACAATTACGGTGAAATGTACTACTAACAAACGTCAAAAAGACTACATTTCTTAAAATGTAGGGTATTATTCAAGATTTGTTAGTAAATTAGCGCGATTTTCGATGACAATTGAAGATGGAAAAAAGAATCACACTTGGAGACAAAACCTTCAAGACATACATTCCCTACGAGAAGCTCCAGGAAGCTATCGACGCAGTCGCAGCGAAGGTGAATTCAGACTACATCTGCACTGAGCAGCCACCTATTTTCGTCTGCGTGCTTAACGGAGCCATGATGTTCACATCCGAGATGATGAAGAGGGTGAACTTCGACGCGGAGCTCATCTCCATCAAGATGACTTCCTACGCAGGCACCAGCACCACAGGCTCAGTGAAGATCCCTCTGGGACTCACCGGCGACGTGGCAGGCCGCGACGTGATTGTCTTCGAAGACATAGTCGACACAGGTGTGACCATCACAGCGCTTGCCAGCCTGCTGAAGGAGAAGGGAGCGAGAAGCGTTAAGACCTGCACCATGCTCATGAAGCCAGAGGTCTACAAGCAGGACGTCCCTATCGACTACGTAGGCATGGAGATTCCGAACAAGTTCATCGTAGGCTTCGGCCTTGATTACAATGAGCTCGGAAGAAATCAGAAGGACATATATATTTTAGATGAATAATATGAAGTATTTCATTCTCTTTGGCCCTCCGGGAGCAGGAAAAGGCACCCAGGCCACAGCTATGGTAGAGAAGTATAATCTCCACCACATTTCTACCGGTGACCTCCTCAGAAAGGAGATCAAGGCTGGTACAGAACTCGGTATCAAGGCTAAGACTCTCATCGAGGCAGGCTGCCTCGTACCAGATGAGGTAGTTGAAGGCATGATCGAGTCAGAGTTCAAGAGCGTAAAGGGCGTAGAAGGATTCCTCCTCGACGGTTTCCCACGCACCATCGCACAGGCAGAGGCTCTCGACCAGATACTCGCGAAGACAGAGGAAGAAGTAACTGCAGTGGTCAGCATCATGATCCCTGACCAGATGATCATCGACCGCATCAGCCACAGAGCAGCCATCGAGGGCCGCGCTGACGATGCAAACGTAGACATCATCAAGAACCGTATCGCTACCTACCACAGCCAGACCGAGCCAGAGATCGAGTACTACAAGGCTGCCGGCAAGTATAACGAAGTAGACGGCATCGGCACCATCGACGAGGTTCGCGAGCGCATCGCCGACGTCATGGACAAGTTCTAGAAACATCTTTCACACAAATATTCAAGCCTTGGCTACAGACGTAGTCAAGGCTTTTTCGTTTATTAGGTGTAAACAATAAATGAAATCACAACTACCACATCAAAATCTCATACTGACCAAGTAGGTAATAACGAAATAATGTCTATATTTGTACACATATAAAGATGGTACGATAGAGCCGCTAATCGACTTGCGGGACGCATATACCCAAAGCGTCGGAATCTGGTTTGACTCCAGACGTCGTTACCATCTTTATTTTATTTTTATATAGTTCTTGTGCGGAGTTCCATCCGCCTTTAGGATTTCATTCTCGGACGTCATTTTAGTAGCGGAAAAGAGGCAAGTATTCTTAACCTTTTTCTCCGTCAGACTTCTTCGCGCTTCCCGCACCTCAATGACAAAACGGGTTTTAGAATCAGTGTAGAGTATACAAGGGGCACTCATTCGCCTCAATCTCCTTCACAATTTATGATTCAAAAACGCCTTAAATGGGCAACAAAAATTATGCTTATTTCATAAAAAAAGATAGACAACTAACTAGCAGAACGATGATCGCTATAGATTAAACAGAAACCAAGGGCAACAGATCAATTAACCAGAAACGATTAATTTACAATAAAATACATAAAAGGAGCCGTACAGACACAGAGGCTATCGACACTGTCAGGCCCTGATAGTTCCCGGTTATGCAGATAGCAGCTAAAAAAGAAACTGATAGAGATGCATTCATGCAAGCGAGACGGACGTATGCGGGTATCGAAACATACCATTACCGATCCTTGAGTGGCCGATCACATACGCTTACCTTCGCACCCGTTAACTAAAAACAACAAACAATTAAAAACACAAACATCATGAAAGCACTTATCATCATCGCATCTTGTATCGCATTCGCATTCCTGTTCAGAGTAGTAGAGTATTTCACCAGCAAGGAAGGCATCAAGTCAGTCGGTGCCAAGGCTAACAGGAACTACAAGGACATGGCTAAGCTCGACATCAACAACGAAGAGGAACTCAAGAAGGCCCTGGAGGCATACAAAGACCTCATCGATTAAAGGGTTGCAATAAGCAAAAACGATAGCTGCTATTATAAAATATCGTAAAAATTTATAGCATTAGTGACATAAACGCGATATCTTTGCGCTGCGAAAAACCTGAAGATATATGGAATTAAGACAGTTGAACTACTTCGTGAGCATTGCTGAAACCCTTAACTTCTCGGAAGCAGCTAGATCATTGTACGTTACTCAGAGCACCCTGTCTCAGCAGATCAAGGCTCTCGAGGACGAGCTGGGCACTATGCTATTCCAGAGAGACTCTCATTCGGTGACATTGACTGAAAGTGGCTCTAAACTGCTTCCTCTGGCCAGGCGCACGATCCATGATGCACTGTCCTGCAAGAACCAGATACGCGACCTTCAGGAAATGCTCACCGGAGAGCTCAATATAGGCTTAACCTACTCCTTCAGCCCGCTGCTCACCGAGACCGTGAAGGTCTTTATGACTCAGTACCCCGGGGTGAAGCTTAACATATTCTATAAGACCATGGAAGAGCTGATGGAGCTCCTCAGGCACCGAGAAGTGGATTTCGTACTCGCCTTCAAGCCAAGCAGGCCATATGAAGAGATCGAGTCACATAACCTATTCGAGGACAAGCTGTCTGTGATCATGCGAAAGGATCACCCACTGGCAAAGATGAAAAGCATCTCCATGGAAGAGCTCCGAAAGCATAGGCTGGCGATACCTTCAAAGGGTTTGCAGTCAAGAAATTCCATCGAGCAATTCATAAGCATCGAAGATTCCGGGCTAAATGTATGTCTCGAGATCAACGAAGCAAATATCCTGCTGGAGATAGTCCAGTATAACAATCTCCTCACCTTGCTGTCAGACGCGACCATCAGATGTCGCGAGATGCTGACGGCGGTACCACTTGACCTGCCAGACAACCAGATGCAGGGTTGTGTCCACACGCTCAAGCGCATCTACCGCAAGCGAAGCGCCGACGAGTTCATCAAACTCATGCGCGAAACCCGCATAGTGCAGGAACTATCAGGTAAATGGCTGTAAACAGCTGATAATCATGACATTCTGGAACAATCTTTTCGAGGGCGTCTCTGGCGCCTGGAGCGGAGGCATTGCCCACTCCATAATAATATTGGCATTCGTAATCGCACTGGGAAAACTTCTTGGCAAAAGCAAAGTGGCAGGCATCTCACTGGGAGTGACATGGGTCCTCTTCGTAGGCATCCTTTTCAGCCACTTCGGCATGTCACTTGATGGAGAGCTTCTCCACTTCATGAAAGAGTTTGGCCTGATCCTGTTTGTGTACAGCATTGGGCTTCAGGTAGGTCCAGGCTTCTTCTCAAGCTTCAAGTCGGGCGGCCTGAAGCTGAACCTCCTCGCAGTCTTCATCTGCCTCAGCGGAGCTGGATGCGCAATAGCATTGCACTACATGACAGGCACTCCTGTCACCACCATCACCGGCATCATGTCAGGCGCCGTCACAAACACCCCAGGACTCGGCGCGGCTCAGGCAGCGTATGCAGATAGTTTCGGGACCAATGCTCCCGACATCTCCCTAGGCTATGCAGTAGCCTACCCTCTGGGCGTCATCGGTGCCATCCTCACCTTCATCATCATCAAGCAGTGCCTTTATCGCCATGGCATGCTGGCCCCTGCTGCCACTTCAAGCCCAGCGATAGACTTCAAGGCGGAAGAGCTTGAGGCTGAGAAGAATATAGCAAGCATCCACACAGTGTCGGCCGAGACGAAATTCATCTCGCGACGCATCATCATAAGCAAGAGAAAACTAAATGGCATCTCCCTCGGGACCCTGAACTTCGAGGGCGTGCTGGGAGCGTCGATCACTCGGATCAGACGCGCCGGTGTGGAACTCAAGGCCTCCCCTGACTTCGTGCTTCAGTATGGCGACCGCGTCACCGTCGTGGGCACCAAGGAATCCGTAGCGGGAGTGGAGAAAGTGCTCGGCAACTCCCTGAAGCGCCTCGACGAGCCGAATCTCATTCCCATTTTCATAGGAATAGCCCTGGGAGTGCTTGTAGGCAGCATCCCTGTCACCATCCCAGGCATCCCGCAGCCAGTCAAGCTGGGTCTCGCCGGCGGCCCTCTGGTGGTCAGCATACTGCTTAGCCACTTCGGTCCTAAGCTGAAAGTCATCACTTACACCACAGCCAGCGCAAACCTGATGCTGCGCGAGATAGGCATTTGCCTCTTCCTCGCATGCGTGGGTCTGGAGGCTGGCAATGGATTCGTCGATACCATTGTCCACCAAGGAGGCTTGATCTGGATAGCGTACGGCGCACTGATCACGCTCATTCCCCTACTGCTGGCTGGAGTCATTGGCCGCTACGTGCTGAAACTTGACTACCTCACACTGATAGGAGTGATGTCGGGTTCGTGCACGAACCCTCCTGCGCTTGCCTTCGCCGGCGAGCAGGACAAGACCCGCGACACCGCGGCCGTAAGCTACGCGACCGTCTATCCACTTGCAATGTTCTTGAGAGTGCTGATTGCACAATTGATGATATTGTTTTTATGCTAACAGAAGGAGTCTGCCACAATTGCGCAAAAATCACTATCTTTGTACAATTATGGCAGATTCAAATTTCATAGACTACGTTAAGATATTCTGCGCATCCGGACACGGAGGCGCAGGTTCAGCTCACCTTTATAGAGCGAAGTATGTAGCCAAGGGCGGACCTGACGGCGGAGACGGTGGACGCGGAGGACATATCATCCTGAAGGCGAACCCACAGTTCTGGACACTCATCCACCTCAAGTACAGAAAGCATGTGAAGGCGGACAATGGCGAAGCAGGCCAGGGTGGCCTCAGACACGGAAAGAACGGAGCGGACATCTATCTGGACGTTCCACTCGGCACCGTGGCCAGGGACGCAGAGACCGGCGAGCAGATATGTGAGCTCGTGGAGCCAGGAGAGGAGTTCATCCTCTGCAAGGGTGGCCGCGGAGGACTGGGAAACAACAATTTCAAGACCCCTACCCTGCAGACCCCACGTTTCGCACAGCCTGGTGAAGATGGTATGGAAGGATGGTTCATCCTTGAGCTCAAGATACTCGCAGACGTGGGTCTCGTGGGCTTCCCGAATGCAGGTAAGTCGACCCTGCTCTCTACCATCACCGCAGCCAAGCCAAAGATTGCGAACTACGCATTCACCACTCTTGAGCCAAATCTCGGTATCGTAAGCTACTATGACGACCAGTCGTTCGTCATGGCAGATATCCCAGGTATCATCGAGGGCGCACATGAAGGCAGAGGCATCGGTATCAGATTCCTGCGCCACATCGAGAGAAACTCAGTCCTTCTGTTCATGGTTTCGGCCGAGGAGGATGACATAAAGAAGGGATACGAGACGCTCCTGAACGAGCTCAGGGAGTACAATCCAGAGCTCCTCGTGAAGGACCGCGTACTCGCCATCACGAAGTGCGACATGATAGACGAGGGCATTGAGAAGGAGATAGAGCCTACCCTGCCAAAGGACCTCCCACATGTGTTCATCTCATCGATGAGCCAGGAGGGACTCAAGGAGCTGAAAGACCTTCTCTGGAAAGCTCTGCACAAATAAGCCACTATGCTTGAGACACTTGACAGGCAGTGGACACTTGCCATCAACTCCATACATTGTCCTTTCAGTGACAGTGTATGGATGCTTTTTTCTGATAAGCACATCTGGTTCTTCTTCTACGCCATCATTGCCGGCATCATCATCTGGAGGCTGGGATGGAGGAAGGGACTCATAATGATCGTGAGCATTGCCCTGTGCATCGTATGCGTGGACCAGGGTTGCAATCTAGTGAAGGACTACTTCCAGCGTCTGAGGCCATGCAACGACCCGCTCATGTACGGGCAGGGTCTTCACATACTCGAGGCGCCGCACAGCTACTACAAATATGGTTTCTTCTCGGCTCACGCCGGAAATGCATTTGCTTTCGCGACGGCCAGCAGCATTGCACTTCGCATGGACAAGCGCCTCAAGTGGAGAGGCTATGTCGTAGGAGTGCACATCTGGGCGTTCATGGTGGCCGCGAGCCGCATCTTCGTAGGCAAGCACTTCCTCGGTGACGTGCTTGTGGGCATCGCAGTGGGCGTGGCTGTGGCACTCGTGATCGGAAACATTGCTCGTTTAGTTATCAATAAATTGAAAATCAAATGATTGAGAATATCTTTACAGAAGAGCAGTACGCTCTCCTCAAGGGCTTGCCAGTGACCACTGACAGCCGTGCGATAAAGGGTGGAGAGATCTTCTTCGCCATCAAGGGTGAGAATTTCGATGGCAATGACTACGCTCTCAGCGCGCTCGAGAAGGGCGCAGCATGGGCCGTAGTGAACGAAGGCACGGCGGCTGCGGCATCTGGAGATGCGCGCGTCATCGCTGTCTGCGACTCGCTCGAGGCACTCAAGGCACTCGCCCACCGCCACAGATGCGAGGCGGAGGTGAACGGCAAGCGCCTGACCGTGCTCGGCCTCACCGGCACGAACGGCAAGACCACCACGAAGGAGCTCATCAGCGCCGTTCTGCGCGCCAAGTATGAGATCACTGCGACTCAGGGAAACCTGAACAACGATATCGGCGTGCCGCTCACCCTGATGCAGATCAACGACCGCACCGAACTGGCTGTCATCGAGATGGGAGCGAACCATCCAGATGACATCAAGCATCTCGTGGAGGTGGTGGAGCCTGATTTCGGCCTCATCACAAACGTGGGCAAGGCTCACCTGCTGGGCTTCGGCAGCTTCGAAGGCGTGAAGAACGCGAAGGGCCAGCTCTACGACTGGATCAAGGAGCACGGCGGAAAGATCTTCCTCAACATCGACGACAGAAATCTCCTCGGCATGGCAGCGAAGCGCCTCGTGGAGTTCATTCCTTATGGCATCAATGATTCCGGCGCGACTGTACTCCCTAGCACAGCAGAGGATCCATATCTGCGCATCCAGATAGATGAGGAGATCATCCACACCCAGCTTGTAGGTGCGTACAACGCCACAAATGTACTCGCAGCGCTCGCTGTGGGAGAGTACTTCGGAGTGGACCACTACAAGGCAGTGGAGGCCATCGAGAATTACGAGCCGAAGAACAACCGCTCGCAGATGACACGCACAGAGAAGAATTCCCTCATCGTGGATGCGTACAATGCAAACCCATCCAGCATGGCTGCAGCGCTGGAGAACTTCTCACTTGTACAGGCAGAGCAGAAGATAGCGCTTCTGGGCGACATGAGAGAGCTCGGCGAGGATTCAGTCGCAGAGCATGTAAACATAGTCAAGAAGATAGAAGCATCTGATTTCAAGGCGATTCTCGTCGGCGACGAGTTCAAGAAAGCCCTTGATTCAGCCGGCACGCCGGCCAATGTGATCGGCTGGTTCGGATCGTCCGATGAGCTGGCCGCCCATCTCGAAGCGGAGCCCGTAAGCGGCGCCACGCTTCTCATCAAGGGTTCACGAGGCATCCAGATGGAAAAGACCATCTGCAAGCTCTAAAAAGAAATCGCGGTCTTGTTTTCAAGACCGCGATTCTTTATTTCACACCTGTGCTGCCGAATCCGCCAGCGCCGCGCTCCGACTCCTCGAGAGTCTCAACGCTCTCCCACTCCACCTTCTCGTGGCGCGCAAAGACCATCTGCGCTACCCTCTCGCCCGGCTCGATGACGAACGGAGTGTCTGAGAGGTTAACCAGTATCACTCCTACCTCGCCGCGATAGTCAGCGTCCACTGTACCAGGGGCGTTCAGGACGGTGATGCCCTTCTTCGCGGCCAGGCCGCTACGTGGCCTCACCTGAGCCTCATAACCGGCTGGAATCTCAAGGAAAAGGCCCGTAGGCACTATGCAGCGCCCCAGAGGCTGAAGTGTGATAGGTTCATCATTGTTTGCTCTGAGATCCATGCCAGCAGACTGTACTGTGGCGTAGGATGGCAAGTCCCACTTGGACTTGTTCACAACTTTCACTTTCATATCTTGAGATTATTTAGGTGCTATCTTATACAGGTATGCCGCAATGAATGCGTATAGGACATTCGGTAGCCATAGGGCCACCCAGGCAGGCATGGTGCCCGTGAACACGAACATCTGGCTGAACTTCAGGAACAGGATGTACGAGAACGCAAGTCCGATACCGATACCGAGGTTCCAGCCTATACCACCACGCTTCTTTCGGGACGACAGAGCCACACCCATGATGGTCAGGATGAACGCTGAGAATGGGAGCGCAAAGCGCGTGTGCAGCTCGATCTGGGAGTACATCACATTCGCGTCTCCACGCATCTTCTGCGTCTGTATGAGCTGCATCAGGTCCCTCTGAGGCAGGGTCTGCACAGTCTTTTCATTTCTATAGAAGTCCGTGATGGAAAGCTCGATGCAGGTATCCAGCTGCTGACCGCTGTGGATTCTGTCTGACAGTCCGTCCGAGTAGTCTCTCACGAACCAGTTTCTCAGATGCCAGCTCTCGCTGAGGCTGTCCCACTTGGCGCTCTCGCAGGTGAGCTTGCTCTTCAGACGGCCATTCTCGATATCCTCGAGGGTGAGCTTGTACGCTGTCTGGTTCCAGCTTGAGAAGTTTTCCACATACACGAACTTGCCCGGTGCGATCTGATAGTGTACATCTCGCATCGAGACGTATCGGTTCTTGACATATTTCTGCTCGAAATCCACCCTGGTCTTGTTCGACGTCGGTATGACATAGAGGTTCAGACCCAGCGACAGAAGGGCAATGACCCCGGCTGCCACCATATACGGCACCATCATCCTGTGATAGCTGATACCTCCTGAGAGTATGGCAATGATCTCGGAATTCGCCGCCAGACGGGATGTGAAGAAGATCACCGTGATAAACACGAACAGAGGGCTGAACATGTTTATGAAGTAAGGTATGAAGTTCAGGTAGTAGCTGAAGATGATCTCCTTGAGAGGAGCCTCATTTGCCACAAACTTCTCGATCTTCTCACTGATGTCAAAGATGATGACGATCGCGATGATGAGGATCAACGCGATGAAGAAGGTCATTATGAACCTTTTGAATATGTACCAGTCAAGTTTCTTGATCATTGTCTTACAATCTGGATGTAACCCTTCTCACTGCATCCTCCTTCCAGGCAGCGAAGTCGCCAGCCTCGATGTGCAGACGCGCCTGACGCACTACGTCAAGGTAGAAGGCAAGGTTATGCTCTGTGGCAATCATACCGGCAAACATCTCCTTCGCCACGAACAGGTGACGAAGATAAGCCTTCGAGTATGCGTGGTCCACAAATGATGTGCCTGTAGGGTCCAGCTCGGAGAAATCCTTCTCCCACTTCGCGTTTCGCATGTTCATGATGCCATTCCACGTGAACAGCATGCCGTTTCGGCCATTTCTGGTCGGCATGACGCAGTCAAACATATCCACGCCACGGGCAATGCCCTCGAGGATGTTTGCCGGTGTGCCGACACCCATGAGGTAGCGCGCCTTGTCCTTCGGGATCACTGGATCAAGCACCTCAAGCATCTCATACATCTTCTCAGTAGGCTCACCTACAGCGAGTCCGCCAATGGCAATGCCCGCGTCAGCGAACTTCAATGCGTGCTCCGCAGCCTTGATACGAAGGTCTGGAAAGACACATCCCTGGATGATAGGGAAAAAGGTCTGGTCGTATCCGTAAAGAGGATCTGTCTCATGGAAACGCTTCGCATAGCGCTCCAGCCAGTTCTGGGTGAGCTTCAGCGACTTCTCCGCATACTTATACTCAGCATCGCCAGGGCAGCACTCGTCGAGCGCCATCATAATGTCGGCGCCGATGATGCGCTGTGTGTCTACATTGTTCTCAGGAGTGAATGTATGACGCGAGCCATCGATATGCGACGAGAAGGTACAGCCTTCCGGAGTGAGCTTTCTGATGCCTGTGAGCGAGAACACCTGGAAGCCGCCACTGTCAGTAAGGATAGGTCGGTCCCATGACTCGAACTTGTGAAGTCCACCTGCTGCCTTGAGAGTGTCCAGGCCAGGTCTGAGATAGAGATGATATGTGTTTCCGAGGATGATCTCTGCCTTGATATCCTCCTTGAGTTCCTTATGATATACACCCTTCACGGAGCCTACCGTACCGACAGGCATGAAGATAGGTGTATGTATCTGCCCGTGGTCCGTGGTGATGACACCGCAGCGTGCTGAGCTGTTCGGATCCTTGGCAGTGAGTTCAAATTTCATTTTTTCCTATATATTAACCTTCAAAGATAGTGATTTTTGAGGGAAAACTCGTATTTTTGTTAATCCGCTGATTAATAATGTCAAATATTAGGATAATGAAAAATCAAAACATCACCGTACGACTCATCGTACTGAACTTCCTTGAGTTCGCTGTATGGGGTGCTTACCTCACCTCACTCGGACGTTTTCTCGGAAACATTGGCCTCGGCCCACAGATCAAGTGGTTCTTCGCTATGCAGGGCATCGTGTCTATCTTCATGCCAGCCCTCATGGGTATCCTCGCTGACCGCCACATGCAGGCACAGAAGGTGCTCTCGATGTGCCAGGGATTCGCAGGCCTCTTCATGTGCGGAGCAGGCTTCTACTGCATGCAGGCAGGTGCCGGCATCCAGTTCGCCCCACTCTTCGCCCTCTACAGCCTCAGCGTAGCATTCTTCATGCCGACCATCGCACTTGTGAACTCAGTGGCATATAACGCCCTCGAGCTGGCTGGAAAGGACCCAGTGAAGGACTTCCCTCCTATCCGCGTATTCGGTACTGTAGGTTTCATCATCAGCATGCTTGCCACAAACTTCGTGAAGATCGGCGGCGTCGCCATGCAGGACTCTTACACCCAGCTTATCTCTTCAGGTATCCTCAGCCTCGTTCTCTGCGCGTACGCATTGACCATGCCTGCATGCCCTACAAACAAGAGCGCAGCGCCTCAGAACCTTCTCGAGAGCCTTGGCCTGAATGCATTCACCCTCTTCAAGGAGAAGCAGTTCGCCATCTTCTTCATCTTCTCGATGCTCCTCGGCGCATCGCTGCAGATCACAAATGGCTATGCAAACACCTTCCTTGGCTCTTTCGCTGCAGACCCTACCCTCGCGGACACATTCGCAGTGAAGAACTCAAACGCCCTCATCTCGCTCTCACAGCTTTCTGAGACACTCTGCATCCTTCTCATCCCATTCGCGATGAAGAAGTTCGGCATCAAGAAAGTCATGCTCATCGCCATGTTCGCATGGGTATTCCGCTTCGGCTTCTTCGGCCTCGGAAAGCCAGACATGCCAGGCGTGCTCCTCTTCGTCCTCAGTTGTATCGTTTACGGTGTGGCATTTGACTTCTTCAACATCTCAGGCTCACTCTTCGTGAACGAGAACACCGACAAGAACATCCGTTCATCTGCTCAGGGTCTGTTCATGCTCATGACAAACGGTCTCGGAGCATCGATCGGTACCCTCGCAGCAGGAGCTGTCGTAGAGAAGTGTGGCTGCTTCGAGAACCCTGCAGCATGGCCTACCGCTTGGTACATCTTCGCAGGCTACGCACTCGTAGTAGGCATCCTCTTCGCCATCCTCTTCAAGGACCCACAGAAGAAGAACGCTTAAGGAAGCTCCACTTTCTCAAGCTTGAAAATACGGTTCTCGCTCAGGCAGAACTTTATATCATAGCACCAGAGCTCAGCATGACTGCGGGCTCTGGTGCTTGCTGTATGGTACATTATGTTGTACCCCATCCTGGACAGGGAGACAAGGTCCATGCTGTGCACCCCCAGTCGCAGAAGGCTTTCCAGCACTTCATGATTCTTCTCCAGGATAGAGTTTACCTTATACCTCGTCGCCCTCCGCCTATGGCTACGGCGGTTGTTATACTTATTCTTGCACTCGCTGGAGCAGAACTTCATGTCCGCCCTGCCTTCAAGTTCATCACCGCACTCCAGGCACCGCCTCTCGTGCGTGTCGTTGATCACATATTCTTTCATACACAATGATGTCTTTCACCGGCAATTTGGCGCAATTCTGCAGCAAGCCCAAGGAATTCATCAAAACTTCTTCAATCATTTCAAGTATTTACGCATCATGGGATTCTGTGTCCGATGCGTCATTTCTTATGCGATACTACATTTCTTGAAAAAGTGACTTGGAAAATGACGCATTCCATTTTCCACATGATTATTCGCCGTTCCTTTGCACCAGGCCGGACGGGAAGCGCGCACCGATCCGACGATGAACAACTAAACTGAAACTATTATGGAACAGCTAAATCAAATCCATCTCCGCGGCACAGTCGGACTGGTCAGAATGCAGGAATACGAGGGCAGAAGAGTGGCCCACATATCACTTGCCACCACTTATGCATACAAGGGCAAGGAAGGAGAAGGCGTCATCGAGACCACATGGCATAACATCTCAGCATGGGAAGGCCGAAACATGTGTGACTTCGACCTACTCCAGAAGGGCTGCCGTCTGGAAGTCATTGGAAGACTCAAGAACCAGAAATACACAGGAAACGACGGAATCGAGCGTATCGGCTATGAAGTAGTCGCCAAGGGCATGGCGATCATAGACAATGACACCACATTCGCTTATGAAAGCTAGGCATCTGGTGGCCGCCATCGCGCTCTGCCTCGTCGCCGTCTCCTGCGGCACGAGAAAGAAACTCACCACACTGCAGCGAGACGGCATCACGGCAGAGCTCTCCATTTCTGGCAAGGAGATTCCGGAATTCGACATGTCTTCGAGCCTGAAGGCACAGAGGGACACATTGAAAGTCAAGGATGATGATGGAAGAGAAATACTCATCATGAAGGCCGTAAAGGACGAGAATGGAGAGATGGTGGCCACGGATGTCATCGACGCCGCCATGGTCACTGCACGCTTCCGAAATGTAGCGGAGAGGCATGGCAAGGTGGACATCGAGTTCCAGATAACCGTACCCGAGAGCATGCAGGACAGCAAGTGGCAGCTGCGTTTCACCCCAGACATGTGCATCCTGGGAGACACGGTAAGGCTCGACCCAGTCATCATCACGGGCCGAGAGTACCGCAAGGCCCAGCTGAGGGGATATGAGCGTTACCAGCGCTTCATCAGCTCCATCATCACCGACTCCACCGTCTTCATAGACTCTTGGCAGCTGGAGATATTCCTGGAGCGTAACCTCCCTGAGCTGTACGCGTTCAAGAATGACTCAACCTTTGTCTCGGAAGAAGACTTCATGTCCTATTATGGAGTCACCGAGCAGGAGGCGATAGAGCACTACACTAACAAGTTCAGACGGAACTGGAACAACAGGAAGAAGATGATGAGCGACAGGATGTACCACAAGTATGTCAAGGTCCCTATCATCACAGAGGGACTGAGGCTCGACACCGTGATGCAAAGCACAAATGGTGACTTCATCTATCACTATGTGCAGAGCATAAACACACGTCCAAAGCTCAGGAAAGTGGACATTCTGCTGTCGGGAAGCATCTTTGAGCAGGAGAAGCAGATCTACAGGATACCGCAGTCCCCTCCTCTGACGTTCTACATCAGTTCTCTTTCAGCTTTTGTCGACAACAGGGAGAAGTACCTGTCGAGCATCGTAAGTCGCCGTGTAGAGGCAAATACGGCCTGCTACATAGAGTTCCAGTCCGGAAGATCCGACATCAGGATGGACCTTGGGCATAACTCATCTGAGATCGCCCGTATCAAGTCAAACCTCCGTGGGCTTCTGGACAATGTGACCTACGACCTGGACTCGATCATAGTGACAGCGAACTGCTCGCCGGAGGGAAGCTATCAGGTAAATGAGAGGCTCTCCAAGCAAAGAAGCGAATCTGTATCCAGGTTCTTCAGCTCATACATCAAGCACTGCAAGGACTCGATACAGAGGGAGGCCGGTCTCTTCTACGACATGGACGGGAAGAAAACCGAGAGCGTAAGGTCACCTCAGATTTCCTTCATATCCAAGTGCGAGCCTGAGAACTGGAAGATGCTTGACGCCCTGGTAGCAGCAGACTCCACATTAAACGAGAAAGACAAGGAATCATACTTCAGGCTAGCTTCCGAACCGTCTAAAGATAAGCGTGAAGCCAGCATGCAGAAAGAACGATACTACAAGTATTTACGAGAATCGGTTTACCCTAAGTTACGAGTGGTTGGATTTGACTTCAGACTCCACAGGAAGGACATGACCCAGGACACACTCACTACCACAATCCTAGACACGACATACATGAGAGGTGTGCAAGCCATAAGGGACAGAGACTACGAGACAGCAGTCACTCTCCTCAGACCTTATGGGGACTTCAACTCCGCCGTCGCCTTCTGCTGCATGGACTACAACGAAAGCGCGAGAAGCATACTTGAGAGGCTCGAGAAGACCGCTGCTGTCAATTATATGCTTGCCGTGGTATACGCCAGAAAGGGCGAGGTAGAAAAAGCCGTGGAGCACTACATGAGGGCCTGCGCGCAGGAGGAGTCATTCGTGCACAGAAGAAACCTTGACCCTGAGATATCCGCGCTCATAAAGACATACGGGCTCAACGCCCAGAAAGACGACATTCCAGTTTATTAACTTTTATTATTTCAAAACATGAAGAATTTCATCTATGCAGCGGCAGCATGCCTGGCACTGGCAGCCTGCAGCAAGGAAGTCCCTAACTTGGGACACAGCGACAAAGTCGATCTCACCATTCAGCTGAATGGGCTCGAGAAGCCATTTACCAAAGTGACGAATGTATCCAGCAGCGACGAAACCGCCGTGAACAGCGTCCAGCTGTTCGTATGCGACGAATCAGGCATAGTGGAGGCATACGCCACATCTACAGGAGCCTTGGTCAATGCGAGCGTCAGCACCGGCATGAAGAACATCTATGCAGTGGTAAACGCCCCTAACCTTTCGAGAGTCAAGACAGAGAACGAGCTGGACTTACAGCAGTCCTCCCTGGGTGACAATGCTATCGGCAGCCTGGTCATGAGCGGCTCACTGCTCGGCGAGGAGATCACATCAAGCACAAGCAGAAAAGTGATCACGGTGAAAAGGATTGTCGCAAAGGTTACCCTTCAGTCGATAAAGAGACAGTTCACAAATGACGAGCTTGGAGGAAAGGAGCTAAAGTTCAGAGGCATCTATCTTACCGATGTAGTGGCTAACAGAAGCTACTTCAACGGAGGTGTTGAATACAACTGGTACAACAAACTTCAGTACACTCCTAGCGATCCAAATGTACTGCTTCATGACACAGTCACAAGTACCCTCGCGCAGGGTGGAACATACTCGACTTCACATAGCTTCTACCCTTATCCAAACACGTCAAGCGAGATGCCTAAGGGAGCCGCTGCAGGCACTTGGTCAGAGAGAAGGACAATGCTCGTGATCGACACCACACTCGATGGTCAGGACAACTACTATCCAGTATATCTTCCCGAGCTGGAATCGAACAAAACTTACGTCATAACTAGCTTCACACTGACCAAGAGAGGCTCAAAACACCCATGGGAGCCTGTAGAGTCAAGCGACGTATCATTTGAGATACAGGTGGCTGATTGGGAAAATGGAGCCACTTATACTGAAACCATTTAACATTATTGTTCCAGGGACTAACAGAAGTGTTACCTATGGTATCGAGGAGCGAAACCTCCCCTGGGACCCATAAAAACGCCAAAAAGAACATGAATATGGACTACATTTTTCACAGAGGGACGAGCAAGTGGAAACTGGTCTTGCTCATAGGGATCCTGAGCTCCTGCTCGGTCAAGGAGAACAGGTGGATATGCCCCTGTCACCTGATTTTGAAAGCCCAGAATCCTGCAGATCTGAGCCGCGAAGGAAGCATAGTTCTCACCGTATTTGAAGGAGGAGAAAAGGAACTTTCGCAAGCCTTTTCCTGGCGGAGCATACGCGATGAAGACTACACCGCGACAGTGTCGAAGGGAGAGAAAAACATGTCCATCATCATGAACAAGGAAAGGTCGTTCATAGTAGGTACAGAACTCCGGATCAAGGAGGGTGAGGAGGCGGACAGCCTCTGGGCCAGCTCGGTCAGAGCGTCATGCACTGAGGACGTCTGCACCATCCCTGTCGAGCCTCGCAAGCAGCACGCCTGTGTCCATCTCGTAATGACAGGATATAAGGCCTCGGACTACCCTTTCGACCTTCGGGTATGCGGGAACACTTGCGGCCTGGACCTCCTTAGTCTGAAGCCTATCGAAGGCAGTTTCTGGTTTGATGCTTCGATAAGTCATAAAAGGGCGGAAGAATTCAAACCAGAAGTAAGGCGGCAGATGGCGAAGTCGGGATTCGACAGCATCTGGGATAGCGCAGAGGTCAAGTACACGTTCATGCTACCCCGTCAGACCTACGACGACGGTGCTGGTCTCTACTTAAACCTTTACGATAAATCAACTGCGACAAGTAATTATAAACCAATTAATATTTCACTAGGAAATATCATCTCAAAAGCCGGATATGACTGGAGCGATGCCGACTTGAAGGACATATTCATCTCACTTGATTTCATCAGCTCGGAAGGTCAGGTCAGGGTCATGGACTGGGAATCAGGATGGACAGACAGCTTAACGATATAGCAACATGAGAAGAACCATATTAATATTGACTGCAGTAGTCATGGTCATGACAGCTTGCAGCAGAAAAGAGGCACCGGTAGAAAGGTACATGCAAAGAGTCACGATGGAGTTCAGGGCAGACTCCATACACGCTTCGACAAAAAGCAGTGTCCTGGGCAGTCCTGACGACGAGTCAAGGATAAACAGTGCCACAGTCATCGCCAGTGACGAGTATGGCGAAGTGATCAAGGCATACACGGAAAGCAGCAGCGCTGTGCTGGACCTCAAGCCAGGCAGAGACTACACATTCGATGTATTTGTAAACATGGGAGACATCCGCACTGAGATAGAAAGCCACAGTGAAGCCTCTGCCTACAGGCATGCCGTGTCAAATGAAAGCATTGCCAGAGATGGTCTCCCTATGTATGGACGTAAGGAGCTGACCATGACAGCATCCACAAGCAGGATAGTTGTCGACGTAGACCGACTTGTAGCCAGATACGAGCTGAGATTCTCCACGGCAGGCATCACCAGCGGCACGATGATGGTCAAGGACGTACAGATGAAGAATGTATCAAGGATAGTATCATCAGAGAGTTTCTACGCACACTCAGGGAGCGAAATCATTGAGAATGGAGACCACGCCTCCGAGGACGACATACGCCTGATCAACTACGGCCAGAGCGCGTGCTTCTACCTGCCAGAGAACCTCCAGGGGACAGAGTATGGCATCAGGATACCGAGCGACAAGATACCGACCTACAGCTTCACAGGTGTGAACCCAGAGCTCTGCAGCTATCTGGAGGTAACCTGCAGCTACGCCATAGCCGGCGGAGAGATGGGAGATGATGTCATATACAGGATGTACCTGGGAGCGAACAGCACCAGCGACTTCAACATCCGCAGGAACACACAGTACAGCCTGACCCTTCAGCCTATGGACGTGAACCCCGAGCAGCCTTGGTGGAAATGCGAGCCACGCTTCGAGTACGAGAGAGCGCTGGTAGTGTCCCCTGCTGAAGCATGGCTCAGCGTAGGCGAAAGCCAGCAGTTCCAGGCACATCTGGTCAAGTCGCTACATGGAAGCATACTGGAACAAAGAGAAGTCACTGCTGAGTGCGCGTGGGATATCACATCAGGAGAGAGCAGCATTATCGGCGAAGGAAACGGTCTTTTCACTGCAGAGGAGGAAGGCACTGCGTACATACAGGCGAATCTCGACGAATGGACTTCTGAACTGGTACCTGTGCATGTACAAAGCCGCCAGAAAAGCGTCACCATAGACATCACGGCAAATCCAGGGACATCGACAGTTTACTACAGCGTACTTGCGGCCAATGATATCGAGCAGGTCAGCTGTTCCTCTTTCGGAAATGTCGGACGAGTCACAAGAACAGTTACGGTATCCAAAGGCTCGGGGCATGACATTTTCCACGTGTCCACAAATACCATTTCAAACCAGTCTCGACTCGACTACCTTCTCTATGATGTAGTGATAGATGGAGAGCATTATTTCGGAAATGGAGACTTCCAGATCGACTGGTCGGCCCCAGCGGATGAGACGCATGTCATAGTGGTAAATCCAGTCTTCCCATGGAGCAGGTCCTTCACTCTTTACGCCACTCCGCCGAATGGACAGAACGGACTCTCTGTCGGTCTTTCATACATAAACAATTCCTATGACATAGAGGCCGACGTTGAGGCTGGACGAGGCGTGTATTTTCTCACGACAGAGGCAAACTATGGAGTCACGACTTCAGCGTCAAAGGACATACAGGTCTTCGGCGACAAGTTCAAGGTGAGCGGATACAGAGTGTTCGGAAGCACAGCCCACACGGTAGAAGTATACGCCAACGGAATGAAGGTTTACAGTGGACAGATAGGCACAGAAACCAGTACAAACCGCTTCGAGACGCCAGTTTTCGAGATGCCGAGCGACAATATGGTGATTACAGTATATTTACGATAATTTGGAGTTTAGATAATTTTAAATCAGTGTATTTAATAATAATGTTTTACATAGTAACATTTATGTTAAGCTTAATTAAAGCCCCATTTTGATGCAAAATCGACACATTTGGGCACAGAAAAAGGCACGAGTGACATCGTGCCTTTTGAGATGTATTTTCGAGACGAAACTATCTGAGAGATTTCGTATGTTCGTTCACAAGATAGACGATAGAGATGTAAGGAATTCCCGAATTTGTAGCGAGTCCTATCTCGCAGGTACGGCTGTTTGAGTAGCCGTACTTCACGCCAGCCTTCTCCAGCTGAGGACGAAGTTTTCTGAGTGCATGCTTGTTCAGCTCCGGGTTCGTCATACCCTTGTCTCCGGCAAATCCACAGCACCCTACTCCCTCTGGAACGATGACATTCGACGAGCAGAGTTTGGCCAGATTCAGAAGCGTACCATCCAGCTTCATAAGCCTGGTCGAACAGGTAGTATGAATGGCCACAGGCTCCGAAGTCTGGACGAACTCAAGGCGATCGCGGAGGAACTTCCAGATAAACTCTGCTGGCTCGTAGAGCTTCATCTTGGAGATGCCAAGCTTCATCCTGTGAAGGCAAGGACTCTGGTCACAGAGCACCGGCCATCTGCCATGCTCGGAAGCCTCCCACAGGGCATCTTCAAGCTCACGGAGCTTCTTCTCTGCCAGATCAGGCATACCCTTGCTCTCCCATATGGTTCCACAGCAGAGAGAATCCTTGTTCTCAGGGAAAATGACATCATATCCTGCCTTCTTCAGCAGATCCACGGTCTCTTCCACAAGTGCACGCTTCTTCTCACTACCCTTTGGCAAACCCATCATCTGATTAAAGCAGCTCGGGAAGTAAACCACCTTAAGTGGTTCATTAGAAACAAGTTCCAGATTCTTAGGAATCCTATACGCACGTGGCATGGATGGAGTCCAGAGTGGGATGCCCAGCTTATGAAGACCACGGCAGGTAGCGCTCATCGCCTCGGTACCAAGCACTGTCTGGCCGACATAAGCCATACCCAGAACGGCACGGATACCATTCTTCGTGAGAGCGAAGTGGTCAGCGGCGAATGCCCAGGTGGCGCTGGCCGCGCCTGACCTTCTGAGCTCATGTGTCATATCAGCTACATTGATACCCATAGGGCATGATGTAGAGCACAGGCCATCACCTGCGCACGTCTTCTCTCCGAGATAGACGTACTGCTTGCGCAGCTCCTTGAGACGCGCCTGCGACTCGGCATCGCCGAGCGCCTGAAGGCGCGCCATCTCGCGCTGCGCCACGATCCTCGTACGAGACGAGAGCGACAGGCCACACGACACGCAGTTCACCTCACAGAAGCCGCACTCGATGCACTTGTTTATCTTCTTGTACGCCTCCATGGTTTCCTCCGACGCGCCCGGAGCCGGGCTCAGCACCGGAAGGGCCTTGAAGTCACGTATATAGCACTCTGGATCATCATTGAAGATAACACCAGGATTAAGAAGTCCTTCTGGGTCAAACGCCTTCTTTATGCGCTGCATCACGCTGAAAGCAGCCTCTCCCCACTCGTACTTGACGAATGGAGCCATGTTTCGGCCAGTACCATGCTCAGCCTTGAGCGAGCCATCGTACTTCTCCACCACCATCTGCGCTACATCCTGAATCATGTCCTTATACCTCTGGACTTCCTTATCCGAATCAAACGCCTGGTTTATGATGAAATGGAAGTTGCCCTCAAGGGCGTGGCCATAGATGCACGAGTCATCGTAGCCATGCCTGTCCAGCAGGTCAGAAAGGTCGGCTGTAGCCTCAGGAAGGTTCTCTATATGGAAGGCAATGTCCTCGATAAGACAAGTGGTTCCCTGCTTGCGCATACCTCCCACTGTAGGGAAGATACCTGAGCGGATCGCCCAGTACTTCGAGGTCTCTGCAGGATCGGAGGTGAAACGGACTGGGATGAAGGTGTTGAACGGCTTCACCGCCTCCACGACCTCAGCCACCTTCTGCTCAAGCTCAGATGCGCTCTGAGCCTGTACCTCGGTCAGCACAGCCGTAAGGCCTTCGCCCGTGGTGTCATGCACCGACGCCAGCGAGCGCCAGTCCAGCAGCTCTGCCGCAGCCACGCCCAGCGGGCGCATCGCCACCACGGCCCTCGCGGCCTCCTTGATGTCGCTGAAGTAGATCATCGCGCTGGCCTTGAACGGAGCCACAGGAAGAGTGTCCATCGTGACCTCACTCATGAAGCCCAGAGTACCTTCCGAACCCACCATCAGATGGGCGATTATATCGAACGGATCGGAGAATCTCACAAGCGGGAGAAGGTTCAGACCCGTCACATTCTTTATCGAATACTTGTAGTTGATCCTGTCCAGCAAAGCCTTGTCCGCAAGCACCTCATCACGAAGCTTAACTATCTCATCGATAAGCTTTCCGTGGCTCTGAGCGAAAGCTTCTCTTGAAGCCTTATCCGCAGTATCAAGCACAGTTCCGTCGGCAAATACTATGCGGCACGAGGTCATCATCCTGTCTGAGTTCGCATGGATTCCGCAGCACATGCCGGAGGCATTGTTCATGACGATACCGCCCACCATACAGCTGCCGATAGATGCCGGATCAGGTCCGAACTTACGCCCGTATGGAGCGAGTATCTTGTTTACCTGAGCGCCCACTATACCAGGCTGCAGGGTGATGCTCTCCCCTTCCGCATGCACGGTATATTTCTCCCAATTCTTGCCTGCCACCACCAGGATGCTCTCGCTGATGGACTGGCCAGAAAGGCTGGTACCGGCGGCGCGGAAGGTCACAGGAAGATGCCTTGCCGACGCCTCCTTGAGTATGCGCGAGACCTCCTCCTCACTGCTTGAGCGGATGACTATCTGCGGCGTCTCCCTATAGAAGCCGGCGTCTGTGCCCCACGCCAGACGACGGAGGCTGTCTGTATAAATGCGGTCCTTCGGAATGAAGGAGCCAATGGAATCAAGAAAACTTGTGTACTGGGCGTTCATTATTCACCATTTTAGGTCAATGTATATGCAAAAATAAGATTTTTTACCGATTTTGAGCTATCTTTGAACACTAATATAACATATACATATGGAAACTTTCAAGCGCAAGATCAAGTACTATGAGTGCGACAGAATGGGCGTCACTCATCATTCAAACTATATCAGGATCATGGAGGAGACCAGAATCGACGCATTGGATCAGATGGGCTATGGCTTCGAGAAGATGGAAGCCGAGGGCATTGTCTCTCCTGTAGTGAGCGTAAGCGTGGACTATAAGCGTACCACGACCTTCCAGGACCTCATCGAGGTGGAGCTGAAGGTGCTGGAGATGAGCGCGCTCAAGCTCAAGTTTGGATACACCATGAAGCGCGATGGAAAGGTGGTATGCACTGCATCAAGCACTCATTGCTTCATCGGCGCTGACGGCCGCCCTATCATCATAGAGAACACACATCCACAGCTTTACGCTGCCCTTAAGGAGTTGATGTAATGAGAAGGCTAGCCATCACCCTTTTGGGTATTGCAGCGTGCCTGACACTGCATGCTCAGCCATCACAGAAGGACTCATTGGCATTCATCGGCGCCGACTGGCACTGGGTGGACCTCGGGAAGGGCGCTCAGGCAGGATGCGCGCAGTTCCAGATGTTCGGAAGGACAGAGACCATCTCCATAGTGAAGTATCCTGCCCGCAAGCATCGCACAAGCATCATCCATGCGCCGGCAGCGCAGGCCGGGAAGACAAACATCCTCGCGGAAAAGGAAGGAGCGAAGGCAGCTATCAATGGCAGTTATTTCAATGTCCGCGCCCTCACCCCTGTCACCTTCATGGTGCTCGACCACGAGATCATTTCCACGAATCCAAAGAATGAGTCATTCCGTTCAAATGCCCTCATGGGCTTCAGGAGGAAGCATAGCCGCATGGCTGAGTTCATCCCATACGACACCCTCTTGAACGACAGCTATGCGAAGAGATATCACAGTTGCATCGTGTCAGGACCACTGCTTGTAAAGGACGGAAAAGAGACCGAAAATGACTTAAAGTCCAGCTTTAATGCGACTAATCATCCGCGCTCACTCATAGGCGTTGACGCGAAGAAAAATTTCTACTTCATCGTCGTGGATGGAAGATTCCCTGGCCAGGCAGAAGGAGCATCAGTCGTAGAGCTGCAGGCCATCTGCCGCTACCTCGGCATAACCGACGCGATGAACCTCGACGGAGGTGGTTCATCGACGCTCTGGGCCGAGAAGACAGGCATCCTCAACTACCCTTATGACAACAAGACTTACGATCACGAAGGCATGAGGACAGTACCGAACATCATCATCATGAAATAAAAAAATGGCATCCCGCAAAAGGATGCCATTATCATTTTATGCAAGTCGTCTGGCTAAGAGTGAGCCGCTGCCTGGATCACCTCCCCCAGGGTCGGGTGAGCGTGAATGATACTCTGCAGCTCAGTGAGCGTAGCCTTCTTCGCCATGAGGGCGGCGACCTCCTGCACGATATCTGCCGAATGCGGGCCGAACAGATGGCAGCCAAGTATCTCGCCATCCTGAGCATCCACTATCACCTTGCAGAAGCCCTCTGTGCTGTCCATTGAGACAGCTTTACCATTGGCACGGAAGAAGGACTTCAGGCACTTGATGGAAAGCCCCATCTCCTTGCACTGCTCCTCGCTCATGCCGACTGTGGCAGCCTCTGGCATGGTGAAGACAGCAGCAGGCACGATGTCGAAGTCAATGCTGTCGCTCTGCCCGCAGATGTGGTTCAGCGCCCTGAGGCCCTGGAAAGTGGCCACATGAGCCAGCATGAGGCCTCCGGTGATGTCGCCTACGGCATAGATGCCAGGCACCGAGGTCTGCATGTTCTCGTCCACCACGATACCGCGGCGAGTGAAGTCAATGCCTACCTCTGAGAGGTTCAGTGACTCGAGGTTCGCCCTACGGCCCACAGCCATGAGCACGCAGTCGCCTTCTGCCTCGCACTCCTTGTCCTTCTTCAGGTACTTTACCTTTAGGCCTTCCTCGATGGAAGTCACCTGAGCCTGGGTCTCAATGGTTATGCCTCTCTTGCCAAGAGCCTGCTTGAGGCGCTTCGACAGGTCGGAGTCAAACCTCGGGAGGATATCCTTGGCGTACTCAAGTACAGTCACCTCAGAGCCGAAAGCCTTGAAGATGGACGCGAACTCGAGGCCTATCACACCACCACCGATAACTATCAGCCTTTCAGGTATTTCCGTCATGTCGAGTATCTCCTTGGAGGTCACGACACCCGGAAGGTCGATGCCCGGAATAGGCAGGAATGATGATACTGAGCCCGTGGCAATGATGATGTAGTCTCCCTCGATCTCGTGATCATTGACCACCACTGTGTGCGCATCCTTGATGGACGCGCGGCCGGTGACAAGCGAGATGAGCTTATGCTTCATGAGCGAGTCCACACCCATACGCAGCTGCTCGACCACGGCTTCCTTGCGCTCAGCCACCTTCGAGAAATCGAAGGTTACCGAGCCCTCGGCGATGCCGTGCTCTCCCGCCCTGCTGATCTCCTCGACCAGCTCTGCGTAATGGCAGAAGGTCTTCGTCGGGATGCATCCCTCGTTGAGGCAAGTGCCTCCGAGAGGTCCTTCAGTGACTATCGTCACCTCGATCCCTCTCTTTGCGGCCTCCACGGCGGTCTCATAACCGCCGGGGCCCGCACCTATGATAATGATTCTCATGTCTATTCAGTTTCGTCCTGATACTTCAGGACAGGCTTACGTGCTGCTGTAGTCTCATCTGGACGAGAGATAGGAGCACTGTGAGGAGCAGAATGCAGTATGTCTGGATCCTGCGCTGCCTCGGCTGCTATCTTATGCATAACATCAATGAACTCGTCCAGGGTCTCCTTGCTCTCTGTCTCAGTAGGCTCTATCATGAGTGCCTGATGGAAGAGAAGTGGGAAGTAGATGGTAGGAGCATGGAAACCGAAGTCGAGAAGACGCTTGGCCACATCGAGTGTGGTAGCTCCTGGCTTGCCTGTGGCAGAGCCGTCGTCGATGAGGCCATCGAATACGAACTCATGCTTGCACACAGTAGGGATAGGAAGCTTGTATGCGTCCTTCAGGGACTCCTTGATATAGTTTGCGCCAAGTGTAGCGAGCTTTCCTGCCATCTTCACGTTCTCACGTCCGAGCATAAGTATATATGTATATGCACGGAGGATGATACCGAAGTTTCCATGGAAGCCGCTCACTGAGCCGACCTTTTCCTCGCCAGGGATAGCTGGAACACGGTTCTGGATGTCAGCAGGAAGCAGGTGCGCGAGTCTCTCGCACACGCCCACAGGGCCAGAGCCTGGGCCGCCGCCACCGTGAGGAGTAGAGAAGGTCTTGTGAAGATTCAGGTGCATGATATCAAATCCCATGTCGCCTGGGCGGACCATACCGAGAAGCGGATTCATGTTTGCTCCGTCATAGTAGAGCAAGCCGCCGCACTCGTGTACAAGCGCTGCAATCTCCTTGATATCCTTCTCGAAGAGGCCGAGAGTGTTTGGATTCGTCATCATGATACCGGCAATCTCAGGACCAAGCAGAGGCTTGAGATCCTCCACGTCCACGAGGCCGGCAGCATTTGACTTCACCTCCACGATGTCGAAGCCACAGACTGCCGCTGATGCAGGGTTTGTGCCGTGCGCGCTGTCTGGGACGATCACCTTTGTACGAGCGAGGTCTCCCCTGTTCTGGTGATACTGCTTCATGATCATAAGACCGGTGAGCTCGCCATGAGCGCCAGCGCAAGGCTTGAAGGTGAAATGCTTCATGCCTGTGATGGCGGCGAGTGCCTTGTCCATCTCGTCATAGACCATGTCCACGCCTGGGAGCTGGTCGTCGAGAGGGTGAAGGCCACCGAAAGCAGCCATATTTGCTATCTCCTCATTGATCTTAGGGTTATACTTCATGGTACAGCTACCGAGTGGGTAGAAGCCTGTATCCACACCGAAGTTCATCTGGGAGAGGTTTGTATAGTGGCGGACCACATCCACTTCGCTGACTTCAGGAAGTGGGAGGGCCGATTCACGGCTGAGTTCTGCAGGGATGGCGGCAGAAGCCGAAGCCTTAGGAAGGGAGTAGCCTGTGCGTCCCTCACGCGAGAGCTCGAAGATAAGTTTGTCGTAGTACTTCATATCCTTACAGAGCTTTTATCACATCCACGAGAGGATCGATGTCCTTCAGATGCTTTTCGGTTACACAGAATGAGACAAGTCCCTCCTCAGTCTCAAGGGCGGCGAGGAAGCCAGCCTCGCGAAGAGCCTGCTGGAGCTTCTTCACATCCACAAGTGGCTTGAGAACAAACTCCTTGAGGAAAGGCGCGTCGAATGCCTTCTCGAACTTGCCTGTGCCAATGAGTTTGTCATGAAGCTCATGCGCACCGGCATAACTGAGGTCATTCACCTGCTGCATGCCCTTAGGGCCCATGAGTGAGAGGTATACGGTCACCCAGAGAGCCATCAGGGACTCATTGGAACAGATATTTGAGGTTGCCTTCTCGCGGCGTATATGCTGCTCACGCGCCTGGAGAGTGAGCACGAATGCTCTCTTGCCCGAGCCGTCGACGGTCTCGCCCACGATGCGGCCAGGGAGCTTGCGCATGTAGTCCTTGCGACACGCCATGAAGCCCACGTAAGGGCCGCCATAGCAGAGAGGAATGCCCAGAGGCTGTCCATCACCTACTGCCACGTCAGCGTCCCAGCCTGCAGGGGTCTTCGTCACTGCCAATGCTGAAGGGTCACAGTACTCCACGAGTATCGCCTTCTGCGCATGCAATGCCTCAGCGAATCCCGTGAGGTCCTCGATGACGCCGAATCTATTTATGCCTGGGACAATGGCTCCAGCCACGTCACCGCTCTCCATAAGCTTTTTCAGGCTCTCGAGCGATGTGCGTCCCTCCACCATCTCGATCTCCTCGATAGTGGTACCATAGTACTTGGCGTATGTCCTGATCACCTCGCGCACATGTGGAAGCAGTCCGCTTGAGATGAGGACAGTGTTTTTCTTCTTCGCACATGCCACAGCCATACGCATGGCCTCAGCTGCCGCTGTAGGACCATCGTACATGGAAGCATTTGACACATCCATACCGGTAAGGGCGCAGATCATGCTCTGGTACTCGAAGATGTATCTCAATGTACCCTGGCTGATCTCGCACTGGTATGGGGTGTATGCAGTGATGAACTCGCTGCGGGATGTGATATATGGGATTACAGATGGGGTGTAGTGGTCGTATGCACCTGCGCCGACAAGCACCTTCATGCGAGGGTTCTTCGCAGCTACCGCCTCGAAGAACTCGCGCACTTCCTGCTCGTCCATGGCCTCTGGAAGGTCATACTCACCCTTGTAGATGAAGTCTGCAGGCACGTCGCTGTACAGGTCGTCAAGAGACTTGACACCTATACGCTCCAGCATCTGGCGGATATCATCGTCAGTGTGTGGAAAATATGAGAACATGGCTTACTTCGTGATTTCAGCGTATGCAGCGGCATCCATGAGACCCTCGAGCTCAGACTCGTCGCTCATCTCCACCTTGATGATCCAGTTCTCGTATGCGTCTTCATTGACCTTCTCAGGAGCGTCCTCGAGCTCTTCATTGACCTCAACCACGGTACCTGAAACTGGAGAATAAAGCTCGCTGGAAGCCTTTACGCTCTCGAGTGCACCGAAATCCTCACCCTTGGTGACCTCATCGTCTACATCTGGCATATCGACATATGTGATGTCGCCCATCTCTGACTGTGCGAAGTCAGATACGCCGATGACAGCGATGTTACCTTCTACCTTTACCCATTCGTGTGACTCGCTGTAGAGGAGTCCTTCTATTACTTTTGACATGATTATTTAGTGTTATTAGTTCTTATAGTTTCTCTAAAATAGGTGCAATGTGGTTCCTATAGTCGCGGATTACACTTTTTAAGCAAAAAATCAACAATTACTCAAAGATAAGTATTAATTCACAATATTCAATAAGATTCTGACACATTCGGACCGTAAGGTTAATTTCCCACAATTATCTTACAACTGACGCAAGGTGTATCTGATGGTGGATTACAGCCAGGACAGTATGAAGTAAAGCCATCACGGCGAACCATTGCACAAAATCGCAATTATCGTGATTCAATAAAAGATGGACTACTTCACCACGACCCACGTTGAAGTAGTCCAATTTTTATCGCAAAACGATAATCAAAAACAAAGGGAAGCCTCAACGGCTCCCCTTGCTTACTTGAAGAAGTTGCTTTACGTAACTCCAGAACTTATTTTTTACTTCTTATAGTTCGTCTGATAGAATCTCTTCTTCACGACCTCGCCAGGGAAGGTCTTCTTCCTGATATGGATCCAGAGCGGGGTGCCGAGGGCGGCGTACTCCTTCTTCACGAGGGCGAAGCAGATGCTTCGGTCGAGTGAGATGGAGTGGTAGCCCGTAGTGACTACGCCTACCTCTGTGCCATCTTCCAGCTCCACTGGGTAGCCTGCGCGAGGGATGGCCTTGTCGTGGATCTCGACACCGACGAGCTTACGCTCGATGGCGCCAGCCTTCTGCGCAGCGATGGCATCCTTGCCCACAAACTCTTCCTTGTCGAGCTTGCAGAACATGGAGAGGCCTGCCATTACTGGAGAGATCTCAGCTGTGAGCTCGTCTCCGTAGAGAGGAAGTCCAGCCTCGAAGCGGAGGGTATCTCGACAGCCGAGTCCGCATGGAGCGACGCCTGCTGCGAGGAATGCCTTCCAGTAGCCTACTGTCATTTCTGGAGTGGCGTAGATCTCGAATCCATCCTCTCCCGTGTAGCCAGTGCGGCTCACGATGACACGATGTCCCTGAAGCTCGAAGTTTGTGTATGTGTAGAATGTGAGTGCAGAGACATCTACGCCGAGCACCTGATTGACGATAGCTTCTGAATCAGGTCCCTGGACAGCGATCTGTCCCCATGAGTCAGACTGGTTGTCAATCTTTACGTCGAAACCTTCCGAGTTCTTCACCATCCACTCATAGTCCTTCTCTATATTAGATGCATTCACCACGAGCAGATAATGCTCTGGGGCAAACTCCTTGTAGACGAGAAGGTCATCCACTGTACCTCCGTCAGGATAAAGCATCATACCGTATAATATCTGGCCGTCAGCCATGCCATTCACATCATTGGTAAAGATGTGGTTAACGAATTTCTGGGCATCTGGGCCGCTGATGAACACCTCACCCATGTGAGATACGTCGAACATTCCGACCTTCGTACGGACTGCGATATGCTCGTCGGTGATGGTGCTGTACTGAATAGGCATCATGAAACCAGCGAACGGGCTCATCTTCGCATTCAAGGCGATGTGCTCGTCGTATAGACAGGTAAGTTTAAGATTCTCTTCCATTTGTAGTGTGTTATTAATAATGTATATATGTTTTCTCTATTTCCTTTATCTGCTCCACTTCCTCCTCTGTCAGCATCCTCTCGGAGTCACAGAAGCATGACAGAAGGTATGCCTTGAAGGCCTCCAGAGGCATCCCAAGCCCCAGGTCACGAAGGTTCACCACTCTCTGGCGGACCGACTTCACGCCGTGCTTCGCGAGCTTCTCTGCCGATGGAGTGATGGCCTTCTCGAGGGCATCGAAATCTGTGTCGTACAGCATGGTACCATGGACAATGCTCGAGTGAGGCAGGCTGAAGAATGCATTGCCCGACACCTTGCACTCCCCCACCAGGACATCATTGTGCTCAGTCTTCGACGCCGAGAAGCCTAGTCCGCGAAGCGCCTCGACCACCTGGTCAAGGTAGCTCCTGAACACCGCTTCCACATTATGGTCTGAAGTCACGTACGACAGCATGACATTTCCCATGTCGGAATACACGCAGCCGCCGCCGCTCTTGCGTCTCACGATGTCGACGCCATGCTCTCGGCAGTACTCCAGATTCACCTCATTCTCCATCACCTGGTTTCTGCCAAATATGACTGTAGGAGCCACCTGCCACAGGAAGAAATAATCCCCCGCAGGCAGACTCATGGCAGCCCATTCCTCCATCGCCAGATAGAAAGAAAGCCTGCGCTGAGCGCTGTCTGGAAGTACAAGATGAATCATCGGCAAGTCTACTTGATAAGCTTCCCGAACAGATCGTACAGGAAGGCATTCACTTTCTGGTTCTTCTCGAAATCGGCATCTGTGCCACCCTTCTCCCTGGTCAGTCCTCCGCATATGTCTGCGCCGATGACATGGTGTGAGACTGCCACTCTCTCGATGCAGGTCCTTAACTGCTCGAGGGTCATGCAGCCCTGGTCCCAGTTTGTGCTCGCAAAGTTCTGCGAGAGCACATCCTTGTCGATGGAGAAATATACCGGAAGCTTCGGCTCAAGGAGCGAGATCATCTCAAGCACATCGGAAGAGACAGCATCTCCAGTATGCTTCAGGTCATCTGTGGTGACTGAAAGCACACCGTCAAACACGAGATCCAGTATCTCCAGCTCAAGGTCGGGATTTATGCCTATCATCAGCACCTGCTTCAGGTTCTCGATGCCTGTGAAGGCATCACGAGCCCAGCTGCCACATGAGAGCACGCCCTCGAAGGTAGGCTCCTGCATATCAGGATGATGATCAAACAGCACAAGCGAGAATGGTCCCTGCTCGGCGGCCTTCTCCAGCCAGAAACGGCTGATGTAATGATAGTCACCGGTATCTATCCAGTGCACAGCCTCCACAGGCTCATCCTTGATGCCGACGCGTATGTCCTCGGCAGCCTGCGCATCGCAGTAGCAGTTCGTGCCCTCAAGCGTGCCGAAGTCAATCACCTTCCCTCCGAGGGAAGCGAGTCCTTCGTCCACATAGACACCAGAAAGATTTACAATGACAGAGTCCACTTGTTACTATTATTACAGATATTATGCAATAATAATAAACATTTGACACAATTCCAAAGATAATCCTTACGATATGAGAGCAACAAGGCCTGCAATCGCCATATATCCATACACAAGCTTCCTGAGCAACTGCACAGGGGTGCGCGCGTAGATCTTCGAGCCCACCCAGAATCCCAGGATGACTGCCGGCAGCGCGATCAGGACATCCTTCATCACGACGCTGGTGACGAAGCCATTGGCGTAGCGATAGAAGGTCATCATGGCATTGCCAATGATGAAGTAGAATGAGGTCAACGCCATGTATTCATTCTTGTCGTCGCCGGAGCAGGACAGGAAGTAGATGACCGCTGGCGGGCCCTGCATGGCGAAAAGCCCGCCCATGAGGCCCGACAGCGTGCCCATGCTGAGCTGCACAGGGATCGACGGCTTCATGTGGATGCGTCCATTGAAGAAAAAGAAGTAGATGCTGACAAGTATGAGGATGCCTCCGAGCACTTTCTTGAAGATGTGGCTATCCACCGCCGACACGACGCGCACCGCGAAGAAGGACACCACGAGGAAGGTGATCAGGATAGGCAGCAGCTTTCCCCACCGGAGGTCCCTGCGCCTCTCCACGACAGTGGCCGCCACCGTCACTATGGCCAATAATCCCGAGAGCGCGGTGGCCTCGCCATAGGAGGGCAGCAGATATGGGAGTATGGTCATGATGAAGATGCCGAATCCGAAGCCCGTGACGCGCTGGGTCACGCTCGCCAGGAAGGCGAACAGCACCAGCAGAAGTATGGATACAGTCAGGCTCATTGGGAGTGCAAATATATGTCATTTTTGGCAATTAGTGGCGAATTGAGTAAATTTGCGCCTTGATAAACCAATGTTTCAGATATGCAGAAAGTCAAGATAATCACCTCGTTTGGCGACATCATCGTGCGCCTCTACGACGAGACACCTCAGCACAGGGATAACTTCATCAAGCTCGTCAAGGAAGGATTCTACGACGGCACACTCTTCCACCGCGTCATCAAGGACTTCATGATCCAGGGCGGCGACCCAGACAGCAAGGGTGCATCGTCCAGCAAGCACCTCGGTGCCGGCGACGTGGGCTACACCATCCCTGCCGAGTTTGTCCCTTCACTCTTCCACAAGCGCGGCGCTCTCGCTGCAGCTCGTCAGGGGGACAATGTTAACCCTGAGAGGAGGAGCAGCGGCTGCCAGTTCTACATCGTATGGGGACAGACCTACAACGACGGCCAGATGGGCCAGCTCGCGAAGCAGATGAAGATGCAGGCAGAGCAGCAGGTGTTCAATGAGCTCGTGACCGAGAGGAAGAGCATGATAATGCAGATGAGAAGGGAGCGCGACCGCGCGGGTCTCCAGGCGCTTCAGGACGAGCTCACCGCCATGACCGAGGCCATCGTGAAGGAAAAGGGTCTGGGCATCATGCCGGAGGAGCAGAAGCAGGTCTACAAGACCCTCGGTGGCACACCTTTCCTTGACGGACAGTACACCGTGTTCGGAGAGGTCGAGCAGGGTCTCGAGATCGTCGCAAAGATACAGGAAGTAAGGACAGACTCAAACGACAGACCAGCGAAAGACATAGCCATGAAGGTGGAATTGGTTAAAAAAAAGCACCATCGTATCGTATTTTTTGCTAACTTTGTGTGTTTTAAGACCAAATTACGACCAAGGAATCTATGGCAGAAGAAATGACATTACACCCACTCGACCCGGAGAAGGTCTACTTCTCCATGGACGAATTGACCATCGAAACCGAAGAAGGACCACAGACCCTGCGTGTAGGCGCATGGCTTAATTTCGACCCAGTACGCATCCACAAGATGATTGTGAGGGAGAAGGTCCTGAAGGTGGACGAGATGGAGGTAATGGCACCGCTTGTCAGCAAGCTCCGCAGGGCAGATCCAGACTACTACAGAAAGATCATGGGACTGCAGCTGGTCATCGATTACCCAGGTTACTCCACAGGCATCAAGGCATCCATTCCTTTCCTTAACGACCCTATCGGCTTCTACAAATGGTGGAGAAAGGGCAAGCACGAGGACAAGGTATACCTTTCGCCGGCGAACCAGATCCGCCTTTTCCAGAAAGTGTCTATGATGGACAAGAAAATCATGCTGAAGAAGGATCTGGACCTCGTCAAGTAAGTATATGGCACAGAGATTCACTGCGAAGCAGGATACTTCGCTGCTAAATTTCCTTTTTGAATCATACCCAGAGACAAGCCGCACGAATGTGAAAGGCTTTCTCACCAGCGGGCGCGTGATGGTGAACGGCCAGAAGGTGACAGCCTTCGACTGGCCGCTTCGCGGAGGCGACCGCGTGGAGATCATCCCGAAGGGCGCATCCATCGCAAATGAGATGAAGAGCGACGCCGTCACCGACCTCTCGAAGAAAGGTATCGAGATACTGTATGAAGACCCACATCTCATCGTCGTCACGAAGAGAGCCGGCCTTCCTACCATCTCACCGAAGAGCGGTCAGCACGAGGCGAACCTCTATTCCATGCTCATGGACTACATGCACACAGGCAAGGTAGCGGACAGAAAGGCCGCCGGCATGTCGAAGAAAGGTCGCGGCAAGCAGATAGCCGCAGATCCTGAGGCAGCAGCCATCGTGTACAGGAAGGCGCGCGTTTTCATTGTCCACAGACTGGATAGAGACACCTCAGGTGTACTTGTGTTCGCGAAGGACGAGCGCACCAAGGATCTGCTGCAGTCCAAGTGGAATGAGATGGTCCTCGAGCGCCGCTATGTAGCCGTCGTGGAGGGTCACCCTCAGAAGGACGAAGGCCGCATCGAGACCTGGCTCACCGAGAACGAGAAGTCACTTAAGATGATGTCAAGCCCTACCGACAACGGAGGTATGCGCGCTGTCACCTATTTCCGCGTAGTGGAGAAGATGAAGAATCTCTCACTCATGGAGTTCGAGCTCGAGACCGGAAGGAAGAACCAGATCCGCGTCCACTGCTCAAGCGTGCTGGGATGCCCTATCGTCGGCGACGAAAAGTACGGCTCAAGCTCACGCTTCGTAGTCAAGGCTCCGAACAACTTCACCTGCAGGCGTATCGCCCTGCACGCGAAGACATTGGTCTTCCGCCACCCATTCGGCGACGAAGTGCTCAGCTTCGACGTTCCTATCCCTGAAGAATTCAGCAAACTCAAGTAATAATAAAAGCTGTGGCTTCTCGCCACAGCTTTTTTTACGCATGGAAAACGACCTCCAGGCCATCAGAAGCCGCCTTCAGAGGCTTCGGCCAGCGGGCGTCGATGCCCGGCATAGGATCGTGCAGGCTCTTGGACATGTGGGTCACGTAAACATTGTCCCCAGCAGGAAGCCTGAGTCGCTCAGTCTGCATGAGGACATTGACCGTATGTATGATGGTCATCACGCTGGAATGGTTATATAGTCTGAAGTCCTCCTCATGATCCATGCCCATCGTGGCCTCCATGATGAGTCCAGTGATAGGGTTACCTGGTTTCTTGTGCGCGTCGATACCTATCATCCTGGCCGCGAAACCGGTGATGCCGGCCGTGTCCGTGGCATAAAGTAGGCGAACGCCGTTCTTCTCGAGAAGGTAGATAACAGTCTGCTCCAGCATGTTGTCTGTAGCATGGTTCGCAGGGACGGCAGTCACACTCACCTCCCCGACCTGCACTGGCGCGCCCACTACGATAGGATACATCTGCGGCATGCTCACGCCCATCTCCTTCGCTGCCTTCGTAAAGTCCTTCCTGGCCATATCAAACCAGGTGTTCGACACGTAGATCTTCTTCACGCCAAGCTTAAGTGCCGCCGACGGCTCGTAGTGGTCTGGATGTGAATGGGTATAGAAAAGCGCCTCGGGCACAAGTCCTTCAGGTACCAGATCGAGGCTGTCTTCAGTAAGGTCCACGAGGAACTCATTCTCTACCAGGATGGCGCTGTGCCTTCTGCCCAGCTTCTGCGGGCCACTGCCACTTGCAGCACCAGTGCCGAGGAACTTCACCAGTATCCCCTTCTCCTCTGGATCAAATCTCAATGCCTCCGGAACCTTTGCGTTCACACTCTGTTCTGCAGCAGCCAGGACGCTGGCCGCAGCTACTCCCAAGAAAGATCTTCTGTCCATGTATCATCAGTTTTAGTGGGAGCAAATATAAACAAAAAAAAGAGAACCTCGTTAAAGGTTCTCTTAAGTGGTGCTGGCAGGAGTTGAACCGGCGACACATGGATTTTCAGTCCATTGCTCTACCACCTGAGCTACAGCACCATTGCTTTGGGATTACAAAGGTAAGTATTTTTTTCGAACTTCCAAGGGATTCCACAAAAAATTCAGCAAAAAAACCATCATAATCCCAAGTAGTGGACTAAAGTTTCTCCTTGATAAGATAGTAAACAATGAAGCCGACCCAGCTGAATGCGAGCACGAGCACAGCCACGATGATCTTCTTAACAAGGTCCCAAGGTCTCTTGAAGATATCAAGAACACACCATACAGCGGCGATAACGCCGAGAAGCCAAACGATTTTTCCCATAACTTTAATTTAGAATTTGTGCTAATATAAGCATTTTTGACTAAGTTTGTATAATTGTAAACAGAAATAAGATGAGAAAGGTACTGTTATCATTGGCATCCATCATGATGCTTGCGGCATGTGGCCAGAAGGCCCCAGACCCAGTCAAGGCAGCCATCACAGCTGAAATAGGTAAGACCATGGGCGTAGATGCACCCAAGGTGACATTCGCCACCTTCGAGAAGATCGACTCTACCACCTATGGCGAGGAAATCGCCAGAAGGATAGATGTATTCGAGACCAAGTGCAAGGTGATGGAGAAATATGTGGTGAAGTACACCAGCGAGGGCAAGGTAAACAACGCGCAGCTCAAGCGTGAGGAGTGGATCAAGGCCACTCAGAACCTCCAGGCTCTCAAGGCGCACGCTGAGACACTCACCGACATCATGGACAAGGTAGCCTACTACGACTATGCGTTCTCAGCCAAGGCAAGCGGTGGCGAGAAGAAGATGGAGTTCAAGGAGGCTTATGCCACTGTCACTCCAGACAACCAGGTGCTTGGCATCTGCGCGAACAAGAAAGACATCCACAAGGGTATGGGCAAGGTTATCCCAGGATATCTTGACCTCTTGAAGGGTGAGGCAGAAGAAGAATAGGTACGAAAAAAGGAAGCAGAGCACTTCCTGAAATACCTATGAGAGCCCTCTGGGAAGGGACAAGACAAGATATCCCAGTGGGCACTCACACTTCCTCGCTATGGCTTGAGTGTAACTCAGTTCAAAGCATGTGTGAGCGCTACCACCGATATCCATGTCTTAATTAGAATTTCCCAGATTCTCTCATATGGACAGCGATATAACGCGTATGTAAACGAACTCAGCGAGTGAGTTCGGAGCAAATATACGACAAATACCGATTAAAACAAAAAATGGAAGAGCCCGACGTCACGCTGAGCTCTTCCATGCTTTTTACTATTCAAGTGCCTAGTCTACAAGACAGAGATCGAGGTTCTTCTTTATCTCTTCCTTGTCGAGATGCTGACCTATGAAGACAAGTTTCTGCATGCGGTCGCCATAGGTGGTATCCCAGTCCTTCGATATGATAGGATTCTGGAGCATCGCATTCAGAAGCTGCTCCTGAGGCATGGAGGCGTACCACAGACCGGCATTCTTGAGCTGGATCTGCTTTCCTGCCTGCTCGAAGAGGTAGCATGCATCTCTTTCCGTGGCGAAGTAGCAGAGACCCTTCGCACGGATGACATTCTTAGGCCAATGCTTTGACACAAACCAGTCGAAGCGGTTAATATCCATAGGCTTACGGGCGTAGTACACATAAGTGCCGATGCCGTACTCCTCTACTTCCCCACCCTCATGGTCGTGGTCGTGATGATGGTGGTGGTGATG
>JAKSJL010000017.1 GCA_024398295.1 Bacteroidales bacterium
CAAGGAGGGGCGCTTTTGCGTCCCGCATGCCCTTCCGAGCCGTGTTCAGACGCATAATGATGGGTGTTTGCATCTGCAAGCCCACTTTTCAGCGTCGTGAGACGCAAAGAGGGGCGCATTTGCGTCCCGAGGGGCCTCCCGGCCGCTGCTCAGACGCATTTGAGTGGGTATTTGCATCTGCAAACCCACTTTTCAGCGTCGTCAGACGCAAAGAGGGGCGCTTTTGCGTCCCGAGGGCCCTTCCGGGCGCTGCTCAGACGCATGATGATGGGTATTTGCGTCCCGCATGCCCTTCCGGGCGCTGCTCAGACGCATTTGAGTGGGCTTTTGCGTCTGGGAACCCATTTGTCAGCGTCGCGAGACGCAGGGAGGGGCGCTTTTGCGTCCCGCTGGTCCTTCCGGGCGCTGCTCAGACGCATGATGATGGGCTTTTGCGTCTGCGAACCCACTTGTCAGCGTCGTGAGACGCAAGGAGGGGCGCTTTTGCGTCCCGTGGGTCCGTGCGGGCGCTGTGTAGACGCATAATGATGGGTGTTTGCGTCTGCAAGCCCACTTATCAGCGTCGCGAGACGCAGGGAGGGGCGCTTTTGCGTCCCGAAGGTCCGTGCGGGCCGTGCTCAGACGCATTTGAATGGGTATTTGCGTCTGCCTAGCCCTGGCCCTGAGATTTCGGTCTTGGGGAAGCGGATGTGGCGGCTTGATGGGCGATGCGGCGCGCGTAGACGCGGCCATCGACAGTGACGAACAGATGGTCGCCGGAGAAGGCGAAGCTTTCGAGGCGGCCGTTCGGAACGGAGAGGATGGCGCGGACTCGGCCGTTGTGGTCGCAGACCTGGATGCCGAGGGCGGAGGACGCGTACAGCCAGCCTTCGGTGTCGAAGGCGAGGTGGCGCACGGCCTCGTCTACGCCGCCTTCCTCGTGGAGCCAGTAGAAGTCGGCCTCATGGCTTTCTGAGCCATCTTTCCCGAGCAATGCTGTCCTGATGCAGTTCGTGTGCGCCTTAGCGCGCGCCACATACGCGCCACCTGGATAGGTGGCTTCCGTGGCGGGCTCGGCGCCCATCTCGCTGCACTCGACCCAGCCTTCGCCTGGGATGACTAGGGAGTTCACCAGGTCATTGGAACCGAATCGGACGTCTACCTCAGCTGGCCATCCGGCCCAGAGATAGCGAAGCACGTCCTTCATGATACGGCCACCGTTTGTGCCGCTGTGGCCGCCCTCGTCCCACTGGAATCGCGCGTCGTAGCCGGCGTACTGAAGGGCAGATGCTGTGATGAGGTTGTACTCGTACCAGCTGCCGAAGACCTGGTTCCAGCTGTCTTTATCATTGTCCTGAAGGAAAATCCTGAGAGGTTTCGGCTCACTCTTCCTGATGAGGGTAGGGAAGGTGTCGCCGCCTCGCATAGGCACGAAGGTGCCTACTATGCTGTACACCCTGCTGTAGAGGTCTGGGCGCTGCCAGGCTGCGTTGAGCGCGGCGATGCCGCCGCTGCTGTCACCGTTTATCATGCGGTCGGCTGCCTTGCGGGAGAGCCTGATGGCGCGGCCGTCGCTGGTCTTTAATTTCTCTACCTCTGGAAGTATCTCATTTTCAATGAACTCGGCCCATTTGGACGTCATCCTGTCGAACTCGTTCGAGCGGTTATAGCGAAGCACCTCACCCTTCTCATCACGTATCTGTCCTGAGGTGATGAAGATGGCGATGGTCACAGGCATCGAGCCTTCGTCGATGAGCTCCTCCATGATGGCGGGGAGGTTGTGGCCGTTTCCGTCCATGCGCACGATAGAGCACGCGGGCGCGTCCCCGCGGTACTGCGAAGGCACATAGACGCTCACGCTTCTGGTCGTGCCGGGATAGATCCTAGACTGGTCAAATGTGAACTGGAGCATCTCTCCCTTGGGTTCTGCTCCTAAGGCAGTCATGGCAATGGCCAAGAGTGCGACAAAAAATGAGACTATTCTACGCATACCCCAAATATAGGCTTTCTTTGTGAATAAAAGATTATGTATTTTTGTGAAAATTTAGATATAGATGAGTGAAAAGACTATTTCTCAGGAGCGAGTGGTCTGGATAGACTGGATGAGAGTTCTCGCTTGTTTCATGGTCATGGTGGTGCATAGCACAGAACCATTCTATCTCGGAGGTGAGGGTGCCCTTATCGCATCGAGGGCAGACGCCTTCTGGGCGTCTTTCTTCGACTCAGTAGTGCGCTGCTGCGTGCCTCTTTTCATCATTGCATCCAGCTTCCTGCAGTTCCCGCTTCACTATTCCACTGGTGAGTTCATAAAGAGAAGAGCAGTCAGAATCCTTATCCCGTTCATCGTATGGTCGATATTCTACGCCCTCTACTGGGGCGAGCCTGTGGATAACCTCAAGGCATTGGCCCTGAACTTCAACTATGCTGCTGGCCACCTCTGGTTCGTATACATGCTTATCGGTGTGTACCTCTTGATGCCGCTTCTCTCCCCATGGGCTGAGAAGGTGTCGAAGAAGGAGCTTGAGATCTATATCGGCATCTGGCTCTTCTCGACCCTCATCCCTATCTTCAGGGACTGGCTCAGCAGCGACCCTCTCGCAGTGACTTATGGCCCTACAGGCATCCCTAGGCAGGCTCTTTACCCACTCTGGGGCGAGGCGAGCTGGAATGGCTATGGCGTATTCTACTACATAAGCGGATTCATTGGCTACCTGCTCCTGGGCCTGTGGTTCAGGCGCTACGGCAGTGGCATCTCGAAGGCGAAATCATTGCTCATCGGCATCCCTGCCGCGCTCGTGGGCTTCGCCATCACATTCGGAGGATTCCTGCGTCGCGTGTTCATCTCAGCCGGCGGCAGCTTCCCTGTCGAGGGCAAGGTGGATCTCGGCGTGTGGTGGGAGACCACGTGGACCAATGATACCGTGGGCGTCGCGCTCATGACCATTGGCTTCATCCTGATGCTGAAGAACATCAATGCCTCCGGCAAGTTCTATGAGAAGGTGCTGCTTCCTGTGTCCAAGGCCAGCTACGGCATGTACCTCTGCCACATGGTGGCACTCGCATTCTTCGCGGGCCTCTATCGTGGTCTGATAGACTGCACTCCGGTGGTGATTCTGCTCACTGCAGTCAGCTCGTTTGTGACCGTGGCGATCTTCTCGGTGCTCGTGCAGCGCATCCCGAAGGTGGGCAAATACATTATGGGCTAAGTCATGACAGAGAAGAGCAAGACGCTGATCATCCTGCATATTGCGGTGTTCCTGGCTGGCTGGACTGGTCTTTTCGGGCGCTGGATCTCGCTGGATGGCCTTCCGCTGGTGTGGTATAGGATCATGGTGAGCGTGGTCACTCTGGTGGCTTTCATGGCCCTCAGCGGCAAGCTGCATCGCAGCGGATGGCGCGCAGTATGGCGCATCGCCGCGCTCGGCATCCTGCTCTCGCTGCACTGGGTGGCGTTTTATGCGAGCATCAAGGCTTCCAATGTCTCCGTCGGAGTGGCCTGCATCGCGACTTCCTGCTTCTTCTCGGTCGTGTTTGACCCCATCATCAACAGAAGACGCATGTCGATTCGCGACATGCTGATCAGCTTCATTGCGATAGCGGGTATCCTGCTGATCTTCAGCCTTGACGTGCGCTACCGACTCGGCATCGCGCTGGGATTGCTGTCAGCCGCCATCTATTCGGTTTTCGCCCTTCTGAACATCAATGTAGCCAGTGACACCGGCGAGGACAGTGCCACCATGCTGCTCTACGAGCTGATAGGTGGCGTGCTTTTCCTGACCCTCTGCATGCCGCTCTATGCGCACATGAACCCCGGGACGCAGGTCGCACCTGCCGGTGGCGACCTGCTGGCGCTGCTCATCCTGGGCTCTCTGTTTACCGTGGTGCCATTTCTTTTCCAGATCCACGCTCTGCGTAAACTGAATGCCTTCACGGTGAACGTGGCATATAACCTGGAGCCGGTCTACAGCATCTTCTTCGCGGCCATTCTGTTTGGAGAAACAAAAGAAGTAGGCCCGTCTTTCTGGCTGGGCCTACTTCTCATCGTCATATCGGTCGTCCTGCAGACGACCACCGTCATGCGCTCCAAGCGCTAGATCGCCATTCCGAAAGCGATCTGGATCATGTTCTTCAGACTGAGCTGGCGGTCAAGGGCCGACAGCGCCTCTCCTGTAGCGATGTTATCGCTGACGGTGAGGATGGTGAGGGCTTTCTTTCCGGCCTCGAAAGCATTGATATAAAGACCTGCAGCCTCCATCTCGACTCCGATCACGCCATCGCTGCACCACTGTGCCTGCTTCACAGGATCATTGTAGAATACATCCGAAGAGAACACCTTGCCGCGCATCACAGGGATGCCGAGCTTCGCTGCAGAAGCCGCTGCCGCGTCCAAGAGCTCCGGAGTGGCAGATGGCACAAAACCCTCAGGGAGGTTATACTGATAGCCGAAGTTTGAGTCGGTGCATGCTGTCTCCGCGAGTATCACGGTGCCGATCTTCACATTTGGGTCAAGGCCGCCACAGGTGCCGAGGCGGATGATGGTGTCGCAGTCATAGAAATGGAAGAGCTCGTAGCTGTAGATGCCCATGGAAGGGATGCCCATGCCATGACCCTGCACTGAGATCTGGTGGCCTTCGAAAGTGCCGGTGTAGCCCAGCATGCCGCGCACGCTGTTATACTGCACCGCGTCGGTGAGGTAGGTCTCCGCGATCATCTTTGCGCGCAGCGGATCGCCGCTCATGACCACTGTCTTCGCTATTTCGCCGTACTTGGCTCCGTTGTGAGGTGTAGGTGTGTTATTCTCCATGGTTAGATCTTCTTAAGCATTTCCATAAATATCGCAATCATCTTCTCAGATGCCTTCTTCGCAGCCACGATGACTTCCTGCTCGTCCGTGCCGTTCTCGTCTGAGCCCTCGCGGAACACGTCAGTGATGACAGACATTCCAAACACCTTCATGCCGCTGTGTCGCGCCACGATGACCTCTGGGACGGTGCTCATGCCTACAGCGTCTCCTCCCACGATGCGGAAGAAGCGATACTCAGCAGGGGTCTCGTAGGTAGGGCCTGTGAGCGCCACATATACGCCCTTGTGCACCTGGATGCCCAGCTTCTCGGCAATGCCTTCAGCGAGGCTGATGAATTCGTGGTCGTAGGCTGCTGTCATGTCAGGGAAGCGCGGACCGAACTCCTCGAGGTTCGGGCCAATGAGCGGGTTCGGCGTCATGCCGATGTGGTCGCTGATGATCATGAGATCGCCTACATTGAAGTCTGGCTTCATGCCGCCTGCTGCATTGGACACGAAAAGATTCTTCACGCCGATCTTCTTCATCACGCGTACAGGAAGGGTCACCTGGTTCATGGTGTAGCCTTCGTAGTAGTGGAACCTGCCCTGCATGGCTATCACCTCTCTGCCGCCCAGGCGGCCAATGATGAAGTTACCCTTATGGCCAATGGCGGTGGATACGGGGAAGCCTGGCACAGTGCCGTAAGGGATGACAAGCGCATCCTCTATCATGTCTGCGAGATCACCCAGGCCGCTGCCAAGTATGATGCCGGTGTCAGGTTTTCTATCTCCCAGCTGCTCGCGAAGGTACTCCGCCGCAGCATTTATTATCTCCATATATTCCATAAGTGAAAGCTTCAATGATGAATAACAAAGATAAAGATTTATTCGGTATATTTGCAATGGGACAAAGCATCAAATCGTATGAAAACAGTAGTTCGTTTCTTTGCGGTAGCAGCCGCAGTATGTGCCATGGCACTCGTAAATTCGTGCTCTCACAAGCCTCAGAAGGCGTTGAGGGTGGTTCAGTATAACGTGGGAGCCTTCGCGAAGGAGATAGAGAATTCCATCCCTATGATCTCCGACATGATGAAGGAAATCGGTGCTGACGTGGTGTCGCTCAATGAGCTCGACAGCTGCAACCGTCGTCATGAGAACTATCAGCTCGCGGACTTCGCGAAAGCCATGGGAGACTGGAACTATAGCTATAGCAGCTCGTTCTCCTACCAGGGAGGCGGCTATGGAGTGGGTGTGGCGACCAAGGCTGAGATCCTGGACAGCTTCCGCATCGGACTTGACAAGGAGGATGGATCAGAATACAGGTCCTGCAGCGTCGTGGAAACCCCGGACTATGTGCTTGCATCCACTCACCTTGACCATGTGTCGATGACGGCCCAGCTGCATCAGGCGCAGACATTGACCTCTGTGCTTGTGGAAAAATATGGCGCTTCCCGCAAGCCTGTCATCCTCTGTGGAGACATGAATGCGGAGCCTGAGAGCGATACCATCAAGAGCCTTCTTCAGGAGTGGGATCTCGTCTCATGTACTGATCTGACCTATCCTGCAGATGCCCCTCGCAAGTGTATAGATTACGTGTTTGTGCTTAGGAACAAGGCGAAATATGAGGTTACAGAGACCTGTGTGCCTATGTCCTTCCAGACCGGTGATGTGGCGATCGCATCCGATCATTGTCCTATGTTCGTTGAACTCTTGATTTCAGGAAAGTAATGAAACGCTTGATTATATGTGCATTGGCGCTGATGACGATGGTGTCTTGCAGTGCCGCTAGGCTGTCTGAGGTGGGTAAGAGAAGCTCCGCTCTGGAGGACAGCGCATGGGAAGCCTCCTCATGGATCTCTGCGAAGGATGCTCCGGTGCTTAAGGGTACTGTGGTGGACGGCACACGCTCTGCCGACGGAGCCAGCTGGTTCGCCAGCGTGGTGACAAATGAAAGGAAGGTGGTCAGTGCCAAGTGGATGACCACCGGACTCGGTGTGTATGAGCTGTATCTGAACGGCAAGATAGTAGGAGAGGAAGTCCTCAAGCCAGGCTTCACCCATTATGCGAAGACCAAGCGTTCGTTTACCTACGACATCACGAATGCATTCAACAGAAAGAAAGGTGCGAAGAACATCCTGGCAGCGCAGCTGACCCCGGGATGGTGGGCAGACAAGATCATCACCCCTCGCCAGCATCAGGGCATGAGAGGGGATAAGTGCGCATTCAGGGCCGTGCTGGAGCTGACCTTCGCAGATGGCACCAAGGCTCTTTATGGCACTGACTGTGAGCACTGGCTCGCCGGTGTGGCAGGCCCTGTGAAGCATGCGTCGATATTTGATGGCGAGTCGTATGACGCCCGTGAGAAGCTTGGCTTCGATACTCCGGAGAAGCTCGACTTCCCTGAGCTGAATGAGGAGTTCAAGGGAGAGATATTGCCTTCTGAAGGCGCTGAGATCTATTTCAGGTATGACAAGGCTCTCGCTCCAGTGCGCGCATATGTGTGGGAAGGCGTGGAGAACGCCAGCGAGGAAGAGTACGGAAAGGTGGTCATCAAGCGCGAGTATGCTGCGGGCGAGCCTATGAAGCTCTCTGCAGGTGAGACCCTGGTGGTGGATTTCGGTCAGAACAGCGCAGCGGTGCCTTCATTTGTGTTCAAAGCCGAGGAGGGAACTGTGCTTACCTGCCTTCCTTCTGAGCTCATGAATGATGGCAATGGTTCCAAGGCTCGTGGAATGGACGGCCCAGAGGGCAGCGTCCATCGTCTGAACCTTCGTGTCCCAGATACGGGCATGCGCATAGACTATACCTTCGCGGCTTCCAAGAAAGCCGTGTCATATACTCCTAGATACACGTTCTTTGGCTATCGTCTGGTGTCCATCACAGCCACGGCAGATGTGACCATAGAGAAGATAGAGTCCATCCCTGTGTCATCTATCACCGGAGAGCTTGAGACCGGTCGTATCTCGACTGGAAATGAACTCATAAACAAGCTCATCTCAAATACTTACTGGGGCCAGATCTCCAACTACTTGTCAGTGCCTACAGACTGTCCTCAGCGTAATGAGCGCCTGGGCTGGACTGCTGATACTCAGGTGTATGCAGAGGCTGGTTCTTTCTTTGCAAATACAGATGCATTCTTCCACAAATGGATGCGCGACATGCGTGACTCCCAGAGCCCTCGCGGTGGCTTCCCTGGCGTCGCTCCTAAGGCACAGTATGGCGCTGAGGAGAGCAACATGATGAGAGTCGGCTGGGCAGATGCAGGAGTGATCGTGCCTTGGACCATCTGGAAGCAGTTTGCTGACACACAGATCGTGGACGAGAGCTGGGATTCCATGGAGATGTTCATGGACCACATGGCAGAGGTCAAGTATGACCACAATGCCCTGGCGAAGGAGAATGGAAACTATCAGTGGGGCGACTGGCTCAGCTATGAGCCGCTTGAGAGCAGCGGCGGCCTCGCATTCATGAAGGACGCCAAGGGCAAGAAAGTCCCTCGCCCAGAGGCTGTGGAATACTGGAACTACCTGCTTGCATCGTACTGGGTCATTGACTCTGAGATGATGTGTCAGATGGCGGCTGCCACTGGCCGTGATACTGCCAAGTACAGTGCGATGGCTGAGGAAGCAAGACAGTACATACGCGAAAATTTCATAGACGAAAAGGGTGAGTTCAAGCTGCAGATCCTGAATACCATGCAGACTCCGGCGCTCTTCGCGCTGAAGAATCATATCCTGGACGGAGAGGCCAAGGAAGCGCTCAAGACGCGCCTTCGCGAGAACTTCGCCCAGCATGACAATTGTCTCCAGACAGGCTTCCTCGGTACATCTATCCTCATGGAGACCCTTACCGAGAGTGGCATGGAGGACATCGCGTACGAGCTTCTCTTCCAGAGAAAGAACCCGAGCTGGCTGTATTCTGTGGACAATGGCGCCACTACTATCTGGGAGCGATGGAACAGTTACACAATCGAGGAAGGCATGGGTCTTAGGAGCATGAACAGCTTCAACCATTATGCTTATGGAGCTGTCTGCGCCTGGATCTGGAAGACGGCGGCGGGCATCGCTTCGGATCCTGCTGAGCCTGGCTTCAAGCACATCATCATGGCACCTATCCCTGACCGCCGCCTCGGCCATCTGGATGCTGAGTTCAGCTCTGCCGCTGGCCTCATCAAGAGCTCGTGGAAGTATGATGGAGACGCATGGAACTGGTCTTTCACCATTCCTGAGGGCGCCCACGCCACGGTCATCCTGCCAGGCGAAAAAGAGCCTAAGGAGTACACCTCAGGCTCTTACAATATCACGAAAAAGCTTTAAAGTCTAGCTGCGAGAAGATACACACGGCCAGCCTGGCCAAGGCTTCTCGATGCCGTTGGCTGCGCTGCGCCTGTCATGCGGAGCGCAGCCTACGAGAATCGCAGTGGCTGTGTTACAAATCATTACTTCTTGGTATTGGATTTTTACTGCGCATTTTCTAATTTTGGGGGTTAGTTTTTGAGTAATCAATTAATTATATATTACGAACTTTTAATTAAAATTTAGAGAAAATGAAGAAGATTATCGTAGCCCTCGCAGCAGCCGGTATGCTGCTCGCAGTCGCTCCTTCTTGCCAGAAGATCTCTGATCTCGAGGCTAGAATGGATGGCGTAGAATCATCTGTCGCTGAGATCCAGAAGGCTGTTAAGGACCTTCAGGCTAAGGTTGATAGCAAGGTTTATGTTACAGAAGTGAAGCCAACAGAAGGTGGCTATACCATCAAGTTCACCGACGGTACTACCGCAAACATCGTGAATGGTGCGAAGGGAGACAAGGGTGACACCGGCGCAAAGGGAGATAAAGGTGACAAGGGTGATACTGGTGCAACAGGTGCTACCGGAGCTACTGGAGCACAGGGTGCTCAGGGAGAGAAAGGTGACAAGGGTGATACAGGCGACTCTTACTTCGCAGATGTAAAGGTAACAGACACTACAGTTGAGGTGACTTTCGCTGATGGAACCAAGGTTGTCCTTCCAATCTATACTGTGGAGGTGTCTTCAGTGGTTTTCGTCCCTGACTATGCAGATGGTTATGCTCACATGGAGTTCGCTGGAAAGTCATACGGCGACCTTGTCCTTAACTACATCATCTATCCAGAGTCTGCTGCGATGGAGATGGTCGAGGCTGTGAAGGCTGGCACATACGAGGCATATCTCATTCCTAACTCGGTGAAGACCAAGGCTTATGATGGTAACAAGGCCAAGCTTTCTGCAGAGATGATCTCTGCTACTGCAGATGTATTCACTGTGACCATTCCAGGTGAGTCCGCTTCATACCTGGTTTCTGATTATGGCTCTGTGGCTATCCGCTTCGATAACACAGTTTCTGGCCACCAGATCCTGTCTGCATTCACTACAGTGAAGGCTGACGAAGTCAAGTGCGAGCTCGCTGGTGTATCATACAAGGTCGTGAAGATGAAGGACGGTAAGTGGTGGATGGCTGAGAACCTTCGCTATGTTCCAGAAGGCTTCACCCCTTCAGATGACGTAAACAATGTTACTGCAGGCGTTTACTATCCTGTAGTATTTGATACCGCTGCAAATGCGACTGCTTTCTCAAAGGCAGATGCTGACATTGAGGCCAGAGGTTATCTCTATCAGACAGAGGCTGCCCTTGGTGTCAAGGTCGGTGATATCACTGCTGACAATGCAGCAAGCTTCGAGGGCGCACAGGGTATCTGCCCAGACGGATGGCATATCCCTACCATCGCTGACATCACTGGTCTCGTAGGCAAGGCAGTGTCTCCTATCGTCACAAATGCTGCTGCTCCATATTACAATGGTTCAAATGGCTCTATCGTCATGCTTAACGCTGATGGTATGAACATGGATGCATACGGTGCAGTTACCCTTGCGAACACCACTGCTACCAAGGCTACCCTCATGGGTAAGCTCAGTACTTACACCAAGACATCTTCTGGTTACTTCGTGGGCTCTACATTTGCCAAGGCTGCGACAAATAACCTTCAGTTCTATGGTCTTATGCCTATGACAAACAAGGCTACCGAGGCTGAGTATACCTGCAACGGTTCTATGCTTGGATACAGAACAGGTGCTTCTGTACGTTGTGTAAAGAACAACTGATTAGCTGATATATGAGAGATTAATACCGTCACTTGGTAGTGGCGGTATTTTTTTGTATCTTGCGGTATTAAATGATGGTTTTATGAAAAGATTATCTCTTGTTTTCTCCGCTGCTGTCGTGGGTTTGTTCACGATTGTATCCTGCGGAACCTCACGTCAGGCTGTATCTACGGTCTCTGACGATATCGTTATCCTTTATGAGAACGACGTGCATTGTGGCGTAGACGGCTATGCAAATATGGCAGCCCTCAAGGGCGATTACCAGAAGACACACAAGCACGTGGCAGTGGTGTCAAATGGTGACTATGTCCAGGGCGGAAGCCTCGGTGCTGCGTCACATGGCCGTAACATCATAAATATCATGAATGCTGTGGGCTATGATTTCGTGACCCTTGGAAACCATGAGTTTGACTATGGCATCCCTCGTCAGCAGGAGCTTATGAATGACCTTGAGGCGACCTGTCTCTGCTGCAACCTTAAGGACCTCAGAACGAATACTCAGCCATACAAGGCATATCAGATCGTGGATTACGATGGCGTGAAGATCGCTTTTGTGGGTATGTGTACACCTTACGCCATCACCTCGTCAAACCCAAGCTATTTCAAGGACGAAAAAGGAAACTACATCTATAGCTTCAGCATTGAGGATTTCTACGATGTAGTGCAGAACGCAGTGAACTCAGCCCGCGCAGAGGGCGCAGAGAAGGTGATCGTGCTGTCTCACCTCGGCGACGAGGATGAGGGAGAGGGCGGTGTGAATTCGCCTAGCATGATTGAGAACACATACGGCATCGACGTGGTGCTTGATGGTCACTCTCACAGCCTCATCCCTTGCACATTGCTGCTCAACAAGAAGGGCGAGAACGTGATGCTCACCTCTACTGGTACCAAGTTTGAGAATATCGGCGTGCTCACATATCACCGCTCTGGCTACTTCTCTTCAGAGGTGATCCCTACCAGATGCCTGCCTAAGCAGGATCCATCTGTCCTCAAGGTCATCGACGAGATCAAGGAAGGCTACAAGAAGGTGGCTGAGAAGGTGGTCTGCAGCTCTGTATCAGAGCTTCCAGCCTTCGATGAGAATGGCGCCCGCCTCGTCCGTCTCCAGGAGACCGGTATCGGCAACTTCTGCACTGACGCATACAGGACCGTGTTTGATGCTGATGTGGCTTTCCTCAACGGCGGTGGTATCCGTGCCGGCCTGCCTAAGGGAAACATCACTTTCAATGATATCTTCACCATGTTCCCATTCGAGAAGCTCGCTGCGACAGCAGACATCACCGGCGCCACCATCCTCGACCTGCTCGAGATGTCGGTATCCATCTCTCCAGGCGAGTTCGGAGGCTTCCATCAGGTGTCTGGCCTCAAGTTCGAGTATGACGCGAGCATCCCTTCTCCTATCGTATACGACGCTGACCATAACTTCGCAGGCGTTAACGGAGAGCGCAGGGTGAAGAGTGTATGGGTGATGGACAGAGCCACAGGCGAGTACCTTCCACTCGACCCTCAGAAGACCTACAAGATGGCTGCTTCGCAGTACCTTATCGTGGATCACGGCGACGGCTTCACCATGACCAAGGCGTGCACAAATGTGAAGGATACAGGTACCCTCGACACAGACCTCATCGAGACCTTCCTCGCTGAGTATCTGGACAATGTGATCGGCGAGAAATATGCTGCCCCAGAAGGCAGGATCACCGTGATAAAGAAATAAAGAAAAAGGCCAGTCACATCACTGCGACTGGCCTTTTCTTTATGATGCGCAGGCCACTATTTGATGGCCTTCTCGAAGAATTCCTTGAGGCGCTTCATGCGGCGCTTCTCCCTGTTTTCCCTGAGCCTCTCGATGACTTCTGGCCCGATCTTAGGGAAGCGAGCCTTTATGCGCTCGAAATAGCTGTTCTCGAAAGAGGAGATGTGACGCTCTACCTTGTCGTCATAGATCTCATTGTAATTCACCATGATGGCGGTCTCGATGGCCTCTCCGAACTCGTGATTCACAGCGGTACCGCACATCTTCATGGTAGCGGAAGTATTTATGTAGCTGTTCACTAGCGGAGGAATGTGTGTGCCGAGGCGGTTAATGGCGTCCTTCAGACATCTGTAATCCTGCTTCAAATCGTCCTTCGCGAGGATGAGATCCATGAGCCTAGGATTTGACCTTGTGAGCACGGGGTCGTATGGACGTACGAGCTGGTCCTTGTCCTCGAAGTGCTTCCAGAGGAAGTGCATGATGAGGTCGAAGGCAGTGGTGTCGTACGAAGGATAGAAGGTCATCTTCCCGAAGAAATAGATGATGCTTGGGTGGCTGAGCACTACGGCCACAATGCCGTCCCAGAGGTTGTCAAGGGCAAAGATAGCCTTGGCTCCAGCCTTTGAACTCTGATAATCTGGTGTCACAAAGGACCTTCCAAGCTCCATGGTGTGTGGAAGATAACTCCTTATGAACTCATCAGAGAACTTGAACATGTGTGCAGAAGCCAGCTTGGGCTGCCCATTCTCTGTAAAGACCATGTCTGGTCCGAGAATGTATCTGTAGCCACCCACGATGGCCTGCGCGTCGGGATCCCATACTACTATCTGCTGATAAGGTTTATCCATGGTGTCGAACTCATCGAGGTCCATGGAAAGGCCTGAACTTGCTCCTGCCGCTCTGAATGTCACTTCCCTGAGTCGACCGATCTCTCTCACGACGTTTGGGGAATTCTTCCAGTCCACGACATAGATTTCATTGCCACCTTTGTTCGTGTCGATGAGTTTTTTCTCGGGTGTAAGCTCGGCCTTTAGCAGCTCAAGGCTTACGGGCTCGATAATCTTTTCCATAGTTTACATGCTATAAACGAGTTCTTTCATATACTGGGCCCATTCCTTCGGTGTCTTCGACGAATCAAAGAAGGTAGGTGGGATAGGCTTTCCGATGATCACCTTGAACTTGCCATGACGGGCTCTGTACATCTCGTCAGGAAGCAGGAGCATCGCGAGGTTGAACTTCAGTCCCAGCTTCTTGGAGATGTTCGCCACGCGGTAGAATCTCTTCGAGTTCTCTCCGATGAAATGCACAGGGACGATCCATCTGCCGTTCTCCACGCTTTTCTTGATGAAGGTTTTCTTCCACTCAGGGTCTCTGATGATGCCGTTTGTCTTCCTGGAGTTCAGTCCGGCAGGGAATATCATGAGCTGGGAAGACGAGCTATAGATCTCATCTACCTGGGCAGAGAGATTCCTTGACTGGCCGCCAACTTTATTTACAGGGACAGAGATGGAGGCGATAGGCTTGATGAACATCAGGAAATCATTGACCATGAGCCTCACATTTCCATCACAACGCTCTCCGACGAGGGTGGTGAGGGTAACGCCATCCACTCCTCCGAGAGGATGGTTTGAGACCACGGTGCAGAGATGCTCCTTCAGGATGTCTAGATTTTCCAGGCCTTCTGTCTCAATGGTGATGTCGAGGTAGTCGAGGACTCCCTTGCAGAATTCCACGCCTTCCAGGCCCTTCTCCAGATACGCATTTATGTAGTCCTGGTGAATGAAACGCTTGCCCCAGTTTATGATGAACTTGGGGACTTTATGATTCTTTACTTTCGACTTGACTATCTGCTCAAGGTCGATGGTTAGGTTCTGGTTAGCACTCATAATGTAGCTATGAATGTGCCAAATGTAAGAATAAAAAATGATTGTCAAAAGTCTCTCTCACCTTTTTCCACACATCTTCGCTGGTGAGGATGCCTGATTCGCGTAATGCGTTGTTCCTGAACGCGTCGATGGAGAGGTTGTCGCTGACCACCTTGATGGAGAGGACAAGCTCCAGGCGAGGGGAAAAGGCTGCGATGTAGTTCAGCTCCATGTCGAAGAGGGTGGACTCCTTGCGGTCGGTCTCGGTCACGAAGTCATTGTTCGTGAAGCAAGGGTAGCCGCTGTCGCTGATGTGGAGCGGGTTCGCGTGGTCAGTGAAGTCGTAGTGGCCGTTCACGAGGCGGTGTGAGTCGCTCACGGTGGTCACGGTGCCGACAGGGATGTCGTTGCTTCCGGCATAGCCAATGTTCACGATACGGGTGCCTTCTGGCAGTGCGCTGCAGGTCTTGATGACGTTTCCTGCGCCCACGCCCATGAGTATGACTTCGTATTCAGGGAAATGCTCCAGGCACTTCTTGTATTCAGCCTCCTCGGCTGCTAGTATCACGATCTTTTCCATGCCGCAAAGGTAGTGATTTTTTAAATTACTTTATTATTATTATATTTGCAAGATTGCAATATAATGCACTAATAGCGCCCATTATGAGAAGACCATTCGCGAAAATATTGTCGCTTATCACCCTTTCCGGCTTGCTGGTATCGGCATGTCAGGAAAAGTTCGACCCTACATACCTTGAAGACCAGATCAAGGGCCTCGACTCCAGACTCTCGAAGCTTGAGAGTGTGGTGGGAGGCGTAAATTCCCAGATCTCCCAGCTCCAGGCCATCGTGAGCAGCCTTCAGTCGCATGCTTACGTGGTGTCTGTAGACCAGCAGGGAGACGTGTCTGTGATCACTTTCTCCGACGGAAAGACAGTTACCGTAAATTCTAGCACAGCCAGCCAGGTGCCTACCATAGGCGCTACTGAGATCAATGGCGTGTACTACTGGACCGTCGACGGCAAGCTTCTCTGCGATGCCGATGGTAATCCTCTCCGTGTCACAGGACGTGACGGAAAGGATGGAGAGAACGGCAAGGACGGCCAGGATGGAAAAGACGGAGTCGATGGAAAGGATGGTGAGAACGGTAAGGACGGTGTCAATGGCCAGGACGGAAAGGATGGCGAGAACGGCAAGGACGGAAAGGACGGCCAGAATGGCGGTACTCCTAAGCTGAAGATCGAGAATGGTCACTGGTATGTGTCATATGACGGTGGCGCTACCTGGGATCTGCTGGGCGTAGCTTACGAAGGCGGAAGTTCTCAGGATGGCATCACTCCTAGACTGAAGATCGTGGATGGCTACTGGTACGTTTCTTACGACGAGGGCTCTTCCTGGACAAAGCTCGGAAAGGCTCAGGGTGAGGACGGAAAGGATGGCCAGGATGGTCGTGACGGTGTCGATGGAAAGGATGGTATCAACGGAATCGATGGTACAAATGGCCGCGACGGTGTCGATGGAAAGGACGGAGAGAATGGCCGTGATGGTGTCGATGGCACAAATGGAAAGGATGGATCTACCCCACGCATCGGCGTGAAGCAGGAGAACGGAGTATACTACTGGACAGTGAATGGATCGTTCCTTCTCGACGAGTATGGACAGAAGATCCCTGCTTCCGGTTCATCAAACCAGGGTTCCGGCGAGTCTATCTTCGCTGGCGTGAAGGTGGAGAATGGAGTCGTTACCATCACCCTAAAGGATGGTACAAGCTTCATCATCCCTATGAAGCCAGCGGCTGGCCTGCGCATAGAGGCCATCAAGATGCATTTCACTGCATCTGAGAAAAAGACCATTCACCTGGAGCTCAATAACATTGTCAATCTTACAGTCACCGAGAAGCCAGAGGGATGGCGTGCAAAGATCAATGGCTGTGGCATTGATATTCAGGCTCCATCGTCTGCCGATGCTGACAGGGATGGTTTCGTGGCAGTCCTCGCGACTTCAGGCGACCAGACCTTCATCGGGAAGATTTGGGTTACTCTGGATAGGCCGCTCTTTGACATGGTAGTCACTCCAAATGGCGTGATGACCCTCACGGAACTCGACTATGATTTCAACAATCCTGGTTTCCTCGCAGGATTCATGAAGGCGGAAGCATTTGATCCTGTGGCTCTTTGTGAGGTGGCTAAGCAGTATGTACCTGGCGAGGAAGGCGTATACACCTCATGGTCGTCGATCTCTACAGGCACCAAGGACTACGTGATGAATATCGCGGATGCCTCATTCGAGCCAGTTCCTGGCGAGAGATATGTGGCTTATTGTCTGCCTGGTGCATACTCGAGAGCTATCGGTTCTACCCCGAACCCATACGACATCGAGGTAAGGTATTTCACTTACGTGAAGGATACATTCGTTCTCGATGGTGTCACTTCGGACAAGGCTGTGGTGAGCATCTCCATGACCGGTACCGACTCCTTCTACGGTGGACTTATCCGCATAAAGGATTCTGCCGACAAGAAGAAGATCGCTTCGATGTTCCTCGATGATGCATTGGTACCAATCCGTGGAGTGGGTGATGGCATGTATGGCTACATGATGGACTCATACGAAGGAAACCTGAACAACTTCGCGGCCCTCGATGATGGTGATGGCGGTAGAAACACCCACACCATTGTCCCAGGAGGCAGGTATGTGATCGGACTCGTCCCTAAGGATGCCCATAAGGCGGCTTCTGAGTACACATTGTCAGATGTCATCCTGAAGGAAGTGAACCTCCTCACTCCTACTGCAGTGGCGACAGAGCTCGTCACAGCTCATGTGGGGCACTCGACCACCACATCCGCTTCGGTGTCATTTGACATCACCTCTGCGGTGAGCAAGCTCTACTACATCCTTGTGACCAAGTCGGAGTTTGAGAAGTCAGGCCTCTCGGCATACGACTACGCCCTGAAGAATGGCATCGCTTGGGATAGAGCTATCCTCAAGGCCAACGGAGCTATCTCTGGCATCGGTGACGGCATTACCGGCCTCAAGCCAGGAGAGCAGTGCATAGGCATAGCTGTTGCATTCACAAACAGGGACACATACTACATGACCCAGATAGAGACTGCAGCGAGCCAGGTGGTTCTCTCCAGCGAGACACTCTCCCTGAATGGGTTTGAGCTCACACCGATCAATGCAAACAGCACGGCGGTGAAGTTCAGCTACAGCTGCTCTGCGAATGTGCAGACCATCAGGTACATGATACTCAGGGATGCGGAGTTTGAATCTACCTATGGTGGTTCTGAGGACCGTGTATTCGATGTCCTGACTGCGGGAAGCAGATGGAACTACGACGAGATTACCCCAGGACACGAGTGGGAGATATACGTATACCCAGAGGATGTGAACTATACAGTCTACGCGACTGGCATGGACACAGATGAGCATTTTACCAGACTTGTGAAGCTTAGCTACAAGCCTGTCTAAAAAACTAGAGAAAGAGAAAAATTAGATAATGAAGAAACTTTTAGCAGCAGCCTTGGCTTTGGTCTTGTCAAGCGTGGCGTGGGCACAGAACCTCGTTTCTGTCCATGGTACGGTGACAGACGCACAGGATGGTTCCCCGCTTGTAGGCGTGGCCATTCTAGCCGGGCAAGGAAATGGAGCTGTGACGGACCTGGATGGTAAGTACAGCATCAAGGTGGCAGCAGGCACTCAGCTGACAGTAAGTGCCATGGGCTACGCTGAGCAGCAGGCAGTGGTGCCTGCGGACAAGCCAGAGTGGCAGTATGACGTGGTGATGCAGCTGGACAGGCTGGTCATGGAAGAGTCAGTGGTGATAGCCTATGGTGTCAGAAAGAAGGGATCCATCGCAGGAAGCGTGGCTTCCGTGAAGTCCGAGAAGCTGGAGAATACCCCTACGGCAGCATTTGACCAGGCACTTCAGGGACAGGTAGCTGGACTCAGCGTGCTTTCTTCCACTGGTGAGCCAAGTGCGTCTGCGACCATGACTGTTCGCGGTACAAATTCCATCAACTCAGGCACAGCGCCGCTGTACATCCTCGATGGCGTGGCCATCTCGGCAGCAGACTTCAACACCATCAACCCAGCAGACATCGAGAATCTCTCAGTGCTCAAGGATGCTTCCAGCACCGCCATTTATGGCGCTCGTGCGGCGAACGGAGTCATCGTGATCACCACGAAGAGAGGTCGCCAGGGCGACCGTCCTCAGATCGACTTCCACACACAGGTCGGCGTGTCTCGCCTCGCTTATGGCAAGTGGGACCAGATGAACACCGCTGAGCGTATCCAGTACGAGAAGGAGATAGGCCTTACAGATGGAAAGAACTATGACTATCTCTCGAAGACAGATGTAAACTGGCTGAATGAGGTGTATTCTGGCAATGCTCTCCTCCAGAGCCACGAGCTCAGCGTATCTGGCGCAGACGAGAAGACAAACTACTACATCTCAGGTGGCTACTATGACCAGGATGGTGTGGCTCTCGGCTCATCATTCCGTCGCTATTCATTCAAGACAAACCTTGAGAGAAAGGCTGCGTCGTGGCTTACCATCGGCGTGAACTCAAATCTCAACTACCAGGATATCGAGCAGGCAGATGAAGGTGCATACACTCTTGTCACCCCTATCTCTGCATCCCGCTTCATGCTCCCATACTACAGCCCCAAGAAAGCCGACGGCTCGCTCGCGAGCATAAACGACGGTACGTGGAAAGGCATTGGCCAGAACCCTCTCGAGTGGCTGGAGAACAACCCTCTGAACTACAAGAAGTATAAGCTTTTCACCTCAGCATTCGCAGACTTCAAGATCTGTGAAGGCCTCAATTTCCGCACAACTGGTGGTGTGGACTACTCGCACGTGACCGCACTGAGCAAGTCCATGCCAAGCTATGCGCCTAATCAGGAGGAGGGAAAGGCATCGCGTCAGAGCTCCGACGGCATGAGCCTTTCGATCACGAACACATTGAACTATGCCTTCGATATCGACAATATCCATGATTTCCATTTCCTGCTGGGCCAGGAGGGTGTGACATATCATTTCGAGTCATTCAACATCTCGACGGCAGGACAGAGCAACGACAAGCTCACCGACATCTCCACCGCATCCAGGGTGACCTCATGGGGCAGCACAGCCGACTCAGACTACGCTTTCCTCTCATTCTTCACCCGCGGCGAGTATAACTACGCGAACAAGTATTACCTCGAGGCGTCAGCCAGAACCGACGGTTCATCGAGGTTCGGAAAGTCAAACCGCTGGGCCATGTTCTGGGCCGTAGGCGGCATGTGGGACCTGCGAAATGAGGATTTCCTCGCGGACAGCAGGTCGTGGCTTACCACAGCGCAGATCGCGCTGAACACCGGTACATCCGGAAACTCATCCATCCCGAACTATGAGCACCTCGCCCTCGTGGTGGGTGGCTCCGACTATGTAGGCCAGTCCGGCATGGTGCCATCGCAGCTCGGCAACGACAAACTCACCTGGGAGACCACATGGTCGACGAACCTCGCGTTCCGCATGGGATTCTTCTCAAGGGTGAATGCTGACCTCGAGTTCTATAACAAGAAAACCTTCAACATGCTCATGGAGGTGCCTCTCTCTTACACCACATCAAACGGCTTCGGCTACAGGTGGGACAACGTAGGCGGCATGCTGAACCAGGGCGTGGAGCTGAATGTTGACGCTCTCGCAGTCCAGGCCGGTGACTTCATGTGGCGTGTGAATGCCAATGTCTCATATAACCACAACAAGATTACCGAGCTCTATAACGGAGTGACCGAGTATGAGACAGCAAATACAAACACCAAGCTCGTGGTGGGACACCCAGTGGGCGAGTTCTTCATCAACCGCTATGCTGGCGTGAATCCGGCCAATGGTGACGCTCTCTGGTACACGAAGGACGGTGAGCTCACAAATGAGCTTCGCGATTCTGACAAGGTGCTCGTAGGCAAGTCCTACTTCGCTCCTTGGCAGGGTGGTTTCGGTACAAACATGTCATGGAAGGGTCTCTCGGCATCGGCTCAGTTCAGCTGGGTGGCAGACCGCTGGATGCTGAACAATGACCGTTACTTCGACGAGTCGAACGGCCGCTTCCAGTCATACAACCAGAGCAAAAGGCTTCTCAACAGATGGAAGAAGCCAGGCGATGTCACCGACATCCCACGTCATGGTGTGTATGGAGAGTTCGACAGCCATCTTCTCGAGGATGCTTCTTTCCTTCGTCTGAAGAACCTCATGGTGTCTTACTCACTCCCATCATCAGTGCTCTCCCGCACGAAGGTATTCCGCGGGATGCGCTTCTATTTCCAGGGACAGAACCTTCTGACTTTCACTGGCTTCTCGGGACTTGATCCGGAGGGAACCACGAATGTCTATGCTGCCCAGTATCCTATGGCCCGTCAGTACACCCTCGGTGTAGACATAACTTTCTAGGCGTATGAAGAATTACTTGAATCACATATATCGTGTACTTGCGGCAGTCGCGCTTCTCACAGGAGTGTGCTCATGCCTTGACAAGGAACCTGCAGACGCCATCAGGACCGAGGCCTCGATGACCACCTACTCTGAGGCAGAGCAGGTGCTTGTGGGTATCTATGCAGACTGGAAGAGCTCCGCTCTCTATAGCGGTCTTCTTACCCTCCTTCCAGACATCCAGTCAGACCTTGTGTATGCCGTAAACGGAAACACAAATACATACGTAGATATCTGGCAGTGGAACATCCTTTCCACAAACAGATATGTGGAGGCGGTCTACGCGGCGCTCTATGGCGTGATCGGAGACTGTAACTTCTTCCTCAGCAAGCTTCCTGCTCTTCGTGAGAGCATCAGCGACGACAGGCTTCTCGCCATCCTCGTGGACTTCGAGGGCGAGGTGAGGGTGTCAAGGGCGCTTGCATACTCAGAGCTCATAAAGCTCTTCTGCAAGGCTTACGATCCAGTCACAGCCCAGAATGAGCTCGGTGTCGTGCTCGTGGATAAGTACGACGGTTCGGAGCCTGCTGTCAGGGCATCGCTCAAGGATTCATACCAGTTCGTGCTGGATGACCTCGCCAAGGCAGAGGAACTCCTTCTCGAGGAGGACGATCCAGGATATAACAGCGTGTACTTCACCCTCTCAGTAGCCCAGTCGCTCCACGCCAGAGTGGCTCTCTACATGCAGGACTGGGACGCTGCCGTCAAGTACTCTACTCTGGTGCTAGACAAGAAAGCCAAGTTCGAGCTTTCGAACGCGAGGACCATCTACGACGGAGCCGGAGTGTCATACTTCGACTATCTCTGGCAGTACGATTCTGGTTTCGAGGTGATCTGGAAGGTCGGCTTCACCGCTACTTCGTACGGCGGAACACTGGGTTCACCATTCCTCCACCTTACTACAGACTACGCTCACTACTATCCTGATTTCGTGCCTGCGGCATCTGTGCTTGGTCTTTATGACTCGAGCGACCTCAGGTATGACTCATATTTCCTCGATGTGACTACAGGTCATGCTCATGGCCTCACCTGGCCTGTGCTTGTGAAGTATTTCGGTAACAGGAACTTCATAAACAGCGCTTACCTGTATGAGCTCCAGATGCCTAAGCCATTCCGCCTTGCGGAGCAGTTCCTCATCAGGGCGGAGGCAAACTGCCGTCTGGGAAACTACAGCAAGGCTTCAACCGATCTCGGTACATTGAGAAAGAGCCGCTTCGCTGTGGGCGGCGGCATCAGCGTGAACGAAGGAAACTGGCTTGAGACCATCAGTGAGGAGAGAGTCAGGGAGCTCTACATGGAGGGCTTCCGTCTCCAGGACCTCAAGCGCTGGCACAAGGGCTTCAGCAGAACCCCTCAGTCAGAGTCTCTCTCAGAGGGTAGCTCCCTTAAGGTCAATGCTGACGATCCTCTCTTCGTCTGGCCTATCCCTAAACATGAACTCGAGTCTCCAGGCTCGCAGATCCAGCCTAACGAAAGCAATAGATAATGATGAATATCCGTTTTATATATAATGTAATGGCTGTGGCCGCCGTCCTCCTTGCCTGCGTGGCATGCAAGGAGAGCTACATCACCTACCACGATGATGAGTATGTGATGTTTGCCGACACAGCCAAGGTATATGTGGTCCGTGAGGACATGGTCACATTTGATGTGCCTATCGTCTCTACGGTAGCATGCGACTATGACAGAAGCTTCGCTGTGGAGATCATTGATGCGTCATCTGACGCAGTCGAGGGCAGGGATTTCGTGCTGGAGTCACCGAACTTCACCATTCCGGCTGGCGAGCTCGTGGGTCACGTGACGGTAAGAGGAAACCATGATGTGCTGAATCCTCGCTCAGAGGCCTCGTTTGACCTGAAGCTTGTGATGCCAGACTGGCTTGTGATGCCTCTCTATGGCGACAAGACCACAGTGCACATGAAGAAGACCTGTAAGTTCGACCGTGCCAACTTCACCGGCTGGGCTGTGGTCACCTCACTCTTCCTTTATCAGTATTCCATCACTGGAGACTACCAGAGGCTTGTACGCACCAGTGCAGATCCTGACGATGAGAACACAGTGATAGTACATGACATGTACGCAGACGGCTACGACATCAAGATCCGCTTCGATGACGAGACCGACCCTGTGAACCCTGCAGTGTACACCCTCCCTGGCCAGGTGGTCAACGAGGAAGGCCCTGTATTTGGAATGGTTCATGGAGATAACCACATTCTCATCGAGTCGAGCAACCAAGGCATGAGCTACTTCTTCAGCTGTAACAAGGTAGCGGTGCTCGTCGATCGCTTCTATGTAGAGAACATCGGCGATGAGGTCGGCACAGTGGGACATTTCATGTCGGAGATCGACTGGGTGTCTGACGAGGAGGCTGAGCGTCTCAAGCGTGAGGATGGAATGTAAACGTATGAATATGAAAAGATTGATATATATACTTGCAGCGCTTGTGCTCACGGCTGTGTCGTGTGGCGATCCCAAGCCTGTGATCCCGGAGGTGGAGACGCCGCAGTTCCCGCAGGTGGTGGAGAAGTCCATCAAGCCAGGGGAGTCTGCCACCATCTCCTTCAGCGCGAATATGGATTGGGAGGCCAGCATTCCTCTCAGCGTGTCCGCCTTCTTCTACATCAATGATGGTGGCGTGAAGGAGTACAAGGTAAGTGGTCACAAGGGACAGGCGTCTATCACTGTCAGCGCAGAAAACGTATCGGGAGTCTACGATATCCATACCTGTACACTCGACCTGAAGATGGGTGGCGAGACCAAGTCCATCTGCAAGGTGACACTTATCCCAGAGCAGCGTACGATGGCTTTCTTCTCTGCCATTGTCAATGCTGACGAGACCTTCGATATGAATACTTCCGGGGACTTCAACTACAATGCAAGCCAGACAGATCATCTCGAGATGGTGTGGCCTCGCGGCGCCAGTGTGTTCCTTGCACCATTCAAGGTGGTGGCAAACTTCGAGTGGGCCATCGTGGAGGACTATCCTAAGTGGATGGAGGTGACGAAGACCACATCCAGTGAGGAGACCACATCGCTGGTCGTACGTGGCGTGTCCAATGCATACCCTGCAGACGACGCTGTCGGCACTCTCCACTTCATTGACCTTAAGACTGGCGACCCTGTTGCTGAGATCACAGTGAAGATTCCTGGATGCAAGGATGTCATGAAGGTAGCTCTTGACTCGAAGGAGTTTGAGTTCAACATGCTCGGTGAGTATAATCGCCAGGGCAACTGGACTTCCGAAGGCTGCACCTTCTATGTTACAGCCACCCCTGATTCGAAGGTGATCTATCTTCAGGAGGAGGATGGCAAGTATGCCTGGAACAGCGAGCCTTGGCTTGAGATTACGGGAAGTGTCCCAGATCAGAGTGATAATGCACCGAAGGTACAGGATATCTTGTTCCGCGTGAAGGCTGCGGCAAACTCGGGCCCTGACCGCAGGGCCATGCTCCTGGCTATCCCTGGTTATCTGGTAAAGAGCATGGATCCATCGAAGGATCTGGTAGCTGCTGACGGCACCATCAAGGCTGACTACCAGAAGTATCAGGTCGCAGGCGTCGTGCAGGCAGGTAGGGATCCATCCGAGGGATGGGGAGTCATTACCCCTGTGAACACTGCATACAAGATGGCGGTGAAGGGCGCAGGCATCTGCAGGACAGACTCGGAGAATGCGTACTTCAAGGCTCTCAATGCCAAGTATGGCACTGACGAGATATATACTCTCAGCTACAATAACTGGTATTCGAGCGAGGACGCGAATCTCGCTATCACTGAGGAGTTTGACGCAGTGGAGTACATGCTTCCAGATGGTTCTCGCAAGGACTATTATGTGAATGTGTCGCTTTCTTACCCTGATGCTTCGAACAAGCAGCTCTTCAGGCTGGATGTTGACTACTTCGAGGAGGGCTATGAGACAGCTGCCATCCTCAAGAAGGGCGACAAGGTCGTGGCTATCGTCATCGTGAGGATGACCGAGGAGTTCTGGCCAGAGATAGACTACAGGAACATCTATTTCATTGCCTACGATCTCGTAGGTGAAGATGGCGACCCAGAGGGCAATATCCTTCCTCAGAATGTACTTCTCGAGGAGGTCAAGTCAGGAGCCGTCTACGATGAGTATAAGTCATACAATATCCCTGTGTGGAGGCTGGTATACTACACTTCTACTTCGGAGAGAAATGCCATGATCTGCGTTCCTCCGTTCCCAATGGGAGTGCCTTCAGCAGTGCAGGTGACCCCACAGCCTTCATGGATCAATGTGGAGGGCGCTCTTAGCGAGTCCGGCAAACCATATATACATATCAGCATGTCTGACAAGCTTCCGGAGTCCGGAAATGTAGGACGCGTGGTGCTCCTCGGTGGAGGCAGGCCATTGTTTGTGCTTGTGTGCGAGAGGCAGTTCATGAACCAATAGAGAGATGATGAGAATGAAAAGAATATTGACAGCCATCCTGGCAATGCTGACGCTTGCTGCCGTTTCCTGCACGAAGCAGGAGAAGGCGCCTGACTATGACCAGGGCTATGGCTATGTTCAGTTCAAGCTGTACAAGGAGTCTTCTTATGCTACGAAGGCCGTGCAGAGTCAGCTTGACTATTTGAATGAGGCGCATAAACTGAAGGTCACCATGATCTTCAACGATGAGACTCTTACCCAGACTCTTGTCCTTCAGCAGACCTCAAAGGAGAATGCGGAGTACGGCCTGAGAAGTGAGAAGCTCAAGCTCTATGCGGGAGACTATCAGATCGTGAACTTCACGCTCTACGATGCTGTGGACCAGGAGCTTTATATAGGTGTACCTAAGGATGACTCCTTCACTGTCACACATGGAAACATGGTAATGCATGACCTCACAGCAAATGTGGTGGCACGCGGAAAGGTGCGCTTCACCTTCACCAAGGACATGTCTGGCTTCACAAACACTCCGAGCACGAAGGCTCCGCTGCGTCAGTACACCTTCGATGAGATCAGGTATGTGGATATCACCATTGCGAACAAGGCGACCAATGAGCGCGTGAGCATCTTGGGTGTGAAGGCTACATTCGCCATCGATTTCGATGAGAATGTGGGCGGAGGCTACCAGACATCACGCCTCTCTACCGTAGATGAGTTCGAGATCAAGGCTGGCGACTGGAAGGTGGTGTCCTATAACACCTATGACTCCGGCAAGGTCCTGCTGGAGAGGAACTCTTCCCCTGCGCCTTGCGATTTCAATGTAGCAGACAACAAGCTCACTGATGCCAAGGTGCCTGTGACCCTCTACGAGGCCGATGAGTACATCAAGGACTATTACGCTCTCTATGAGATATGGAAGTCTCTTGGTGGCCCTGACTGGTATTACAATGGAGTCGACTTCACCAGAGGCTCGAACTGGGATTTCAACAAGGACCCAGACCTCTGGGGTGACCAGCCAGGTGTGCAGGTCTACTCGAATGGCCGTGTCGCCATGATCAACCTCGAGGGTTATAACTTCAGCGGTGTGCTCCCAGCAGCGATCGGACAACTCACAGAGCTGAACCAGCTGTATCTCGGAAACCACAACGACCCAAGCTTCCTCCCTTCAAATCCAGATGACCCTACCATGTCGACAGCGACTCTGTTCGAGCGCCACAAGGCGCGCATGGAGAAGCTGCACATGCCTACGCCTATGTCTGAGCCTATCGCGAGAGCGCTCAAGGAGAACGGCATCAGCATCCCAGAGATAGCGATGTACGACACCATGCGCGAGGACGAGCTCATTGAGAAGGCTACTGGAAACACCATCCGCCAGATCAGGCTCATGGACAATATCCACGGTGTGTACTCAAACTCACTCAAGGGCATTGACCCTGCCATCGGAAAGCTGAAGAACCTGCAGTACCTGTTCATTGCGAACAGCACCATTGACAGGCTTCCTGATACATTCTCTGAGCTTTCTGCGCTCACCGACTTCGAGATCTACAACTGTCCTAAGATGACAGAGTTCCCTATGGTCATCTGCGACCTTCCGGAGCTTGTGTCACTGAACATCTCAAACAACGCCCAGTGGAGCGCAGCTGAGATTCTCAAGGGCATCAAGGGCCTCGCAAACGGCGCGTCTGCGGGCAAGATCCAGATCCTCTACATGAGTCAGAACAACCTCGAGGAGCTCCCTGAGGATGTGAAGAACTTCAAGGCTCTCGGCCTTCTGGATGCTATGTCGAACAAGATTTCCAAGGTGGCGCCATTCGGCCATGAGATTAATCTCGTGGACTGCTATCTCGACAATAACCGCATCACTGAGATCGGTCGCGACGAGGCTGGCTTCTTCTGCGGCGTCGAGGATATCGAGACCTTCTCCGCATCCTATAACAAGATGACCAAGTTCCCTGATATATTCAGCGCGAAGTCTGCATACATCATGGGCACCGTCGACTTCTCATACAACCAGATCACGGAGGTGGAGAATCAGGGACACGGCTACAAGGGTATCAAGGTGGCTACCCTGACCCTTGCGAACAACCCTCTCACATCATTCCCTACCGCATTTGCGGAGTCAGAGTCTTCTGTGGCCTACTACAACATGCGTGGCTGTCTCATTGACACCGTCCCAGAGGAGGCCTTCAAGAGTGTCAATGCTGTCGTAACCACATCGCTGGACCTCAGCTATAACCACATCTCTGAGCTTCCGGCAAACACTTTCAACAGCGTCTACATGCCATACATCTATGGCCTTGACCTCGGAAACAACCGTTTCTCAGCCTTCCCATACGAGACCCTTGACTCAGCTTATCTCACTGTCCTCGGACTCCGCAGCCAGAGGGATGAGAACGGCAACAGATGTCTTCGTGAGTGGCCATACGGTATCTACCAGCATAAGGGTCTGCGTGGCCTGTATCTGGGCTCAAATGACCTCAGAAAGGTGTCAGACACCATTTCGACACTTATATACTACCTAGATATCAGTGACAACCCTAACATCACCTTTGATGCTTCTGACATCTGCTACGCTTGGCGTACAGGACAGTACTTCCTCCTCTACGACAAGACCCAGAACATCCTGAACTGTGACTATATGCTTGACTAATATGATGAAGAACAAGTTTATATATTTCGTGCTTTCGCTTGCCTTGGCTGCTTCTTGCGTCAAGGAGAAGGTCAGCGTGCCATTCTCTGTCAGCACCGATGCCATTGAGGTGCTTTCGGAAGGTGGTGCTTTCAGCGTTGACCTGAAGAGCGATGATTATTGGACTGCATCATCAGACAACCCTTGGATCACGGTGTCTCCAGCGAACGGACCATCTTCGACCACCTGCAGCATCAGCGTGGACTCGACCGTGGTGTCTTCTGCCAGAACCGGTATCGTCCGTTTCAAGAACAGCGTGACCGGCGAGAACAAGGATATACATGTGTCGCAGGACGGATACGGCTACAGCATAACCCTTGATGAGAAGGAAGTGTCACTGAAGAACTTCGCATATCTCGACGACCGTACCTTCGAGGTGAAGGTGAGGACGAATGTCCCATTCATGGTAGTGATCCCGCCATCTGCAAAGAACTGGCTCAGCTGCGAGGATCCGAAGTTCAACTTCGACAGGGGAGCGCGTCCGCGCGAAGTGACCCTCAAGTTCACCTGGGGCGTGAATTCAGTGCCTCTCACCAGGGAAGCGAAGGTTACCTTCGTGCCTTTCGATGGCTGGAGAACAGACTCAGTCGGGGAGCTCTCGGTCATGCAGGGAGCTGCACCTGAGATCAAGATAGGCCATGAGGGCGATTCCATAGCCGTCATGTCGCTTGCCCGCAGCCTGAACCTCTGGCAGGAGAGTGTGATGGCCGGTCCTATGAAGGACTGGGACAATGTTTCCCTGTGGGAGGAGACCGACGAAGGCTTCACCCCAGAGAAGGCAGGCCGCGTGAAGTCTGCATACTTCCAGCTCATGCAGACGGAGGAGTCTATCCCTTACGAGGTTCAGTACCTCACTGAGGCTGAGGAGCTTGTGTTCTTCTCAAATGTGAACTCGTTCATAAAGGACCTGGATCTCGGAGAGCATATCTGCAAGCTCACCAAGCTCAAGAGGCTTGCGGTATCTGCATATGGACTGGCCACACTTCCAGAGTCTATGGCGAACCTGAAGAATCTCGAGTACCTGGATATCTCGGCAAACAACTTCGACACACTGCCGGATGTGCTTACTCCAGAGAATTTCCCTAACCTTCGCCATCTCTATCTGAACACAAACCAGAGAAGCTACATACTCGACCTTTCAAATACTCTCACGAAAAAGCTGGGCGGCTTCAAGGGACCATTCCCAAGAAGGCTCCTTGAGTGGGAGAATCTCGAGACCCTGAGACTTTCGGTGAACTATTTCGAGGGTGAGATGCCTGATATGCTTGACTATCCTGTCAAGTACACAGAGCAGGACTGCAAGGACCTTAACCTTCCTACCGCTCTTGTAGGTACGCCTAAGGTGCTTCCGAATGCGACTTTCTTCGCATTCAACCTTAACCGTATGTACGGTGAGCTGCCTGACTGGGTGCTCTACCACCCTCACCTCGTGGAGTGGGAGCCATACACCCTGTGCTATCCTCAGGAGGGTAGGGCAAGCAATGGATCGGCTGCATTCTTTACCAATGTGCCGGTGAACATGGATTATTATTGGAAGTTCTACGAAGGCTTCAAGGAGCACGTGGATATCTATATCGGAGGCTAATGAAAAGAAGATTCATATATATAGGAGCAATGCTCATGATGGCCTTGGCCCCATCCTGCACAAGTCAGGTGGAGGTCGAGGAGGAGATCTCCATCAAGGATGCGGCGGTGAAGGGAGAGCTTCTCGTGAAGTTCAGCCCGGAGGTGGCCGAGATCCTGGAGGCCAACGCAGTGCTGACGAAGGCTGGCATACCAGCCGTGGACGAGATACTCGAGATAGCGGGCGCGTACGAGTTCGAGAGGGTGTTCCCAGTGGACCCTCGACACGAGGAGCGCACGCGTGAGGCAGGCCTTCACCTGTGGTACATCGTGCGTTTCGATGCAGCCAAGGATATCGAGGAGGTAGGTCGCAAGCTCGGCGCTCTCGGTGAGGTGAGCGGCGTGGAGCCGAACCACACCATCAAGCGCGCGTATAACCCCGAGAAGAGGGCCATCCCATTTGATATAGCTGCCACCAAGGCATCTACTGCTGGCGTCTTCAATGATCCAATGCTTTCGTACCAGTGGAACATGGTCAATGACGGAAAGCTCTGGAACAGAGGCTTCAGCGCTGGTGCTGATGCCGGCGTGAAGGATGCTTGGGCATCCTGTGCCGGTGATCCTTCAGTCATCGTGGCTGTCGTGGATGAGGGCGTGTTCTATGATCATCCAGACCTAGCCGCAAACATGTGGCACAACGAAGGCGAGGTGTTCGCTTCTTCAGAGGACAATGATGGCAATGGTTACGCAGGAGACTACTACGGATACAATTTCGTGAAGGAGACCGGTCAGATCTCTTACTCTCTGGCAGCAGATACAGGCCATGGCTCACACGTGTCAGGCGTGATCGCCGCTCAGAATGACAACGGCATAGGCATCGCTTCAATCGCTGGTGGAAACGCTTCGCTTCCAGGCGTAAAGATTATGTCTTGCCAGATCTTCAGCGGAAACTATGTGGCTTCGATCCTCGCGGAGGTAAAGGCCGTGAAGTATGCTGCGGACAATGGAGCCGTCATCCTCCAGTGTAGCTGGGGATACACCTCCAGTGCCGCGAACCAGTACGACTGGGCGCCTCAGTACGGAACTGACGACGAGTGGATGACCGACTGTCCTATCGAGAAGGATGCGCTCCTCTATTTCATCCATACTGCAGGCTCTCCTAACGGCCCTATCGAGGGCGGTATCGGAGTGTTCGCTGCAGGTAATGAGAGCGCTGCTGCAGCTGGTTATCCTGGTGCATACGGTGAGTTCATCTCTGTGATCGGAACGGCGCCAGACTATACTCCAGCTGTGTATACAAACTACGGCAAGGGCTCGAACATCTGTGCCCCAGGAGGCGACCAGGACTATTTCTATGACCATGAGAGGAACGGGGAGCTCGGTACCATTGGATGTATACTCTCGACAGTGCCATATCACATCTCGGAGTCTGGATACGCTTATATGGAGGGTAGCTCAATGGCCACCCCACATGTGTCAGCGGCCCTCGCGCTTGCCATCTCCTACGCTTCCCAGAAGCATCGCCATCTCACTGCAGATGAGTACAAGCAGGCATTGCTTGAGAGTGCGACCCCTATCGATGACTACATGACCGGCCCTAAATACTACTACAAGTATGTGGCTGATCTGGGCCAGAACCAGAGGAAGAAGATGGAGCTGGACTCATTCAAGGGCAAGATGGGCGCAGGCCAGCTGAATGTCGCTGCCCTGCTCAGGAAGATCGACTCGGCAGGTGTGCCAATGCAGTTCCCTAACATCATGGTTGGCCCTGGCGAAAGCATCACCTACGACGCTTCCAGATATTTTGATGCCAATGGTTCCGCTACGGCGACAGTGAGTGACACCTCTATCGCCACAGCCAGCGTGAACGGCACCAAGGTGACCTTCACTGGCGTGAAGGAAGGCGTGACTGACGCTACCGTCTCAATGGGAGGCGCTACCCGTAAGATAAAGGTCACAGTCAAGAAGTCAAACAGCCATAATTGGCTTTAATGTCCGCTGAAGATGAGAAAGATCCTATTTGCAATATTCGGCGCAGCTCTGCTGCTGTGCTCTTGTCATAAGGAAGTGGTTCCTCCAGTGGAGCCCCAGCTTCCTGTGACTTTCACAAATACTGCCGGCGACTGGAGGCTTGTGGAGTGGAGGGGAAACACAGATGTCCCTGCGACCTTCGTAAGGCTCAAGGACAAGGAGTTCGTCCTCTGGCAGAGCGCAGGCAGCATGTACCCATCCAAGGTCACAGGCAGTTACAACCTGGTGGAGGAGGAAGGCCTCGGCATGATCATCCGCGGCATGTATGACTTCACCTTCGAGTACTGGGACCACAGGTATCTGGTGACTTCCCTTACAGCGACCAAGATGGAGTGGACGTCCATGGACGACCCTACAGATGTCTCGCTGTACGAAAGAACTCCTGATTTTCCTGAATAATGGATAGAAGACTTGTCTGGACATTGGTCATAGCCATTGCTTTCCTGGTGGGAGGCTCTCGGCTCTGCCATGCCCAGATCAAGATGCTTCCTAGACATACAGTGGACAGCCTTGTGCGCGCCTCCATGGCGCCTAAGGAGTGGTGCATCGAGGAACTTCAGTTCGATTCCTTGCTTGTGCATTGTCCTGACACATACGAAAGTGCAGCTCCTATACAGGCTGACTTTCACTTCAAGAATGTATCCGGCGAGCCTTTGGTGGTGGCGCGCGTGGAGACTTCCTGTTCCTGTGCTGACGCGGTCCTTGACCGCTATGTCATAGGCCCTGGAGAATCGGCGACCATCAAGGTCACCTACAGGCAGAAAGGCCATCCGGGGCGCCATGATAGGCATGTCTTCATCTATCGTCGCGATGGGGCGGAGAACTCTCTGTGCGCACTCCTCACGCTTTCATCTCTGGTGCTTGATTAGGCATTGTTTTTGAGGAACTTAGACTATAAAAATCCAAAAATATGCTTCTGGAACTGAAAGACGTAAACAAGACCTACGACAATGGTCAGCCACTGCACGTGCTCAAGGGTATAGACCTGAGCATTGACAAGGGCGAATTCGTCTCCATCATGGGAGCCTCCGGCTCTGGCAAGTCCACACTCCTGAACATTCTCGGTATCCTGGATGACTATGACACAGGAGAGTACTGGCTGGATGGAAAGCTCATCAAGGGCCTTTCCGAGCGCCAGGCTGCCGATTACAGAAACAGGATGATAGGATTCATTTTCCAGTCGTTCAACCTCATCAGCTTCAAGACAGCAGTGGAAAATGTCGAGCTACCGCTCTTCTATCAGGGCGTGAGTCGCAGCAAGCGCCACGCCATGGCGATGGAGTACCTCGACAGGCTCGGGCTTGCAGACTGGGCATCGCACTATCCAAACGAGATGTCGGGAGGCCAGAAGCAGAGAGTCGCCATCGCGCGCGCCCTCATCACGCATCCCCAGATCATCCTCGCCGACGAGCCTACCGGCGCGCTCGACTCGAAGACCTCCGTTGAGGTGATGGAGCTGCTTGGCCGCCTGAACCGCGAGGAGGGCGTCACCATCATCGTGGTGACCCACGAGAGCGGTGTGGCGAACTGCACCGACAAGATAGTCCACATCAAGGACGGCATCATCGGAGAGATCGAGATGAATACTCTCCACAATGCTTCAGCATTCGGTACCACTACCATTATGAAATAGACTTGCGATGAGAGACCTGTTTGTCGAAATATGGGAATCCATCCGTAGGAACAAGCTACGTACGTGCCTTACTGGTTTCGCTGTGGCTTGGGGCATCTTCATGCTGATCATCCTGCTCGGTGCTGGCAATGGCTTGAAGAACAATGTCCGCTCAAGCATATCAGATGCGCAGCTGAACTACATGATGGTGTATCCAGGATACACATCGAAGCCGTATGACGGCCTGAAACAGGG
>JAKSJL010000018.1 GCA_024398295.1 Bacteroidales bacterium
GTTCTCACGGATACGGTCGAAGATAACCACGTTATCGTTGATAGCATAACCGATGATGGTCAGGATAGCAGCGATGAAGGTCTGGTCAACGTCGAGGTTGAATGGAAGGATTCCACTGAAGAGTGAGAAGAAACCGATCACGATGATAGCGGTGTGTGCAAGTGAAACGACACCACCGAGACCCCATGTCCAGCTCTTGAATCTCCATGCGATGTAAGCGAAGATTACGAGGAGTGCGAGGAGCACTGAGATAACTGCTGATCTCTTGATATCGTTTGCGATGGTAGCACCTACCTTATCAGAAGAGATGATACCGTTAGGGTTGTCAAGTGTAGAGACGAAGTCACCCTGGGTCATGTTTGTGTCGAAGTGGCCCTTGAGTGCCTCAAAGAGCATACCCTCGATCTCTGTATCTACAGAAGATGACTCATCATTTACCTTATAAGAAGTAGTGATCTTCATCTGGTTGTCACCACCGAACTGCTTAACCTCCACTGATGCGGTCACGCCCTCAGCAGCTGCCTTGGCATCGAATACCTCGTTTACAGAAGCGCGGATAGCCTCAGCGGTAACATCCTTGTCGAATCTTACAACATAGGTACGACCACCGGTGAAGTCTACACCGTAGGTGAAGCCCTTGATGCTGATAGAAAGGATAGAGATGACGATGAGTGCACCTGAGATGATGTAAGACCACTTGCGGCCACCGAGGAAGTCGATGCTGGTGTTCTTGAGGAAGTTCTTGGTCATCTCGTTCTCGAACTTGATGCTCTTGCCCTTGTTTACGCGGTCATCAAAGATGATGCGGGTGATGAAGATAGAGGTGAGAACTGAGGTGATGATACCAAGTACGAGGGTGGTAGCGAAGCCCTTTACAGGACCTGAACCGAAGAGGAAGAGTACGAAACCGGTGAGGAGGGTAGTTACCTGACCATCGATAATAGCAGAATATGCATTCTGGTAACCATCGTGGATAGCCTTGCTAAGACCCTTACCAGCCTTGAGTTCCTCCTTGATACGCTCGTAGATGATCACGTTTGCATCCACAGCCATACCCAGTGTGAGGACGAGACCTGCGATACCAGGGAGAGTGAGGACAGCCTTAAGTGATACGAGTGATCCGAAGAGGAGAAGTACGTTCGAAAGAAGTGCGATATCTGCTACGAGACCTGCTCCCTGATAGAAGAAGAGCATGTAGATGAGCACGAGGCAGAATGCGATGATGAATGAGATGAGACCGGCCTTGATAGAAGCGGCACCAAGGGTAGGGCCGACAACCTGCTCCTGAACGATAGTAGCAGGTGCAGGGAGCTTACCTGACTTGAGGACGTTTGTAAGGTCAGTAGCCTCATCGAGGGTGAAGTTACCGGTGATTGATGAGTTACCACCAGTGATCTCGGTCTGTACGGTAGGATAAGAGTAAACAGTACCATCGAGAACGATAGCAACCTGCTTGCCAATATTATCCTTGGTGAGGTGAGCCCAAGCATTTGCACCCTCAGCGTTCATAGACATAGATACGCCTGGGGTACCGCCACGCTTCTCATTATAATCTACGCGTGCGTCTGTGACTGCGCTACCATCGAGTGGTGCCTTGCCGTCACGAGAGGTAGCCTTGATGGCAACGAGCTCGTATACGTTCTCAGCCTTGATGTAGTCAGATGGCTTTACGCTCCACATAGCCTTGAACTCAGCAGGGAAGATAGCTGCGATCTCTGGCATAGCGAGATAAGCGTTTACCTGAGCGGTATCAGCTGCAGAAGCGAAACCGATGCAAGCGTTTCCTCTCCACTCTGAAGGGTTGAGGACTGCGAAGAGAGGGTTTGACTTCTTATACTGATCTACAGCTGCATCCTCAGATGCCTGCTGTGCGATCTCCTGCTCGAGAACGTCAGCAGCCTCCTCGGTAGCCTCAGCATCCTCTGCTGCAGGCTCCTCTGAGAGGATCTCTGCGAGCTTGGCATTTGCCTCAGCGAGGTAAGGTGCGATCTCAGAGTACTCGAATGTAGGCCAGAACTCGAGGGAAGCGGTTCCCTGGAGGAGCTTACGTACACGCTCTGGCTCCTTAACACCTGGGAGCTCGACGAGGATACGGCCTGTGTTACCGATTCTCTGGATAGATGGCTGGGTCACACCGAAGCGGTCGATACGGTTTCTGAGGACGTTGAATGAGTTTGCAACTGCACTCTCAGCCTCCTCCTTGATGACTGAAAGAACCTGGTCGTCAGATGACTGAGCGCTGATGCGGTCCTTCATGTCGTATGTACCGAATACCTGTGCGAGTCTGATGCCGTTACCTACTTCCTTCCAAGCCTCACCGAAAAGGGTGATGAAATCGCTCTGAGAGTTGACGCTGTTCTTCTTCGCGAGTGCGAGGGCGTTCTTGAACTCATCAGTGTTTCTTGACTTGTCGTCAGCAAGAGCCTTTACGAGGTCCTCGAGCTGAACCTGAAGCATCACGTTCATACCTCCCTTGAGGTCGAGACCGAGGTTGATCTCCTTAGACATGATGTCCTTGTAGGTGTATCCGAGGTAAATCTTCTCAGAAGATACAGAGTCTACATAAGCTCTGTTTTCGTGTTTCCTGATAGACTCGAGGTAAGAGAGCTGCTCTCCTGCGTCGGTAATCTGCTGGAATGCGGCTGATGCCTTAGCCTCCTCTACCTTCTGCTCAGCATAAGCCTCAGCCTTGTTTCCCTGAATTTTGGATACAAGGGTGAAAGAGAGCTGCCAGAGGCAAGCAAGACCAAGCAAGATAGCCACGAATTTGATTGCGCCTTTACTTTGCATGATGGTTATAAAATTTAAAATTTGTTTCCTGTCTAAAAGCCCGTGATGACACTATGAGTCACGATAGGCAAAATAGAACGCAAATTTAGTATTTTTTTTGGAGAAAGAAATTTTCTAACAACTATTTCGTACATTTGCAGCCCATTCTACATGAAAATCAAACGATGAGAACAGTTTTTAGGTATATTCTTGCTGCTTTTTGCGCCTTGGGAGCCACTAGCTTTCAGCTAGGAGCCCAGAGCCTGACCTTCGTGGCCGACACGACAGTGGTGGTGAAGGACAGTGTCATTGCCGCCAGGCCGAAGAGCTTCAAGGAGCTGCTCTCTGAGGCCGACTCCCTCCGCATGAAATACGACTTCGCGTCGGCAGTGTCATCGTACTGGAAGGCCCTTGATGCCACCACGGATACATTGTCCCGCATGCAGGCGATGGACGGCCTTAACATGGCGCAGAATGGCCAGAACATGATGAGCTACTGCTCTCGCCCTGTCGTCGTGGCGCATCAGACAGTGCCGCTGCACGACTTCTTCCTCTTCTACCCGCTGAAGGACAGGAGCTGGAGGCCTACGCCGAACGCCCTCGACCCGTCAGGAGACGATGAGTTCGCGAGAGCCATCTACATCCCCGACAGCACGAAGACAGTGTACTACTCATCTCCGGACAAGGACGGCATCCGAAACATCTACAGGACCCGCAAGGCTGGCGCAGAGTGGGAGCTGCCTGAGCTTATAAATGAGACATTGACCTCATCCTCTGACGAGATCTACCCTATGCTCAGCCAGGACGGAAAGACGCTCTACTTCGCGTCCAAGGGCCTCTACGGCATGGGTGGCTACGACCTCTACATGTCCAGGTGGAACAAGGAGACCGAGGACTGGGACACCCCGATAAACATGGGCTTCCCTTATTCTTCCCCTTACGATGACTTCCTATTCACAAACACAGACGATGGCCGCTACACCATCTTCGCGTCGAACCGCGACTGCCAGGCGGACAGCGTCTGCATATATGTGCTTGAGTATGATGCGATGCCAGTGCGCAAGGGCGTGCAGAGCGTGGAGGAGCTGCGCTCCGTAGTCGCTCTCGAGCCTGAGAACGACCCATCGAGGATGGACAACTCCGCGACCATTGAGCCGGAGGCGTCTTCCATGAACACCTCGCGCTACATGGAGAAGATGGAGGAGGTCAGCAGCCTGCGTGACACCATCTATCGCTTCAACCGTGCCCTGGATGAGCTGCGCGCCGGTCTGGCCAGCGTCCCTGCGGAGGAGCAGAAGGCGTATATCGCCGACATCCAGGAGCGTGAGCTGTCGCTGCCGAAGATGCAGAAGATGCTCAATGCTGCCGTGAAGGAGCTCCAGGACATCGAGATGGAATTCCTCACGAGCGGTGTCGCTATCGACCCGTCGAAGCTCAGCGATCGCTCTGACAAGGAGGTAGTGGGCGCTTCCTCAAGCTATACCTTTGTGAAAAATTCAATGGGTCCGGCCATCTCCATGGCCATCTCCCAGCCAGAGCCAGAGTTTGACTACAGCTTCAAGATACTCCCAGAGGGTCAGTACGCAGAGGACAATACATTGCCATCCGGCATCGTCTACCAGATCCAGTTCGCTTCTGGCTCGAACAAGATGTCCATCAGGGAGCTGAAGGGCCTCAGCCCAGTCTTCGTGAAGATGAAGTCTTCGCTTGTCTATTCTTACTCAGTGGGAGTTTTCCGTACCTATGCCGATGTGCTGGCGAACCTGAACAAGGTCAAGAGCCTTGGCTTCAAAGATGCCTTCATCGCAGCCTACAAGGACGGCATCTCCATCTCGGTGAGCGCGGCGCGCGCCCAGGAAGGCCGCGACACGAAGCGCTACCACGACGCGCAGGATGACTTCTCGAAGTCTGCCCGCGCCGTCTCTGCCGCCTCCACTATTTCGAAGTAGTGGCCTTGATGCCACGCTTCGCCTGGATCTTGCTCCACTTCTCGCGGGCGAGCTGCTGCATGTCGCGTACGGTGTCCTGCTCGTCGACGATCTCGGATCCTAGCAGCGTCTCTATCACGTCTTCAAGTGTGATGATACCCTGGAAGCTGCCGTATTCATTGATCACCACGGCTATCTGCTCGTCCTTGCCCAGCATCTCGTCCCAGACGTCGTCCAGCGACGCCTCTTCGGAGAAGGATGGCATGTCGCGCTTGATGGCCCCGAGGGTGACATTGAACTTGTCCTCAGCCATCAGCTGGAGCGCCTCCATGCGCAGGATGTAGCCTGTGATGTACTCGTCGGAGTCGAGGTACACGGGGATACGGCTGTGGTGGAGGTAGCGCTTGTCCTTGTAGAAGTCCTTGAGCTTCATGCTCTCATGCGCTATCTCGCACACCACGCGCGGCGTCATGACGTCCGCCGCCGTGACCTCGTCCATGTTTATGAGGTTCTGGATGATGGCGTTCTCATCTTCCTCGAGATCGCCCACTTCCTCGGCCATGTCGGCCATGGCGCTGACTTCCTCGCGGGACACTGCGTTGTCCGTCTCCTTCGGGGTGATGAGTTTGGTGAGGTACTCCACCAGCACCACCAGCGGGAAGAGGATGGTAGAGATGAGGGATATGGCGCTGGTCGCGAAGCCCATGAGCGACTTCCAGTAGTTCGTGCCAATGGTCTTCGGTATGATCTCCGCAAATATCAGAATGAGCAGCGTCATCGCTGCGCTCACCCATCCAAACCACTCAGCGCCAAATACTTCCGTGGCCTGCTTACCGACTCCGGCGGCACCCACTGTGTTTGCGATGGTGTTAAGGCCAAGGATGGCAGCGATGGGGCGGGATGGTTCCTGCTTGTACTTCTTGAACTTGGTGGCGGGGCCATAGCCTTCCTCCTCGCGCATCGTGATATACGACAGCGGGGTGGACATCAGGGTCGACTCCAGGATGGAGCAGAGGAACGAGATGAGCAGCGCTCCAAGCAAATATGTTAACAATAATGCCATATCTGCCGCAAAGATAGCAAATGTATTCTACTTTTTGAGTATTTTTGCTACCTGTAATCATTGCCAATGGAGACGTCAGAAATCATAGAGCTGCTTGAGGAGCACTCAGTGAGGGCTACAGCAAACAGGATCGAGCTCGCCAGGCAGCTTGCCGCTGCCGGACGGCCTATGTCGCTCACGGAACTCGAGGATGAGATGCCTACGGTGGATAAGTCAAACATCTTCCGTTCGCTCATGGCCTTCCGCGAGCATCACCTGGTGCATGTCATCGAGGATGGCAGCAACGGAGTGCGTTACGAGCTCTGCATGAGCCATCATGACGACCATGACGATGACCAGCATTCGCATTTCTTCTGCGAAGTCTGCCTTAAGACCTACTGCCTGGAGGATATAAAGATCCCGCAGGTGGAACTACCTGCGGGATATGAGCTTCATTCTGTGAACTATGTCCTGAAAGGTGTATGTCCTTCATGCGCCGCGAAGCGGCACTAGACCTCGATGCTTGTGTTGAACTCCTTGAGGAAACGCATGTCGTTCTCGAAGTAGTGACGAAGGTCGTTCACTCTCCACTTGAGCATGGCGATACGCTCGAGTCCCATACCGAAAGCAAATCCTGAATACTTGTGTGAGTCGATTCCAGATGCCTCGAGGACGTTTGGATCTACCATACCGCAACCCATGATCTCGAGCCAGCCTGTGCCCTTGCAGATGTTACAGCCCTTTCCGTGGCAGATGTTACAGCTCACGTCCACCTCAGCTGAAGGCTCGGTGAATGGGAAGTATGATGGTCTCATGCGGATCTCTGAATCTGCGCCGAACATCTCGCGAGCGAAGAGGAGGATGGCTTGCTTGAGGTCAGCGAAGGTCACGTCCTCGTCGATGTAGAGTCCCTCCACCTGGTGGAAGATGCAGTGTGCGCGGGCGCTGATGGCCTCGTTTCTGAAAACTCGGCCTGGGCAGATCACACGGATAGGGAGGTTCATCTTCTCCATGGCGCGTACCTGTACCGATGAGGTGTGGGTACGCAGGAGCAATGGGTTCGGATGACCAGCAGATACGAAGAATGTGTCCTGCATGTCGCGTGCAGGGTGGTTTGGAGGGAAGTTGAGGGCCTCGAATACATGGTAGTCATCCTCCACCTCTGGTCCCTCGGCTACGTCGTAACCGAACTTGCGGAAGATGTCTACGATCTCCTGGCGTACGATGGACACTGGATGACGTGAACCGAGATCGAATGGATCTCCTGGCATGGTGAGGTCCTGCTTAGGACCGTCTGCGCCGGCCTCCTCGCCGACCTCTGACTTGAGGGCGTCTATCTTCGCCTGTGCATTCTGCTTGAGCTCGTTGAGGGAGCGACCATACTCCTTCTTCAACTCCTTGCCCATCTCGCGGAACTCCTCGAAGAGGGCTGTCACTTCTCCTTTCTTACCAAGGAAGCGAACGCGCGCCTCCTCCACTTCCTTCTGAGACTTGCACTTGAGATTCTCAAGCTCAGAGAGGATCTGCTGTATCTTTTCTTTCATTGTCTGAATATTCGAATTCGCAAAGATAACTATTTTTTCGCTTTCGCCTTTCTCTTGTCCCTGTTTTTCTTGTCTCGGGCAGCTCCCTGCTTCAAATACTTGGTCCACTGCTCCTCATTCAGGATCTTATGGAAGGCATTGTAGATCTGCTCCATCCATTTGTCCTGGACGTTCACGTAGATGTCTGTGTTTGATATCTTGTTTTTTGAAAGATCGCTAAGCTCGTCACGCAGTGCGAGATAGTCATGTGTAAGGATGGAGTCGGCGTAGAATTCCTGCCAATACTCCAGCTGGAGACTCTCTGTGAGGCGTTTCACCTCCTTGTCTATCCACTCGTAGAACTCCTTCTCCTGCTTTTTCTCCTCAGGTGTCTGCTCCCTTTCCTGGGCAAGCGCCGCGCAAGGGAAAATGAAGATTGCCATCAAGAAGCAGAGCGTAATGCGTGATATTGATTTCATTCGAACGAAATTTTAATTACTTTTGTCCTTTAACGGAAAGACAAAAATAAACAATTAATAATACATTGACAAAAATGAGACGAATCTCCTCCATCCTGGCAGTTGCAAGTATCGTGCTGATATCAGCCATGCAGCGCGCCGACGCATGTACAAACGTGATAGTCACCAAGGGAGCGAGCGCAGACGGCTCGTGTATGGTCACATACGCGGCCGACTCGCACGCGCTTTACGGTGAGCTCTACTTCCACAAGGCCGCGAAGTGGAAGGCGGGCTCCTGGCTTGATATCACCGAGTGGGATACCTACAGACCTACCGGAAAGATTGCCCAGGTGCCTTATACCTTCCAGACCGTCGGCAACATGAATGAGCATCAGCTCATCATCGCAGAGACCACCTGGGGCGGCCGCGAAGAGCTGGCTGATCCAAACGGCATCATGGATTACGGTTCCCTCATCTATATCACCTTGCAGCGTGCGAAGACAGCTCGCGAGGCCATCGAGACCATTGTGGCATTGGCCAATGAATATGGTTACCCTTCAGAGGGCGAGTCATTCTCCATCGCCGACACCGAGGAGGCGTGGGTGATGGACCTCGTCGGCAAGGGTGAGTCTGAGAAGGGCATTGTGTGGGTCGCTCGCCGCATCCCTGATGGCTACATCTGCTCACACGCTAACCAGTGCAGAATCACACGTTTCCCTATGGATGACCCTGAGAATTGCCTTTTCGCACCAGATGTGATCTCATTCGCGCGCGAGCATGGCTATTTCGAGGGCGAGGACGCTGAGTTCAGCTTCCGCGACGCCTACAATCCTCTGGATTTCGGCGGCGCCAGAGCCTGCGACGCGCGCGCTTGGAGTGCATTCAACATCCTCTGCGAGGGCCAGTTCACCTACATGGAGAACGGCGTGGAGGTGACCCGTCCAGCGATGGATTGGATCGAGTACGTCATGGGTCACGATCTGAATGGCGAGATGCCGCTGTTCGTTAAGCCTGCGAAGAAGGTCACCGTGAAGGCGCTTGCCGACGTGATGCGTGACCATTTCGAGGGCACCCCTATGGACATGACCCAGGATATCGGTGCAGGTGGCAATGCGCTTCCTTACCGTTGGCGTCCAATGAGCTTCGAGTGGGAAGGCAAGACCTATGTCAATGAGCGCGCGATAGCCACTCAGCAGACTGGTTTCTGGTTTGTAGCGCAGGCGCGCGGCTGGCTCCCTGACGAGATCGGCGCGCTCCTCTGGTTCGGTGTGGATGATGCTGCCACCTCATACCTTACCCCTATCTACGCATGCACAAATGAGGTTCCTGAGTGCTTCCAGGTAGGAAATGGCAATCTCCTCAAATACTCTCCTACCTCAGCCTTCTGGCTCTGCAACCGCGTCACCAACGCATGCTACAAGATGTACAACCAGATGGCGCCATACGTCCAGGCGGAGGCCAATGCTTTCGAGAATGCCCAGATGGGCGGCGCTGTCCAGGCCCAGGACGAAAAGCTTCTCAAGCTTTACGGCAAGGGCGGCAAGCGCGCCCTCCGCAAGGTCCGCAAGGCCGCTACCGCCTACAGCGTCGACACTGCCCAGAAGCAGTTCGCCGCATGGCAGAAGCTCGACGAGATCCTCCTCGTGAAGTTCATGGACGGCAACGTCAAGGCCCAGAACGAGGACGGCACCTTCAAGCACACCGAGTACTTCGAAGGCTCGCCTGCAGAAATCGGCCATCCTCACTACACCGACTTCTGGAAGAAGGCCGTCGCCCTCTTCCACGGCACCACCGTCGAGCAGCGCTAACCCGCTCGCTCCCTCGCCCAGCCGCGCCCCCGCCGAGCAGCGCTATCCGCCCTGCCAGCTCCCTGCGGCCACAGAAAAGCCGACCATCATCCCGATGGCCGGCTTTTCTTTGTTCCCATCCTGACACTTGCGCATAAAAATGGCTTCTGGCTGCATCTAGCTGCGCAAGTGTGGGTGGTTTTAGCCATTTTCCATCAAAATGGCGTACCCTTGCGCACAGAATCTGCCTCTGGTGCGCTGTAGCTGCGCAAGTGTGGGTGGTTTTAGCCATTTTCCATCAAAATGCCGCACCCTTGCGCACGAAATGTGCCTCTGGTGCGCTGTAGCTGCGCAAGTGTCGGGGGTTCCCTGAGGCCACAGAGAAGCCGACCATCATCCCGATGGCCGGCTCTTCTTCCCTCCCCCGGCCACTCCTGGCCTTCCCCGGCCCTCCTTGGCGGGACACTTGCGCGTGAAAATGGCTTCTGGCTGCATCCAGCTGCGCAAGTGTGGGTGGTTTTTGCCAAAATCCATCAAAATGCCGTACCCTTGCGCACAGAATCTGCCTCTGGTGCGCTGTAGCTGCGCAAGTGTCGGGGACTCCCTGCGGCCATAGAGAAGCCGACCATCATACCGATGGCCGGCTTTTCTTTTTCCCATCCTGACACTTGCTCACGAAAATGGCTTCTGGCTGCATCCCTTTGCGCAAGTGTGGGTGGTGCCTTTGCGCAAGTGTCTAGGTGGTGAGGTGGTGGATTATTTTTTGTCTGATTTCTCCTTGATGGCCAGGCAGCGCTTGGCTTGCGCGAGGGGAATCTGCTTTGTGCGTAGCAGGTGATTCAGATAGAAGATTTTCTGCTTGTCTGAAATGGAATAGACTGTTTTTCCTTGTGGAAGTAACTGGTTGTCAATGTATTTGCAGATATCTAGGTCGGTGGGTGCGCTTGGGCGATAGTAGTAGCCGTCGCCTTTCTTTTTCATTGAAATAATCTCCTCGTCGCTAAATCCGCGCTCCAACACTTCCAGTGTGATGAGGGGAGTCCTCGTGTCCTCAGACAGCTGCTCGTTTTCCCAACGTTGGTCGGACGGAGACATTGCCATTTTATGGAGAAAGTTGTTCACTTTCCCGAAGTATCCTTCGACGCGCAGAATATCCTCGAATGAGTCGCGCAGGAAGTAGCCGTCGCTGGACATGACGTAGTTTTTCGGAATCTCGCGCACCCTCGGAAGATGCCTTTTGATGTCGTCGATGTTTGTCAAAATCCCGCTAGGGCGCGACTTCCCCAGTTCCTTCATAAATAGAAATGGCGCCGTGCAGTCGCGGTACGAAAACGCTGTCGGACTCTGGAGATGATGCACTCCATTTTTTAAGACATAGCAGATGCATGTGACAATGTGATTGAGCCCGTCGAGCTCCAAAATATAGATCTTCTTCTCACCGAGCCGTCCATTTCTGCCATATTTGTGATTGAAATATTTTGTGTAACTCATTCTATATGAACGTATAAATGCCCATGGATTCTCCGATGCCACAACGGTATGCAAATGAGTGCTCATGATAGAATCTGCGAGAACCTCTGTTTCGGTCCTGAATGCTGCAAGCGCCAGAAAGTTTGTCGCGTGCCTAATGTCTTCCTCGTCACGTCTGACCACTTCTTCGTGCGAGGTAAGGATGATATGATATAAGCGTTTCATTTTGTGAAATATAAGTTTCTGACAAAGGTCAATACTATTATCCGTTTTCTCAAAATGGAAACGGATATAAATGAAAACGCCTGATTCAATGCTGTCAGAGGCCTTTTTTCCTCTTTACACTTGCGCAAAAAAACAGAAAAATAATGCGCTGCTGCTGCGCAAGTGTCGGGGACTCCCTGCGGTCACAGAAAAGCCGACCATCATCCCGATGGCCGGCTTTTCTTTTTCCCTTCCTGACACTTGCGCGCGAAAATGGCTTCTGGCTGCATCTAGCTGCGCAAGTGTGGGTGGTTTTAGCCATTTTCCATCAAAATGGCGTACCCTTGCGCACAGAATCTGCCTCTGGTGCGCTGTAGCTGCGCAAGTGTGGGTGGTTTCAGCCATTTTCCATCAGAATGCCGTACCCTTGCGCACGGAATCCGCCTCAGGCGCGCTGTGGCTGCGCAAGTGTCGGGGAATGTAGAGAAACCCCAGGTTCTTCCTGACCCTTGCGCACGAAAATGGCTTCTGGCTGCATCCAGCTGCGCAAGTGTCCGGCCGGGGCCTATCTGGTGAGGCGGCGGAAGTGCTTGAGGGAGATGTCGGCGTAGACGTAGCGGCGGGTGCGGGAGGTGGGGAGGATGGCTGTGTGGAAATGCTTGTCGTGAGCATTGGCCTGGAGCTCGTCGAGGGGGCCGTAGCCGGGGTTGACCCAGCGGCAGCCGCGGTTGTAGGCTGTCGCGGCTAGGCGCACCTGCTCCTGGAGGGGGAGGGCGTCAATGCCGTCCTGGGTGCGCTCGCCGCGCTTGTCGTAGGAGCCGTAGTCGAGGTAGAGCATCTTCAGGAAGATGGCTAGGTAGATGCATTGCCATTCCTCCTTCTCGAGGCGGGTGATGCGCACGCGGCGCGCGTTCTCGCTGTCCTTGGTGTCGAAGAAGAGGTCGTAGCGCCGCGCCAGACCGCTTCGCATCCAGCGCTTCTCCAGCTCCTCCGCGAAGGATGGCTTCATCTGGAAACGGCCAATGGAAAAGTCGCAACTGCCAGCACCGCGGGTGATGTAGAGCGACTTGACCGCTCCTGTCTCCATCTTGTCCTGGAACATGCTGTAGCGTATCAGTTCCGGGAAAATCACAGCCTCAGCGATGTCGCAGGGCACTTCGTACTCTTCCCATACCTGTCGCCACTCCGCGCGGTGCGCGTTGCAATAATCATTTGCTGCGCCATCCTTTGGAGACGGCGCAGCAAAAAGTATAGTGAAAAGCAGTATTAGAGCTTGTAGGTGCACTTGATGATCTGGATTTTCTTTTTGCCATGTGGCTCATCCACGATTTCATTGGTAGTAAGCCAGGTGATGACATGGTCAGTCTTGCCGATGGCGATAGGGTATACCACGTCGCCCTCAGGAAGCTGGATCCAGTGGCCGTCTGCGTTGTAGATGACCTCGCGGATACCGTCGGAGCTCTTCCATACTGCGCTCTCCGGTGCCTTGGTGCCGGCAAGCTTCTTCTCATCGAAATCCTTAGGTACAGCACCCCACTTGGCACCATCCCACTGGTAGATCTGGTACTTGCCATCTTCATAAACCGCCTTGAAGAGGAATTTCCTCATGAGGATATCGTCGATGTTTCCGAGAGGATAACAGAACTCTGGCCACCACCAGTCCTCATTCAGCGCCAGGGTGATTTCGTCTGCCACTTCCTCCTTGTACATGTGAGGATAGTCGCAAGGGAACTCGCTGTATGCTTCCTCAAGGATATCTCCTGCCTGGATGACAGCGTTGAGCGGTGCTCTCATCATTCCGCACTCTGGCAGAATGCCGTCTGCCACTGCCTGGCGCTGAGCCTCGATGTATCCTGGCATCTGCGCCTTTATGTTGTCGACGCGCTTCTGGACGGCAGCGCTCCACAATGCTGCTGCTCTGAGACGATAGGTCTTGATGGCCTCGAGAGCCTGTGCGTAGAGAGGATTGTAGACAGCAGGGTCGTCGGTAGAATAGATCTTCTTCTTCCACGCCAGCACCTTGTTTCTCTCGGCAGCGCTGAACTTGGCGTCGATGTCGGTGTCTCCTCCAAATGCCGAGAACATTGGCATGGAAGCATCCATGTAGCGTCTTTCAGCAGCCTGGATGTCGCGCATATCCATCTTCTTCTCGAAGTTGCTTGCGTTCTGGGCCATCTGTGCAAATACGCTCATCTGGGATCTCATGGCTGCCATGGATGCAGCCTGGATCTTGTCCTCGAGGGCTTTCTTGCGCTTGGTGTATGCCTTGCCGTCGCTGGCTGTCATCTTCTTCTCATGCTCCTTCATCTTCTTGGCCTCAGGGCTGTTTTCTGGATCATTGCTCTTCATGGCCTTCTCTATCTCCTCAGGGGTGCAGCCTGTGACATACTTGGTCTCGGCTGGATCTGACTTATAGACATCCATCATGGCAGCAACGGCACGTGAGGCATCGTCCTGGGCCTTGTTCTGGATCATGGCTGTCCTTTCCTCTTCTGACATGCTTTCGTATTTGGCCAGCTGGTTCTCGGCATCTGCCTGAGCCTTCTCGATGTCGATATCGCCTAAGATAGCCTTTGCCATCTTAGCCTCGAGCTCCTCGCGCTGGGCGTCTGTGATGTCCTCGGAGTTCAGCAGATTCCACTCTGCCTTGGTCAGACCCAATGCATTGCGTAGCTTTTCCTCCTGCTTGTTACGCCACTCCTCAGCGAATGCATCCTCGCAGGTGGTGTCTGCGTTGAGCTCCTCTGCGCGCAGAGTCACCCTCTTGATGGCATTGTAGAATGAGATCATGCCAGCCTCGGTAGGCTCTGCAAGCTCATGAGCTGAAGGGACCTTAGGAAGCTCATTGATGAGCGACATAGGCTGCTTGGTGCTGCTTGGAGACACTTTGCCATCCCAGCCGAAGGTGCTGGTGCGGCGGCGCTGGAGCTGCTGCTCTGGGGTAATGATTTCTGGCTTTGACTCAGGCTTTACTTCCTGAGGAGCCTGCTCCTCAGTGGCGCTCAAGTCGATTCCGAGCTTTTCGCCGAGCTTCTCCTGCAAGGCGCCGCCTACAGCGGCTTCTGCCTTTTCCTTCAGTTTGTTCAAGAATGCCTGAGCATTAGCCTCAGTCGTAGCGAGCAGCATCATAGCTGCTGCGAAAGTCAGTATTCTTTTCATGTCTTTTTTTATCATTAATTCTTCAAAGCATATCAGATGATGCCCTGATCCTTGAGCATGGCTATCAGTTCGGTGAAATTCTTAGCATTGGCCTCACGGAGCATCCTCTTGCGATACCATCTTATGGTCTCAAGGCTAAGGCACATGGCGTCTGCTATCTGTTTGGCCGTCATGCCCTCCGATGCATGCTTCGCGATGATTATCTCTTTTTCGGTTAGATTGGACATCCTTGTCTTTTTTTTTACAAATGTCCTTATTATCTAATACTTAAACACCACCCGTTCGGGTAGAATTGCCCCTCACATACCCATATTACACCTAATGACAGCCATTTTTCATATATTTGTGATATGAGAAAAGTGGCATCAATTCTAGTATTCATCATCGGCTTCTGCCTGAACGCAAAAGCCGAATATGTCGATCATCGAGGTCATAATGTAGACTCTCTGGAGGCGGTCATGGCCAGATGGACGGCAGAGCAAATAGCTGCAGCTGACGAGGCTGATCTGAAAAATGTCGCAGAGGATCTCGAGGGACTGATGTTAGGTTTCAACCAGACAAACTCAGTGAAGAGCGAGTACTACGCGCGCATGTTGCTCGGTCTGGCGAGACGCTTTGGCTGGGATCATTATGAGCAGCTGGCGGCGAAATGCATTGGCCAGCATTTCTGGGCGAAGGAGAAGTTCGACAGCGCCGCCTTTTACTATGGCATCTGCATGAAGGCAGTGGAGCGCATCGCAGCGGCTGGAAATGAAAAGACCACCGACGATTTCTTTTCGCAGATGTATGGAACACTGGGCAACCTATATAGCGAGATGGACTCCATAGATGTGGCCATGGCGTACTACGAAAAGGCGGGCGTCCTCTTCAAGAAGCACGACTGGCATAACAGCAGCTCGGTGCTCTACTACAACATGGGTGAGACCATGCGTGACGCCGGTGATCTGGACAGGGCAGAGGGTTACTATAAGGAGAGCCTGACATATTCTAAACTTGCCAATGATTCCCTGGCGATCGCGACGGCCTACAAGGGACTTGGAGCCCTGTATCTGGATAAGGGCAAGACGGCCAGGGCCTTGCGTTTCCTGGCAGATGCGAACGACTATTATGCCGATCACGAAGATGAGGAGCTATACGCGAGGATGGAGAGCCTGGACTACACCGGACAAGTGCTTGCTCTTCAGAAGAAACGCCTGAAAATCATCATGTTGCTCCTTGTCTTGGCCATCATTGCCATAGTAGCCTCTTTCTGGATGTCCGTGCGTCTGAAGAGAGTGACCAAGGAGAAAGATGAGATTGAGCAGGTGCTGGAGGAAACAGTCGAAGATATCGGCACCAAGAAAAGCGATATCGTCCTTAAACCGAAGGAAAGAGAGGTCTTGGATCTCATTGCCAAAGGCTATACAAACATCCAGATCGCAGACGCTATGTGCCTCAGTCCAGAGACCATCAAGTGGTACAAGAAGAAACTGTTCACCATGTTCGAAGCCTCAAATTCCGCAGAGCTGGTGAAGATTGCGAATGATGAAGGAATTCTGCTATAATGGAAGTGATTTATTTGGTATATTTGTCTCGGTTAGAGGTTGCTTTGTCAAATGAAGAGATTTTATTTGAATATTTAATTAATAGGTCATATGAAGGTTAAGTTATTTTTGCTTATAGTTATAGTTTTGTTTTTTGGTTGTTCAAAGGTTTCTACCCAGGAAGGTGCAGTAATTTCTATTTATGAGGAGGATTATTCTGTTTCAGAAGATGAGGTTAAATTTTATGCAAACCTTCATTCGTCCGGTATATCTACAAAATCTGCAGAAGCATATCGAGTGGACCCAGTGCTTTACAGGGGTGATACCTTGCTATATGTCGTTAATTATGACAAAGGATGGGAAATATTAACTGCGGATAAGAGATTTCCGAGAACTATTGCCTATTCGGAAGATGAAAGCTTTTCTGTAGATGACTTAAATGATGCTACTCATGCATGGTTAGACCGATTTTGCAATTACATCGTTAGTACTAGAGGACGCTTTACAGACATCAGTTCATCGTGGAAAATTCCTGACAATGTTGCGCAAGTTAAAGGCGGGTCTGATGAACATGAGAACGAATGGCTACAACTTGTTTATGTTACCTGGGAATACGAATTGCTAGATCAAGTGCAAAGACTTGTACCTACAAGTTGGGGACAAGAGTCACCATGGAATTCATGTACACCTCTTTTGCAAAATGGGTGTCATTCATATACTGGATGTGGTGCTGTTGCGATGGCACAGATGGAGTACTATTGGCATAGTACATATGGTGTTCCTTCAAGTACTTATTCTTTAGGTGAGTGTACAGATAACGCTCTATTGAACGGGACGCCAGATTTTGATACCTTGACATTGACCCTTACTGGTGATAGTGAGGATAATTGGGACCATATGGCTTTGCATGTCCATTATTCGGACAATTCATATTTTGCACCGGTTGCGGCTCTTATGGGGCGCATAGGAAGAGATATCAAGACCATTTATTTACCAAATGGTTCTTGGTCTTCGATGGATGATATATGCTCGTCAATGAATGCTGATTCATTGTTTTGCCATATGGAACGATCTTTTTCTGTTTCTCAGGTTCTAAGCAAGCTTCACCAGGGAAAGCCATCAATTGTCAGGCTTGAGATTCCAAATACCCAGTCGGGTCATTTTGTGATAGTAGATGGGGCGACTATTGCTAGAGAGAAAACAGTGTATTATTACAAATGGATGCCAAGAGGGACTTATCCTCCAGTTGAATGGGAAGAGCCAGATTGGGACAACCTTGTTGATTATGTTGTTTCAGAGCCCCAATATGGTGACATCGAAAGGTATTTTTTGGTTAACTGGGGATACGATGGAGCGATGAATGGCGGAAAGTATATGTTTGATGAGTCGTGGGATGGATGGTGCCAGGCGCAAACGATAATTATGGATTAGCTATGACATACAAGTCATTATTCTTTTTGCTGATCAACATTCTTTTTTTTTCCGGGTGTGTTGAAGACTTAAAAATAAGGCCGACTCATTATCCCGTTTGTGTTGAGTGCATTCTTACTGGCGATGATGTTCAGTGGCTTTCTCTTTATAGGGCGGGGGATTTGACAGACTCTGAGTTTGTCCCTATCAGTGAAGCGAAGGTTTCAATTTCTTGCAATAACAATGAAGGGGAAGTGGTGGAAAAACACGATTTCATATACTCGGACAATGGGCGATGGAGCTGTCATTTTCGTCCGGTATCAGGACAGAGGTATACTCTTGATATACATGTTTCTTCTGGCGAGAGCTTGACCGCGAAAACACTTTTTCCTGATAGCCTGATTGTTGAATCTGCCTTTGTACAGTCCTATGATGACAATGTTTTGAAGCTGGAGATGCCGTATCCATTCAGAGATGTGGACTTCTCTTCCAACCAATCCTATTATGATTCTATTCATCAAAAAGGATTAAGAGACATCAGCGAAGTGGTAAGTGGCCATGTTTTTAGAATAATGGGGGGAACTGTAAGCAATCTAGTGGTCACCAGCTCTGGTGGTCATGATTATTTTTCGACAAACTTGCCTGTTGAATCTAAATTAAATGCGGTGCAGCATGTGGTTTTTTTTGATGGAGACTCTGAACTTCAATGGAGTACAAGACTGGCCGGATCATTGACAGGAGGTTTGGCATTAATCCAATGGCTTCATTCTTTTGAAGGGCGTCCGATTTTTGACGGGTATTGTATTCTTCCCATAACAGAGCAATATAGAAATAGTACAGATATAGCTTTAACTAACATGTTCAGGCCTACTATCATTTATCCAATGGTCTTTGATGACTGGGAGCGCCAGATGGATGATTTTGAGAGATTCTTCAGTGTCCTGAAATTATCGGAGGAAAAGACAAGCATGGAACATTTTGTCGTATCAGACAGTTTGGAGGATGTTTTATTCCTTAATGTGAGTGATGAGCTCATCCACTATTCCAATATGGTATACGATCAGGTATTACATCCAAACAGTGCGTCGCTTGATTTGATAAAGAAACTATATTCTAACACTTCCACATATTCAAGTATAAATGGAGGGCTTGGAATCTTTGGGGCATATACAAAGAACGTGACTAAAGAGTTTGTGCGATGAGATTTGTATTTGCTTCATTGCTTCTTATCATGGAGACTCTAACCTCCATTGCTCAAGAGAACTGCGATAGTTTAGGTGCATCTCGTATTGTGTCTAGAAGAGACAGTTCAAGCGTTCCCGGCTCCGTTATTTTTAGCCTAAAGGGAATTCAGTCTGCTCCATCTCCGCTAGGTATGGGAGATATTTATAAGAGAGTCCAATTGCAGCCAGGTGTGACAATGGGTGCAGAAGGCTTCTCCTCTATCCAAGTGCGTGGCGCAAATAATGGAAATAACCGCGTTACACTTGACGGGGTCAATCTATATGGAGGAACTCACCTACTTGGCCTCACGTCTGCCTTATCACAAGACATAATTGGAAACACAGAATTTCGTGTGGGAGGATTTCGTGGTGAGGATGGTGATCTGACATCTTCTCATATTGCAGTCACTTCGCGGGATTGCAGTTTTGCGACTACGACATCTTCTATAGAAGCTAGCAACTATCTACTGGGAGGCTATTTCTCTACTCCTGTTGTGTATGATAGGCTCTCTGTCATGTGTGCATTCCGGTATTCTCCTATTGAGAAGGAGTATGCTGCTGCTAGGCCTGTCATCGAAAGATTCCATACAGGACTGAATGACTTTAAGGCATCGGTATATGATATTTATGGCAAGGTGCAGTACGCGGTAACTCCAGAACGTTCTTTGTCGCTATCTATATTCAATAGTCACGACCGGTATGGACTCTATATGGCGGAGAATGATGAGACGGGGATAGAATACTCAAATTTGTTGTCAATTCTCCGATATGAGTCTGTAGATAAAAGGGGTGTCAAACACAAATTCTCTTTTTCTTTTTCCGGTGATAACAGTCATAATAAACAAATAGTATATCTTACAAATAACTATAATTGCCTGGAAGTCAAGAATTTCCTTAAGGAAATGGCTTTTTCTGCCAGTTCTGCGTCCTCTATAGGTGAGCATGTGACGATGCAGACAGGGATAAAAGCACTGTCTACGCAGTTTAACATTGGTACAGTTCGCGGTGACGGGACTCACCGATTGCTGCTTAATGCTTATGCGCAGGCGAAATGGCACTATGGAGGTCATCATTTGATGACAAATATTGCAGAGAGTATTCAATGGCTTACGTCCGAGGCGAAAAGCAGGCCGATTTTTGCCCCAGATTTTGATGTCGCATATGAGTTCAAGATGCCATCAGGTGTATCTATACAAGCCACGATGGACTACAAGCACCAGTTTTTTCATGTATTGGAGGGCTTGCCATTGGGCTGGTCCCTAGATTTGTATGTGCCGGCAGATGTAGACTATCTTCCAGAGTCATCTACGCAAGTTTACACAGGTGCTCACTATGTAAACAGGGGGTATGATTTACGTGTGGGAGCTTATTATAAAGTTATGAGGGGATTGGTGTGCCTTATTGATCCAAGTCTTCTTTTTTCGCCGTCTCTAGTTGGGTGGAAATCTCTTACAGAAAAGGGTGAGGGTCGCTCTTATGGCATGGAGATGATGTACGATGGAACCTTTGATTACCTACATTGCTCTCTGTCGTATACATTGTCAAAGACAGATCGCCAATTTGGGAGTCTCAACCAAGGGGTAAGTTTTCCTGCAAGGTATGATAGGCGCCATGTCTTGAATGCGTCATTTGAGATATTTCTGTTTGGCAATCGAACGAGTAAGGTGTCATATAGAAACTGCTATACCTTCCAGTCTGGACATTGGGAGACTATTGCCAACTGCAGTTTTTCGGCAAGTAGCTTCTTGACGGGGGGGAGCACAGTTCTTCAGGTAGCCTCCGCACTCAATGATACCAAGATGCCGAATTATTCAAGATGGGACAACTACTTTAGCTTTACCATAAGTGATAAGCGGTTGACACATGATTTCCAGCTTGGCGTGTATAATACGCTAAATAGGCATAATCCTTCCTTTGTGTTCTATTCAGAGGATGACGCGAGCTGGAAAAGCCTCTCGTTGATACCAATTATGCCGACGATTAGCTACAAGCTAAGTTGGTAAATGCAGAGAAGAAATAAAGAGAATCGATGGTTTCAAGACCGCAATTCTTTGTGCGAAAGAGGGATACCCCTATGCTGCCGCTGATGGAATTGATGAAGTCAAATACGCTTCTCTCAGCCACGTGTTCATAATGCCGACCCACTTTTCAGCGTCGCCAGACGCATAGAGGGGCGCTTTTGCGTCCCGCCCGTCCTTCCAGCCGCGGCCCAGACGCGTTTGAGTGGGTATTTGCATCTACATATTGGTCTTTTTGATATATTTGCAGAAATATTATCTTTTTTATATGAGAAATCTTCTACTTTCAGTTGTTGCTTTTTATACTCTTATATGCGCATGTTGCAGGGATGATTTGCATTATTATCCACATATGGATTTTCATGAAGAATTGTCGGACATTATTGTTGCGAATCAGTCAAATATTGTGGGTGAGGATGATGTGCGTCGTTACCTCTCATCAAAGATGAAAACAAAAGGGGAGACTGCTGACATATCTGTTATCACTGGAAGTGATGGAGATACGCTTCTATATGCAGTCCAATACGCTGATGGCTGGGAAATTCTATCTTCTGATAAGAGAGTTCCTTCTGTAGTCGCTTTTTCTGAATATGGAACCATAAATGCAGTTTCTAGTGCAATTGGTTTCATTGATTGGCTAGATCAAACAAAAGCATCTATGTCGTCTATCAAAAACTCATCAGACGATCTGCTTCAGTTTACACCGTCAGAAATTACAGAAAATAAACACTTCTGGAATGTAGATTTGTATGGAGAAGGATATGATCCAGATTCTCTAGGTCTTGTCCAGTTGCCTTTCGTGAGAGGTGGACATTGGGAGGTACAGTCAGTCACCTATGGACGTGAAACTTATGAGAAGGTTAATCATCAAATGATCACTTATTGGTATCAAGGTCATCCGTACGATTTACGATGTGGATATAATGAAGACGGTGAGCAGTATTCTCTTGGATGTGGGGCTGTGGCAGTTGGCCAGTTGTATTATTTCTTACGAAGGAGAGATAACCCTAGTGATTATTTATACAATACCGTTCCACTTTTGTCACTTAGGACAAATACACCTGATGATTACGATAATCCAACAGTTGTTGCAGTGGCTGATTATCTTTATTATGTTGCCAATGAACTTCATACACATTTTGGGACTGCTGGATCGTGGGTCAGCCCAGATAAGGTTAGCGATTTTTTTGAGGCGAGAAATTATTCCTGTAATCGTGGATTTTATGATGCAGATTCTGTAAAGGTTAGTCTTGTAAGAGGAAATCCAGTGCTGATGTTAGCTTTGCCTTCTATTGCTGAGAGTGGATTGTATAACAGCTTAAGGGATAGTCATTATTTTGTCATAGATGGATACTGGAGTTTGTGGAATGTGAAGACGACGACGTACAGATTTGTTAGAGACGATCCTACGAAACCCATTCCAGTTTTTTTTGATGAAATATACACAGATGTGGAATACATTAATGTGATGAATTTATATGTAAAGATGAATTGGGGATGGAAAGATCAGTGGGAATCAGCTCACATAAATGATGGTTGGTATTCTTACACTGGTGATTGGATCGTAGATGAGGACGATTCGCCTAGCAATTATAATACTTGTAGATACATGTTTATAGTAAGATAGGCTTATGAGGATTATCCTTTTTCTCTTTCTTTCTCTGCTAGTGTGCACATCGTGCGAAAAAGTGTCATCTCATCGACTCTATTATGATGGGATGAAACCTGTTTCTATTCATGTTTTCTCTGGCGAAGGGCTTCATACGAGGTATTATCCTGATGCTGTTGACATGGAAGATGAAATCATTGTACCATTGAATATCCAGTGTTCGTATGATCGTAAGATTGACTACCTATATAGTCGTGCAACAATTGGGTCTGTCCCTAAGGATTGGGGTAATGATAGTCGGACGGCTCATATCAGGGATGTTCTTCTGTCAAGAGAACTTAGTCTGGATAAATCCTGCTCTTGTCAAGATAAATATATAAGTCTCCACCTAATTAGTGTTTGTGGTAAACCAACAGTGACCTCAAATTGTGAACTATGGGGGCAGCCATCGGGAGAGAATTTGTCTTCTCATTTCCGTTTTCGAGCAGATTCAGTACATTGTTTCTTCTGGAAAACAGATGATGGCGGCTTTGAAGCAAAAAGAGTGTCTTCTATGAAGTCATTGAACTTCGCAGAAGTTTGCTCTAATGGGTTATGTTTAGCATTTGCTGACTTTTACAAAGGAATAGTGACGGAGAGTATCCCTCCAGAACTAGAGACAGGAAGAGCGGAGTTGAGATTGACGATCCCTGTTGCTTGCGAGCAATTCTGGTCATATTGCTATGATAGCTATGAGGATCCTAACGTGGATCTCAAAGTTGAAAGCAAAAATATAACCTTTGATTTTGTTTTCAAGAAAAGATAAGAAAAGCGGCATCCAGAAAGCTGGATCATCTGGTCCACACTCATGAAGGAAGTCGATGCCGTAGCGGTGCTGACCGGTATGGACGCAGCAGCCTCTTGCAATACCATCTTATGGTCTCAGTCCAGAGACCATCAAGTGGTACAAGAAGAAACTGTTCACCATGTTCGATGCCTCAAATTCCGCAGAGCTGGTAAAGATCGCGAATGATGAAGGAATTCTGCTATAGAAGTGCTCAAAACGAAAAAGGTCGGTCACTAAATTACAGTGACCGCCCTTTTTAAACGGGTAGTGGGTTATTTCGCGAGGAATGATACTGCGAAGCCGCCGCCAGGGGCCATGAAGACATCGAGCGAGTCTGCGCTGGTGACCATGCGCTTCTCGATGGTGTAGGCCTGGGTGTTGGTCTCATAGTTGGCATCGGTGGCGTCGGCGTAGATGGTCGCCTCGTAGGTCTTGCCTGGGGTGAGGAAGTCGAGGGCGACTGTGAATGAGCGCGCCTGCTCGTCGGTCACGCCGCCGAGGAACCAGGTGTCGTGGCCCTTCGAGAAGGCCGCTGCGCTGCCTGTAAGGGTCGCCTGCTTAGGGCGGCGAGCCACGATGAGGTAGTCATTAGGCTCAGCCTCGATGTAGCGGGTCTCGCTCCAGTCGGCTGCGACGTCCTTGATGAACTGGAATGCGTCCATGTGCTCTGCGTAGTGCTCAGGGGTGTCTGCTGCCATCTGCAGAGGGCTGTACATGGTGAGGTAGAGACCAAGCTGGTTTGCAATGGTGCAGTTCACATGCGACTTATTTCCACACCAAGCCTCGAGGTTCTGCTCGAAGATACCAGGGGTGAAGTCCATAGGACCACCGTTGAGGCGGGTGAATGGGAGGATGGTCACATGGTTTGGACGTGTGCCGCCGAATGCCTGATACTCTGTGCCACGTGCGGATTCATTGCCAATGAGATTTGGATATGTCCTGCAGAGACCTGTAGGGCGCGATGCCTCGTGAGCATTGACCATGATGTGATGCCTTGCGGCCTCGGTGATGGCGTAGAGGTAGTGGTTGTTCATGAACTGGCTGTAGTGGTGGTCGCCAGGGGTGGTGATGTCACCCACGTAGCCGCTCTTCACTGCGTCGTAGCCGTACTTGTTCATGAGGGTGTACGCAGCCTCCATGTGGCGCTCGTAGTTGCGCACTGACGACGAACTCTCGTGGTGCATCACTATCTTGATGCCCTTCGAGTGAGCGTAGGCGTTCAGCGCCTCGATGTCGAAGTCAGGGTATGGGGTGAGGAAATCGAAGACGTAGTCCTTGTTGCAGTTTGCCCAGTCTTCCCATCCAATGTTCCAGCCCTCCACGAGCACAGCGTCGAAGCCGTTGGCGGCAGCGAAATCGATGTACTTGCGCACATTCTCATTTGTCGCACCATGGCGGCCGTTAGGGGTGGTCTGGGTGTAGTCTACTGTCTCCAGGTCGATGGTAGGGAGCTCGTCGGTGTAGTTCCAGCTGCTCTTGCCTGCGATCATCTCCCACCATACGCCCATGTACTTGGTAGGATGGATCCAGCTCACATCGTCAAGGGCGCAAGGCTCGTTAAGGTTCAGCACGAGACGGGAAGCGAGCTGCTTGCGAGCGTCGTCGGTGACCTGGATGGTACGCCAAGGCGAGGTGCGTGGGCTCTGCATGTAGCCCTTCCAGCCATTGGCCTCAGGGGTCACGTGTGAGACGAAGGTCAATGTCTTCGGATCGAGAAGCAGGTGCATGGTACCATAGTTCACGCACGCAGCCTCGTGGAGGTTGATGTAGAGGCCGTCGTCGGTCTTGAGCTGAAGGGATGTCTGTACTCCATTTGGAGAGAATGGAGTCTGGGAATCGTTTCTGTTGAGGGCCTTGGAGAAGTTCTGGGCTATCTCGGTGAGGCGGCACTGAGTGTACTGATACTCCTCTGTGTCGTAGTCTCCTGGGATCCAGTAGGCTGTGTGGTCACCAGCCATCTTGAACTCGGAGAGCTCCTCCTTGATGACAAAATATGTGAGTGACTTCTGAGAAGGGAACTCGTATCTGAATCCGAGACCGTCGTCGAAGAGACGGAAGCGGATGCTCATCCTCTTTCCTTCAAGTGCTGATTCTGAGTCGTTTCCATTGTTTGCGTCCGCCTGCGCCATCACGGTGTTTACAGACGCGCCATCCACCTGGATGAGGTTTACGACCATCTCGTTGTAGTGGTTTCTGATCTGGTCTTCCTCGCCCCATACAGGGGTCCAGACCTCGTCGAATGAGCATGTGTCGATGGACTCTACGATGAAGCCAACGTTGAAAGGAAGTGAAGGGTCGTTGTCGAGCTTGTCCACAACGTCCGAATTCACCACAAGGTTCTGGGCCTTGAGGTTTCCTCTGAGCTCATAACCAAGGCTTGAAGGAAGGATCACGTCCTTGTCAGCGAACTTGAGCGAGTACTGAGGTGTACCTTCTGAAGTCATGTAGAAGGACATGGTGAGCTGACCGTCAGGAGAGCTCATGCTCTTCACGAGCTCGCTGGTAACAGCTGTCTTTTGTGCGCAGCTTGCCAGCATAAGGGCTGCCGCTGCGAATGCAAATAATCTTTTCATCTATAGTGCTATTTCTTGAATTCTACTATGAGTGCCTTATGTGGTCCGACCCATCTCTCGGCTGAGAAGTCGATCGTCTCGCCTGTGATGACGTCCACGCCGCTCTGAAGAGCTGCGGAGTCATCTCCGCGGCGAGCCGCTCCGGCCTGGGTGAACTCAGCATAGTCAGCCCAAGGCACCTTCACGAACTCGTCAGCATTGTTAAGGAACACAAATACCACCTCGTCTGAGGTGTAGCGGAAATATGCGTATGAGTTCTCGCGACGAAGGAAATGTATGGTCTTTCCGTTCTGCACGGCATCAGAGGTCTTTCTCCAGTTGAAGAGTTTCTTCGAGTACTCGAATACATCCTCGCGTGTGCCTGCAGCCATGCGTGAACCATCGAAGTCGACGTCAGCGGCGCGGCGACCTTCGGCTGTGAAGCAGTCGAAGCGGTCGCCCTCCCAGCCGCCCGGGAAGTCGACGCGAAGGCCGCCATGGCCCTGCGAACGGTCTGCCGAGGTGAACATCTGCTCGTCTCCGCAGAAGATCTGAGGGATGCCACGTACTGTTCCGATGAGAGCCATCACCATCTTCATGCGCTCTGGGTCCTTGCCCACGATGTCACCGATGCGGTCGGTGTCGTGGTTTGCAGGGAAGATCATCATCCTGGACATGTCAGCGTAGTAGAGATCATTGGCGATGGCATCATAGATCTTCACCATACCCTCGTCCCAGTTCACGTGTCCGGAGTAAGGGAAGGCGCCACAGATGGCTCCCTGAAGAGGGAAGTCCATGACGGTAGGGAGGGTGCTCTTGAAGCCGTCAGCATTGTCATGGCCAGCCTGCCAGTAGGCTACCTGGGAAACATTGGAACTCCAGATCTCGCCCACGATGTTCATGTGAGGATACTCCTCAAGGACGGCGGCGCTCCAGCTGTTGATAGGCTTCTTCTCGTTGTATGGATATGTGTCGACGCGCAGGCCGTCGAGGTCTGCCCACTCGATCCACCACACTGCCCACTGCTTGAAGTAACGCAGCACATGAGGGTTGTCGAGGTTCATGTCGACCATGGATGTGTCGAACCAGCCGCCGACCATGTTCTGCTTGTCGATCTCGGCGGCGTATGGGTCATTCTGCATCGAGAATGCACAGTTTGAGTGGGTGTACTCTGGCCACACGTGCACCCAGTCCTCAAATGGAAGGTCCTCCATCCACCAATGCTTGTCGCCGCAGTGGTTAGGGACGATGTCCATGATCATCTTGATGCCCTTCTCGTGGCCCTTCTGCACCATGTCGCGGTAGAGCTCGTTCGAGCCGAAGCGGCTGTCGATGTGGTAGTAGTCGGTGCAGGCGTAGCCGTGGTATGACTCGCGTGGTTCATTGTCCTCCAGAAGAGGTGTGTTCCAGATGGCTGTGGCGCCGAGTTCCTGGATATAGTCGAGATGGTCAATGATGCCCTGTATGTCGCCTCCGTGGCGTCCGTAGAGCTCGTGGCGTGCTGGAGCCTCGAAGGTGTCGTCAGTGCCGTCGTTTGACGCGTCGCCGTTCGCGAAGCGGTCAGGCATGATGAGGTAGATGAGGTCGGCGGTCGTGAAGCTGCCCCTCTCGGCGCTTCCCTCCCTTCTCTGGAGGAAGTCGTAAGGCATCTTGAAGCACTCCTTGCCATCCTTCGAGAACACGAGATAGTATGTGCCAGGCTGCGCCTTGTCGCCCATCCTGACGTCGAGGAAGAGGTAGTTTGGCGAGTCGGCCTTGTTTACCTTCTGTATGTAAGGCTGAGCCGTGCTGAACTTGTATGGATTCTCGAGAGTGACGTCGTATTCTGATATGGCAGGACCCTGCACCATGATCTGCAGTGAGGTCTTCATACCCACCCACCAGTTCATAGGCTCCACCCTGGATACCTGCTCCGCGGTGGCATCCACCACGCTGCTTGGGTCAAATGGCTTTCCGCATGATGCAAGCACGGAAAGCGTAGCTGCGATAAGTATTATCTTTTTCATAAATTACTGGTTTTCAGGTGTTTGAATGGCATACTCCCAAGGCTCCTGAAGGTGGATAAGCACAGACACTGTATCTGTGTCGCAGATACGGCGGTATGAGATGTACTCACTCTGGTCCTCACCGTCCACGAGTGGGTCTACGTAGAACTCGTATGGGCTCTCAGGCTTGAGGGCTGGGTGAGAATGATAGAGCTCTGTAAGTTCCTTGTAGAACTTGCCGTATTCCTCCTTCAGGCCTTCGTCGCACCACATGGCAGCAGGTACAGGGTCCTTCTCGAAGAACTCGAAGCGGTGGTCCCATCCTATCTGCTGGGCGGTATAGATGAGAGGCTGTGACTTAGGGATGGTGAAGCAGAGGATGGTCATGACTCTCCAGGCGCTTCCCATGCGCTCGAACTCAGACCCTGACCATGAGTTCTCGTCATGATTTGAGGTGAAAGCGAGCCTGTAGGCATCTGCAGGGAACTTTTCGTCATTCTTCTGGATGTATGTCCTGAGGCTGTCTCCATTCGCACGACCCTGTGCGATGTCGTTCAGCATGTGGTGGAGCTCCCAGCTGTAGGTGGCGTCGAAACCGGCGTCGTGCAGCCAAGGCTCCTCTCCCTCTGCGAGGAAGTAGATGTCCTTGAATTCCTCCCTGAGCGAAGCAATGGCCTTGGTCCAGAATGCCTGAGGCACGATGTAGGCCATGTCGCAGCGGAATCCGTCGATGCCGCGCTCAAGCCAGAAATGCATGGCGTCCTGCATGGCGTCAGCCACCTCTGGGCAGTCGTAGTTAAGTTTCGCGATATCGGTCCAGTCGTACTCTACGATGGTGTGGCCGAGGCTGTCGCGATAGTACCACTCAGCAGGTTTCTCTGTGACCCAAGGATGGTCTGGAGATGTGTGGTTTGCCACCCAGTCGAGGATGACCTTGAGACCGAGCTCGTGAGCCTTCGCGAGGAAGGCGTCGAAGTCTGCGAGTGTACCGAACTCTGGATTCACTGCCTTGTAGTCCTTGATGGCGTAGTATGAACCGAGGGTGCCCTTTCGGTTAAGCTCTCCGATAGGGTAGATAGGCATCAGCCAGACGATGTCCACGCCGAGCTCCTTGAGCTCAGGAAGGTGCTGCGCCGCTGCGGCGAAAGTGCCCTCCTCGGTGTACTGGCGGGTGTTCAGTTCATAGACGACCGTACCTTCGGTCCAGTCTGCGTGTCTGCCCTGTTCCTTCTGAGGTGCCTGTGTGCAGCTCAGTGCCACGAGGGCCAGGATGATGAATGTGGTTAGCTTTCTCATTTTTATTTGTTGCAAAATTGCTTGATGTATGTCTCCTTGACTCTGAAAAAGTTCTCGTTTGAGGTGCTCGTGAGCAGGCGATACTCAGGGTGGTTGCTCCATGAGGCAGGGGCGTCCTTGATGGACATGTCCTCGCCGGTGTCATTGGACACAAACTCCTTCACGCTCATCTGCCACTTCTGGATGCGCTGCATGCTGGTGGTGTAGTAGAAGAGTCCCTCTTCTGGCTTCACGAGGCGCAGCAGCTCCTTGCGGTAGATCTCCCTGTAGTCGTCAAACTGCAGGATCTTGTAGATCAATGGGTTCTCCTTCACTCCCCAGTTGAATGGATCATGCCTTCCGGAGTCGCTCTGCGCGCCGCATTTCGAGCTGGTGCCCAGGGTGTTGTCGTAGTCGTAAGGTATGAAGAAGAACTTGTAGTTCTGCTGGTCGGTGGAGTTGAAATAAAGGTAGTAATTATTTTTGTTGTTCCAATAGTCATCCCACATGCCGAGGGTCACGTTCACGGCGTATGTGCGCATCAGCAGGTCCACGTCGCAGACGCTGGCGATCCAGTCGTGGAACTCGGTACCCTTCAGGGTGTTCAGCTTCGTGATGAATCCCTTCAGCTGCTGTGTCGCCTTGTCCAATGACTTCGTGCTGTTCTTCAGCTCATAGACGTGCTCCACGTCGTCGTCGAGGTCCGCGCCGAAGTCTGCGTTCGTGCTTCTGAGGTCCGCGCCGTAGCGGCACTTCCAGATGAAGCCCTCATCGGAGCCGAACTCGTCCACGCGCTGCTTGACGAAACGCTCGTCCACTGGCTCAATCATGTTGTACACGCCGAAATAGGTCTCCTTCTGGTCGCCCTCGACCTTGAGCCAGAGGCGGCAGTAGACGTCATTTGGCGCGGTCCAGATGCCTGCGCGGCGGAAGAGGTCGTAGCAGTAGAGCTCCCTCACGTAGTTCGGGTCGTCCTTGAACCACTTGAGCGCTATCTTCCTGGCGCCATGCACCTCATGCTCGTCGTCCTTCTCGAACTTGCGGAAGTTTATCTGGAAATGACAATGATGCCAGTCCGTCCCCGAGCTCTTGTGCATCTGCCCATTCGAGCCCTCAGGGCGTCTGCGTGAGGTGTTTCCACGCAGTCTTATCGCTGCATCCGTGATCACGGTTTCCTCCTTGTCCTTGAGGTAGCGCACATCGCAGTGGATGTTCTTCTTGGTCTTAGAGTTCTGGTCGTACGCCTTCAGCAGGCTGTTCCACTCATCCAGAGGCACGGTGACGTGAATCTCTGGGATGACGCTGCTGTCGTACATGTAGGCTACGCCATACTTGTCCTCCACC
>JAKSJL010000019.1 GCA_024398295.1 Bacteroidales bacterium
AGATCGCAGAGCGCCTCACCCATCCTTCATACGACAAGAAGAAGATCTACCAGGTGATCCTCGACCACCAGCTCGATCAGGAGCACTTCGACCAGATCCTCGCAGGTGTGGAGCTTACCGATGGCAATGTAGCCGCTGACGAGCTTCAGTACATCGACGCTGACGACAAGAGAAAGCTTGGTATCGAGATCCATTCAGGAAAGAACCGCATCGTACGCCGTATTTTCGAGTCACTCGGATATGAGGTACGTGCACTTGACAGAGTCTACTTCGCCGGCCTCACAAAGAAGGGCCTCAAGAAGGGTGAGTGGAGATTCCTCACCGAGGGCGAGGTGAACATCCTCAAGATGGGAGCTTACCTTTAATAGATAATGACTGAGAACAGCACAAAGAAACACAGGTCTGGATTTGTCAACATCATTGGAAACCCAAATGTCGGCAAATCCACACTTATGAATGCCATGGTGGGCGAAAAGCTCTCCATAGTGACAGCCAAGGCACAGACCACGCGCCACCGCATCATGGGCATCGTGAACGGCGAGGACTACCAGATCGTCTATTCAGACACTCCTGGTATCCTCAAGCCTAACTACAGGCTTCAGCAGAACATGCTGAACTTCGTGGACACAGCCATCGGTGATGCCGACATCATCCTCTATGTCACAGACACAGTGGAGACTGCCGACAAGAACGTGGAGTATGTAAAGAAGCTCCAGAACCTTGACTGCCCAGTGGTGATAGTCATAAACAAGATAGACATCAGCACCCAGGACAAGGTAGTTGAGAAGATCACCTACTGGAAGGAGCAGGTGCCCAAGGCTACAGTCATTCCGGCATCAGCACAGGAGAAGTTCAACCTAGACAGCATCTTCGACACTGTGGTAGAGGCACTTCCAGAGTGCCCGCCTTGGTATGACAAGGATGCTTTCACCGACAAGAACCTGCGCTTTTTCGCTTCGGAGATCATCCGCGAGAAGATACTCCTGAACTATGACCAGGAGATCCCTTACAGCTGCGAGGTGGTCGTGGAGGCATTCAAGGAAGGTGCAGAGAGATATGACATCAGCGCCATCATCTACGTGATGAGAGATAGCCAGAAGGGCATCATCATCGGAAAGAAGGGCGCTTCGCTGAAGAAGGTGGGCACAGAGGCCCGCATCGAGATGGAGGAGTTCTTCCAGAAGAAGGTCTTCCTCAGCCTGTTTGTCAAGGTGGACGCAGGATGGAGGGAGAGCCGCAGGGAGCTCCGCAGATTCGGATACGAAGACTAAAAAGAGACAAAGACAATGAACGAAGAGTACAACGACGGAGAAGAGATCAGAGAGGAAGAAGATCTCGATGAGGGACTTGCGGAAGATGCTGTGCCTTCGGGGAAATATGACAGACTGCTGGGAAGTGACAGCCATCACTTCAAGCTCTCTGGAATGTTCAAGGACTGGTATCTTGACTATGCCTCTTATGTAATCCTGCACAGAGCCGTGCCACACATCGTGGACGGTCTCAAGCCTGTGCAGAGACGCGTGCTGCACGCAATGTACAGGATGGACGATGGTGCCTATACAAAGGTGGCAAACATCGTCGGACAGGCCATGCAGTATCATCCACACGGCGACCAGTCCATACTTGGAGCGCTCGTACAGCTGGGCCAGAAAGGCCTGCTGATCGACTGCCAGGGAAACTGGGGTAACATCCTCACGGGCGACGCGAACGCTGCACCTCGATACATCGAGGCGCGTCTCAGCAAGTTCGCGAAGGAAGTAATCTTCGACCCTAAGGTCACGAACTGGATGACCTCATACGACGGAAGGAACCAGGAGCCTATCGAGCTTCCTGTACGCTTCCCTCTCCTGCTCGCACAGGGTACAGAGGGTATCGGCGTGGGTATGTCATCCAAGATATTGCCTCATAACTTCAATGAGCTCCTTGATGCATCCATCGCCATACTTGAGGAGAAACCTTACGAGCTCTACCCAGACTTCCCTACCGGAGGTCTCGCTGACTGCACCAAGTACCAGAAGGGTCATAGAGGTGGCACAGTGAAGGTGCGTGCCCGCATCGAGAAGATCGACAAGAACACCATCGCCATCACTGAGATTCCGTACGGAAGGACCACCCACATGCTCATTGACTCCATCCTGAAGGCCAAGGACAAGGGTAAGATAAAGATTAAGAAGATCGATGACATGACCACGTCAAACGTGAACATCCTCATCCATCTTCCAAATGATGTGTCTCCGGACAAGACCATTGACGCACTGTACGCATTCACAGACTGTGAGTTCAACATAGCGCCAAATGCCTGTGTCATCGTGGATGACAAGCCTCAGTTCCTCGATGTGAACCAGATTCTCGAGTACGACACCTGGCACACAAGGGACATCCTCGGACAGCAGCTTCAGATCAGGCTCTCTGAGCTCGAGAACGACTGGCACTACACCTCTCTCGAAAGGATATTCTTCGAGAACAGGATATACAAGATCCTCGAGCAGGATCAGAAGGACTGGGACACCCAGCTTGGTGACGTGTTCGCCGAGATGAAGACCTACCAGAGCCTTCTCCAGAAGGAGATCGTGATGGAGGACATCCTCAAGCTCGTGGAGAAGCCTGTCAGGAAGATATCGAAGTTCGACACGAAGGCCATCGACGAGAAGATACGCGCCATCGAGGAGGACATCAAGGACGTCAAGGACAAGCTTGCACACCTTACCAAGTACACCATCGACTGGTTCAAGAACCTGAAGAAGAAGTACGGCAAGGACTACCCTCGCCTCACAGAGATCACATCGTTCGGCACCATTGCCGCTACCAAGGTAGTGAACAACAACGCCAAGCTCTATGTGAACAAGGCAGAAGGTTTCGTGGGTACAAACCTCAAGAAAGAGGATGGCGTGGAGTATGTATGCGACTGCTCAGACCTGTCGGAGGTCATCGTCATAAACAAGGAAGGCCAGTACATCGTGAAGAAGGTCGCAGAGAAGGAGTTCTTCTGCAAGGACATCCTCTACGCCGACGTATTCACCAGAGGCGACTCACGTACCATCTACAATGTCATCTACCGCGACGGTAAGAGCACAGTCTACTACGCGAAGAGATTTAACATAACCTCGGTGACAAGAGACAAGTGGTACGACATCACAAGCGGCACGCCAGGTTCTGTGCTTCAGTGGTTTACAGCAAACCATAACGGTGAGGCTGAGTCCGTGAAGATCTACCTTAAGGCGAAGGCCAAGCTCAAGAAGCTCTCCATAGAGTATGACTTCTCCACACTTGCCATCAAGGGCAAGGCCTCAAGGGGTAACCTCGTGAGCAAGAACGCCATCTCGAAGATACAGCTCAAGAGCAAGGGAGCCTCTACCATCGGAGGAAAGGACATCTGGTATGATTCAGACATCCAAAGCCTCAACGAAGACGGCAGAGGACAGTACCTGGGACAGTTTGAGAGCGACGACAAGATACTGGCTATCTTCAAGAACGGAACATATTATACGACCTCATTTGACCTGTCGAACAAGTATCAGGGTGATGTCCTGAAGATTGAGAAACTCGACCTGAACAAGACATACACAGCCCTCTACTGGGACGCTTCGGTCAAGGCATTCTACATCAAGAGGTTCTCTTTTGCGCTCAGCGAGAACACCCCTATGCTGTTCATCGCGGACGGCAAGGGCTCGAAGCTCGTGGACCTCAGCGAGGACAAGCACCCTCAGGTGCTCGTCACCTTCGGTGGCAAGCATGAGCACAGAGAGGCGGAAGTACTTGATGCTGAGGAGTTCATAGCGAAGAAGGGCATCGCGGCGAAGGGCAAGAAATGCCACACCTTCGACGTGAAGAAGGTCGAGTTCATCGAGCCTCTGGTGAAGCCAGAGGACGAGATCGAGGAGACCGAGCCGGAGGAGCCTGAAAACCTCGCAGGCGAGATCGTGGACGATGCCATTGACCCGATGGATATCGATATCCCAGAGGTAGACATGTCCAAGGTAGACGTCCCTCCTATCGAGGAGGACGGCGAGCTCACATTGTTCTAAATGATCATCACACTTACAGGATTCATGGGATGCGGAAAAAGCAGCGTCGGGAGGAGACTCTCGAAGCTGCTTTACTGCTCCTTTGTGGACCTGGACGACTACATCGTGGAGCGCGCAGGAAAGAGCGTGGCGGACATATTCACCGAGGTGGGAGAGAAGGGATTCCGCATCTTCGAGTGCCAATGCCTTCGTGAACTTCTCGAGAGCCACGTGGAAGGCGACTTCGTAATAGCGCTTGGCGGTGGCGCCGTGACCACGCCCGAGTGCGCCCGTCTCATCAGGGAGCACGCAGTGTGCGTGTACCTCACCGCAAGCGAGCAGACGCTGCAGAAGCGCCTCAGCGGCGACACGAAAAGACCCCTCCTCCAGGGGGAATCACTGGAGGATCGCATCCATCGCCTGATGGAGCAGCGCGCAGGCATCTACGCGTCGGTGGCAGATTTCTCAGTAGCCACAGACGAGCTCACGCCAATGGGCGTGGCACATGAGATATTCAAGGTGATAAACTAGATGAACTCCTCCCTCTCGTGAAGGTCTTTCACGCGAAGCTGGATGGTGGAACTACCTCTGTAGTAATTCTCTACGACTGAATAGCAGACATCGAAAGGATTTCCCTCCTTTATGTAGTCATACATGTCTGACATGTTGAACGCGATGGCTGGGATAGGATGATAAGGCTGGGCCTCCTGGATGAGGTCAAGCTTCATGTGTACTCCACCGGCGCCTACCTTGCGACCATTTCCACTGTCATATACATCCTCAGTGAGGAACAGAGGGTTCATGTTTCCCGGACCGAAAGGCTGGAACTGCTTAAGGATGCGGAAGAACTTAGGCGTGATGCTTGAGAAGTCCAGGCGGGCATCCAGATAGACCACAGGAGTAAGCATCTCCTCTGTCACCTTGCCGGCCACGAACTTGTCGATACGGGCGCTGAACTCCGCCAGATTCTCCTCCTTCATGGTAAGGCCTGCAGCATAGACATGACCTCCGAAGTTCTCGAGGAGGTCGGCGCAGCTCTCGATGGCGCCGTAAAGATCAAATCCCTGGACACTGCGGGCTGAACCGGTCACGAAACCATTTGACTTAGTGAGTACGATGGTAGGCTTGTAGAAGGCCTCCACCAGGCGCGATGCGACGATGCCGACCACTCCCTTGTTCCAGTTCGGGTTATACACCACAGTGGCATTCTCACTCGCGAGGCACTGCCCATTCTGCACCATCTCAAGTGCCTCCTGGGTGATCTCGCGGTCGATGGACTTACGCTCGTTATTATTGTCATTTATCTTCTCGCCTATGCGCATGGCATCCGAAGTGGCGGTGGCGGTGAGAAGCTCCACAGCGAGACGGCCAGTCTCCATACGGCCTGCTGCGTTTATGCGAGGGCCAATCTTGAAGACAATGTCATCGATGGTGACATGCCCAGGCTCGAGGTTCGACAGGGTGATCATCGCTGAAAGGCCGGCGCGAGGAGACTCATTCAGCTGCTTGAGGCCGAAATACGCCAGGATGCGGTTCTCCCCCACCATGGACACAAGATCGGATGAGATGCTCACCACAAGGTAGTCCAGCAGCGGGATGAGGTTCTCGAACGGGATGTCGAAGCGCTGCGCATAAGCCTGCACCAGCTTGAATCCCACGCCGCAGCCTGAGAGGTCGTCGAAAGGATAATGACAATCCTCCCTCTTCGGGTCAAGCACAGCCACTGCATGTGGCAGCTCGGCATCCGGGAGGTGATGGTCGCAGATGATGACATCCATGCCTCGCTCCTTCGCGTACTCCACCTTCTCGATGGCCTTGATGCCGCAGTCGAGAGTGATGATGAGGGTGAAGCCATTCTCATGGGCCCAGTCAAGTGCCTTGTAGGACACGCCGTAGCCCTCGTCGTTACGGTCTGGGACATAGAAGTCGATGTCCCTGGTGTATCTGATAAGGAAGGAGTAAACCAATGATACCGCGGTGGTTCCGTCTACGTCATAATCTCCATAGACGAGTATCTTCTCACGGCTGATGACGGCTTTACGGAGTCTTTCCACTGCCCTGTCCATGTCCTTCATCAGGAATGGATCGTGCAGGCTGTTCAGAGAAGGACGGAAGAAAGAGCGTGCCTCCTCAAATGAGGTAACGCCTCGCTGGACCAGAAGCTCCGCGAGAACCCTGTCAATACCCACCTCCGCGGCGAGTTTTTCAACCGTCGCGACGTCGGATTGCTCCTTAACTACCCATTTGCACTGAACCGCCATATTGGACAAAGATACCCAAAAGTTTTTAATTTTTAAATTAAAAATGCTACTTTTGTAGATACATTTCAAACAACCCGATTATTTAAAAATCAAATATATATGGCAAATATTGAACTCAGCGAGCAGGAGATCCTCAGAAGAGAGTCGCTCGCGAAGCTTCGCGAACTTGGCATCGAGCCATATCCAGCACCACTCTATCCAGTGAACGCTACCGCGAAGGAGATTACAGAAGGTTACGACGAGCAGAAGGGTAACTTCCAGGAGGTCTGCATCGCAGGCCGCGTGATGAGCCGTCGTATCATGGGAGCCGCTTCTTTCGGAGAGCTCCAGGACGAGACTGGCCGTATCCAGATCTACGTGAAGAGAGATGAGATCTGTCCTGGTGAGGACAAGACCATGTATAACACCGTATGGAAGAAGCTTCTCGACATCGGTGATGTCATCGGAATCAAGGGTTTCGCATTCATCACCCAGACAGGACAGCTTTCAGTGCATGCGAAGGAGCTCACCCTCCTCTCCAAGTCACTCAAGGTACTCCCTATCGTGAAGGAGATGGACGGAAAGGTATTCGACGCATTCACCGACCCTGAGCTCCGCTACCGTCAGAGGTACGTGGACCTCATCGTGAACCCTCAGGTGAAGGAGACCTTCATCAAGAGATCACAGATCATCGCCACCATGCGTGAGTACTTCAACGAAGCTGGCTGCCTCGAGGTAGAGACCCCTATCCTCCAGAGCATCCCAGGAGGTGCTACAGCACGTCCTTTCATCACTCATCACAACGCTCTCGACATTCCGCTTTACCTTCGTATCGCGAATGAGCTCTACCTGAAGAGACTCATCGTAGGTGGATTCTCAGGCGTTTACGAGTTCGCGAAGGACTTCCGTAACGAGGGTATGGACAAGACCCATAACCCAGAGTTCACCTGCATGGAGATCTATGTAGCATACAAGGACTACATCTGGATGATGGACTTCGTGGAGAAGATGCTCCAGAAGATCTCTCTCAGGGTAAACGGCACCACCAAGGTGAAGATCGGCGAGCACGAGGTAGACTTCGGTGGCACATTCCGCCGCCTCCCTATCCTCGATGCGATCAAGGAGTACGCTGGTGTAGACGTAAAGGGCATGGACGAGGACCAGCTCCGTGCTACCTGCAAGCAGCTTAACGTAGAGATCGATCCTTCTATGGGCAAGGGCAAGCTCATCGACGCCATCTTCGGCGCTTACGCTGAGGAAAAGCTCATCCAGCCTACATTCATCACAGACTACCCAGTGGAGATGTCTCCTCTTACCAAGAGACATCGCGAGGATCCTACCCTTACAGAGCGTTTCGAGCTCTTTGTATGTGGTAAGGAGCTCGCAAATGCATACTCAGAGCTCAACGACCCTATCGACCAGCTCGAGCGCTTCGAGGAGCAGGCCGCTCTCAAGAGCAAGGGTGACGACGAGGCTATGTTCATCGACTACGACTTCGTACGCGCTCTCGAGTACGGTATGCCTCCTACCTCAGGTCTCGGCATGGGTATCGACCGTCTCACCATGTTCATGACTGGCCAGACCACCATTCAGGACGTGCTCTTCTTCCCTCAGATGAGACCAGAGAAGACCGCTCCTAAGAAAGAGGACTAGTCTTGAGAACAGAATATATCACTTCGGCACAGAATCCGAAGATAAAGGACCTTCTCGCGCTTCAGGAAAAAACGAAACTGAGACGCGAGAAGGGTCTTTTCGTAGTGGAAGGTAGAAGGGAGCTGGGACACTGTCTGCGCGCAGGCTTCCGCATCAAGACTCTCTTCTGCTGCAGTGAAATCCTGTGCAGGGACTTCCATGACGGGAGCTACAGACTCGCGAAGAATGACTACAAGGGACTTCTGGACGAGGCCATGGAGGCGGATGTGGACGCACCACTCGTGGTGGACATACCGCTGTTCATCTATGACAAGGTAGCCTACCGCGGGGGCACAGAAGGCGTAATAGCCGAGATGGAGTGGAAAGAGCGGGAGCTCGGGGCACTCCGCGTAGGCGACGCGCCGCTCGTGGTGGTGCTTGAGGGCGTGGAGAAGCCAGGAAACCTGGGCGCCATACTGCGTAGCGCGGACGCTGCTGGCGCAGATGCGGTGCTGATATGCGACCCGCTCACGGACCTGTACAACCCGAATCTGGTGCGCGCGAGCATAGGCGCAGTGTTCACCACACAGGTGGCATGTTGCTCTTCCGAGGACGCCATAGCATGGCTGAAGTCGCAGGGCATCCAGATCCTTACTGCCCAGCTCCAGGACAGCTCGTGGTACTACGACACAGACATGAAGAAAGGCACCGCCATCGTCATCGGCACAGAGGCTACAGGCCTCACAGACCAGTGGCGTGAGGCTGCAGATGCACACATCAAGATCCCAATGCTTGGACAGCTCGACTCGCTGAATGCCTCAGTCTCAGCGGCCATACTCCTCTTCGAGGCTGTCCGCCAAAGAAATTCATAAATGAAAAAGTTCGGACTCATAGGACATCCCATCGAGCACTCGATGAGCCCTACCCTCTTCAAGGCTGGATTCAGCAAATGGAACGCAGAGCACCCTGACGAGCAGCTCAGCTACGATCTCATCGAAGGCCAGTACTTCGAGGAGTCATACATAAGGTTCATGAAGGGCTACGAGGGCATAAACATCACCGCTCCGTTCAAGGAGAAGGCATACGAGAAGGCCGAGGTAGTGTCTGGCCCATGCATGCTCATAGGAGCGGCAAACATCCTCGTGAAGACCGAGGAGGGCGTGGCATGCCATAACTCAGACTTCTCTGGCGTGATACTCACCATAGCCGAGATGTTCGCCCCTGGCATAGTCCACAAGTGCTACCAGGAGTTCGGTGCCAGAGGCCACATCAAGGTCCATCAGGCCATGAAGCAGATCCTCGCCAATGAGTTCGACTCCAAGCCCAAGGCGCTCATCGTAGGCCTGGGCGGCGCAGGCAGCGCTGCGGCTGTCGCCGCGGCCGAGATGGGCTACCAGGTGACGGTCTGGAACAGGACCGTGGAGAAGGCCGAAAAGTTCATCAAGGGACTTCCTGAGTTCGGGATGACCATCGCGTCAGACCTCAAGGAGGCCTTCCGTGAAAGCCAGCTCATCATCTACTGCCTGCCAGTCAAGCACGACGTGCTCGACTCGCTGACGGCAGACGATTTCGCCGCTGGCGGCTATACGAAGATGATCCTCGAAGCGAACTACAGGAACCCTTCATTCAGCGATCAGGTGATGAATGCCATCGACCAGGCTGGAGCCCTCTACATCTCTGGCAAGAAATGGCTCCTGTACCAGGCTGTGGCCGGCTACCCTATCCTCACCGGAGAGGTACCATCCATAGGCGCCATGGCTGACCGCATCTAACTCAGAACGAGAAACAGCCGATTTCCTCTGCTGTATCACGATAAGACTCTATGACATCCTCGGTGGAATCCTTCCTGCCGAGGATGAATGCGTATTTCTCTATGAGCTCAAGCTCAGCTTCCTTTTTCTTCTGCATACCCTTTCATTCTTTATTACAGGTGCAAAAATAAAAGGAGCTTGTGCCATACGTATGGCACAAGCTCGAAAAGATGCAGAAAAAAATCTCTAGAATGGGAGGTCGTCAGCAGCGTCACCCATGTCCACCGCTGGAGCGGCAGCAGGAGCTGCGGCTGGAGCCTGGCGAGGCTGGAAGCCGGCTGGCTGCGAGTAGTCCTGCGCAGCGGCTGCAGGAGCAGCCTGACGAGGAGCAGCTGGAGCTGAAGCGACTGGTGCAGCGCCCACTCCTCCTGGGTTATCCTCCTTCTTGCCAAGGAGCTGGAGAGTGTCCACAACGATCTCTGTGGTGAACTTCTTCACTCCTGTGGCATCAGTCCACGAACGTGTGCGGAGCTTGCCTTCCACATACAGCTGGGTACCCTTACGGATGTACTTCTCAGCTACATCTGCGGAATTTCTCCACGCCACGATGTTATGCCATTCTGTGTTTTCTCTCAACTCTCCTGCGCGATCCTTGAATCTCTCAGTGGTCGCGAGAGTGAATGTGGCTACCTTAGCGGCGCCCTGGGCGCCCTGTCCTTCGAGGTAACGTACTTCTGGGTCTCTACCAACGTTACCGATCAGCATTACTTTATTAAGTGACATAATATAAAAATTTTAGCTGGTGGCGTCATTTCCACCGATTGTAAAGATATGCACTTTCCGCGAAAAAGAGTGAGAAAATCTTCAGAATTTGAAATCCACCAGGATAGGCCTGTGGTCTGAGGAGTCATAATAGTTTGACATTGCCCATACCATATTTGTCCACTGCTCATTGAGCACCAGGGCATTGGCCACCTTCTCATACATCGCAGGAGAGGCATACATGAAGTCGTAGCGCGGAGGGTAGTTTCCCGCGGCATCATTGGCCCAGGTGCGGGTAGCGAAGAAGTGCCCTGGATATTTCAGGCCAATGATATCCTTATAGTCAGTATGCTGCAAGATATAGTCATGACTGCTCAGGAAAGGGCTGTCCTCTGGCAGCTTGTACCTCCAGTTGTCCAGGCGGCTGCGGGTGTTGAAATCGCCCATCATTAGCCAGTTTTCCTCACCGGCAAACTTAGGGTCCTCGATGCTCCTTGAGCATATATAACGTATCTCGCGCTCGCGCTGGACATTTCCTCCTGCGCTGTTATCAGCGTCATATTTCTGGTCCTTCAGCACGAACTTGGCGTAGTAGCTGTAGGCATGAGGCCAGAGGTGCAGCGTCACGATATTCACCTTCACGCCATTCACGTCCACCTGCTGCACCGCGGCGCCGTGAGCCACAGGGCAGTAGCCTTCTGCGCAGCTCTTATGATACTCATCCGAATGGCTCTTCCCATCCGTATAGCTGTCCGCCAGCGCCTGATGCGCCGCATCCGTCTCCGTGATCTTCAGCAGGGTCTTGACAGGATATCTGGACGTCACCACCTGAGGAAAGTAGTCATCAGCATATATCCTATAGCCTCCGATGGCCGTGTACTTGTGCCCATAGCTCTGGGCGAAATCTGCCCAACCTGCTGGAAAGAACCTATCCTTCTCATCGCACATAGAGGTGCTCCTGTCATTATAGATGGACTGAGCCTCACACCACACACAGACATCAGGGTCGTACTTCTTCACAAAAGCCCTGAAATTCGCGAAATCAGCCGTCTGGTCACTCCACATGCCGTTCTGGATGTTCCAGTACAGGACACGCAGCGAGCCGGCAGGGCGCTCCATCTGCTGGGTCTCGTAGACTTTTACATTGTCCAGATAAAAACCATGATTCAGGCTCTTCGACGACGAAGCACCACCCCAGTAGAACATGGTGCCACCTGTCGCCTTCTCGACCTCCACAGCCACCTTGTTCCAGCCTGGATTCAGCGACTGGCGGGAGATGATCAGGGAGTGCTCAATGCCGTCGTGAGGGTCAGTCTGCGCATAGGCGTAGCCGTTCACGGTGACTTTCCTGATGACTCCCGCAAGGCACACCTTGAAGCAGATATCATCTGTCATGTCGGCATCAGGCTTGATTTCGAAACTTATCTTCACATCCGACACCTGCTGGATCTTCGTCATCATAGGAGACTGGATGATGCCTCTCTTGCCTTCGGAATTCACCCCACAGGCCAGATATCCCGGGCGCTCCGTCACACGGAAAAGATACACCCAGTCCTGGAATCCCCTGCTCCTCATGTACTCGTCATCGCACACGTGAGAGGAGCCTACAGTCTTCCATAGAGTAGACTTGAAAGAGATGTGGCTCAATGGGTTCTCGCAGTCTTCCTTGAAGTTATCCGACTGAATCTGAGGTCCTTCCTTCAGTACGCACTCGTCAAAGGTAGCCGAGAAGAGCAGTTCTCCGCTCTCCCCTTCCCTATCCGGCTCACGCACCGGTGGTTCAGGAACCGTGTTCTTCCCACACGCCATAACGGCTCCAAGAGCCAGTATCATAAGGATGTGTCGTTTCATACTCATAAAGATATGAAAAAGGCCGGTATTTCTACCGGCCCCCCTTATAAAATGTGACAGATTACTCTGCGTTGAAGCCGTTGTTCTCGAGAGTTACAGCTACTGTAGTGGCAGAACCCTTGAACATCCAATCAGCTACATTGTCAGCAGAGATGGTGATCTCCTCACCTGCTGCAGATGTAACCTTACCAGCCACCTTACAGTTCTTCACTGTGAAGCCAGCCTTGTTTGGACGAGCCGCGATCACGCCGATGGACTTGGCTGAAGTGTAACCTCCGATAGAAGACTTCGCTGTAGCCTTACAGCCATCGATGACGATGGTAGCGGCACCATTGTTTCCGAATATACCTCCGAGATAGAGGTTGCCACCTGTGACAGCCTTGATGTCGCCATTGAATACGCAGTTAGAGATGGTACCTGAAGCTGCTGTCTCAGAGAAGCCTGGGCCTACGCCACCGAAGAGGCGATCAACTGCCTGAGTATCAGTAATGTCAATGGTTCCTGAGAACTCACAGCCTGAAACCTCGTAGTTGGTAGAGGCACCACATGAGCCGAATACGCCACCACCACGGATCTTTGGAGCCTTGGTAACAGTCATCTTTCCACTGAACTTACAGTTCTTGATGTAGAACATGGTGAATGGGTTTGAAGAAGCACCCATCTTACCTACTACACCACCGATATAGTCCCAGTTTGCACCATCGTGGTTGATCTCGATATCACCAGAGTTCACGCAGTCGATCAGGCTCAGGGTAGGTGCATTGGCGTTGGTCACACCATATGCAGCGACACCACCGAGGATGGTCTGGCAGGCGTTGCTCAGGGTGAGCTTACCCTTGTTTGTACAGTTCTTCACTGTAGCGCCGTCGAGTCTGAAATGTGAAACGACACCTGAAAGGTATGCATACGAGCCTGTACCGGTAGAAGCGAGTGTGATAGCTGCCTCATTTGTACAGTTCTCAACGAGACCACCGTCCACATAGGCAGCGATAGAGGTGACAAAGTGCTCACCAGTACCTGAGTATGTAGACTTAAGCGAACCAGCGGTAGTGATGTTCTTCACTGTACCGGTAAGGGTCTTGATGAGTGCGATGAACGCCGCATCAGCCTCGGTAGCGAAGGTGATCTTGTGGTTCTTTCCATCAAGTACACCGGCGAATGCATCTGCAGGGACGAGAGTCTCTGAAGTGTAGTCGATGTCGCTCTCGATGGTGAAGGTCTCACCAGCCTCAACCTCAGCTGCGATGGTGAGGAAGGTCTTGAGGTCAGCTGCGCTCTTGATCTGGTTTCCAGGAAGTGCGCCTGGCTTCTCAGCCTGCTTTACATTCACTGTAGCGCTGAGTGTAGCGTCGTTCTTTGCGACAATGGTAATGACTGCCGTACGCTCCTGCTTTGCAGGGTTCTCGGCAGCGGTCACTGTGATGGTAGCCTCACCATTGCCAGCGGCCTCAGAGAGTGTGAGCCAGCCTTCAGATGAGGTAGCGGTCCACTCGCAGTTTGAAGACACTGTGATGGTCTTGGACTCGCCTGCAGCGACAAATGCAAGCTCTGCAGGAGCAGCTGAGAGGTAATCTACAGGAGCGGCACCCTCTACGTAGCAAGCTACAGGTGCACCTGTGCTGGCTGAGCCCTGGATGAGGGCTGCGAGGTTCGCCATGGTCACGGTCTGACCACCAACGGTCACGTCTGAACCCACAGCACAAGAGTTGAGAGATGCAGCGGTGATACCAGCTACCGCACCGATTGCAGAAGCCACTGAGCCACTTACATTTCCTCTGTCAATATTCTCCTTGATGACAGCACCAGCAGCCTGAGCGAAGCCAATGACACCGCCTGCAGTACCATCTGCAGCCTCAAATGAGACAGCACCGGTATTTGTGTTTGCGGAAAGGGTCATCGTACCCTTGCTGTTGTTACCAATGATACCGCCGGCATAAACAGGGGTACCACCAGTGTTCTTGGCTGAGATCTTACCGTTGTTTGTATTTCCTGTGAACTCTACTACTGAGCAAGCGAGACCGATGATACCACCCACAGATGCCTTGTTAGCATGGGTTGTAGTATTTTCGAGCTCGAGAGATACAGCAGCGTTGTTAGTACAGTTTCTGATGATGAATGGAATGGTAGAAGTAGCCTTCTCCTCGAATCCACAGATACCTGCAGCAGCCTGCCAGTTTGCGTTTGCAGCCTGCTTTACGCTCACTGCACCGTCATTGATACAGTCCTCGATCACACCACCGGTGTTCATGGTACCAGCGATACCACCGATACGGTTAACCTGGTTGATGACTGAGGTAACCTCACCCTTGTTCCTTGAGCCAGAGATCTGTGAGTTCTTGTATGCAGCACCGATGATACCGGCGATGTGGATATAAGAACCTGGCTTCTCTGTAGACTCATAAGATACAGGACCCTCGTTTGTACAGTTCTTGATGATGAGCTGGTCATTTGCACGACCTACTACACCAGCCATTGCGAACTCCTTCTGGTTTGCGGTAGCCTTCACGATAGCACCCGCATTGAGACAGTTCTCGATGACAGCGCCTGACTGGCCGCTGAGACCGAGCACACCACCCATTGATGAACGGTAGTTCTGTGCACCGGTGTAAGTGATGGTTCCGTAGTTCTCACAGTTCTTGATGACTGATGATACAGAACCAACGAGACCTACGATACCACCGACTGAAGAATCAGCGTCAGAAGCATTCGCTGCGTTGAAGTCTACAGAAGCGAAGTTCTTGACATTCTCCACAGTACCGTAGTTCACAGCCACGATACCTGCGCTGTTACCGGTCATGCCATCTGCAAAGCTGATCTTTGAAGAACCATCCCAGCTCTGGCCATCCTTTGAACCAACGATGAGGTCACGGATAGTACCATAGTTTGCGAGGAACATACCAGCCTCAGCCTTCTCAGAAGCGATGGTGAAGTTGTAGATCTTGTGATTGTTACCGTTGAAGATAGCAGAGAATTTATCGACAGGGGCGATGACTGCGCCTGCGAGATCGATATCGGCCATGAGCTCAACCTCGTCAGTCTCGACGAGCTCACCTGCCTGAGCGATGAATGAGACGAAAGCCTCAGCGCTCTTGATTCTGCCATCGAACTCACCTGCAGCACCCTTCTGGATAACGAAGAGGGTGTCACAAGGAAGTGAGTCAGAAGCCTTGAAGATGATGACCTTTGCAGTGCGGTCATCGTCAGCATTGTTCTCAGAGTCCACAGTGACAGTGATGTCCTTGGTAGCCTCAGTACCTGACATAGGACTGATCTTCACCCAGTCACTGTCAGTGGTGAGTGTCCAGTCGCATGTAGCCTTGATGCCCACCTGCTTGGTCTCACCTCTGCGGGAGATCTCCACCTGGGCATCACCAGCAGTCTTGGTTACGAAAGCCACTGCTGGGGCAGACTGTGAAGGCACAAGCTCATTGGTCACACACGAAACGAGTGCGAACGCTGAGAGTGCCGTCATTACTATGTTTCTTAATTTCATGATACCAGTTTATTATTTAAGTTTTGATTTAAGCCAGTTTGGGTAGTTTGTACAGATAGCCTTCATGGACGGATAGTTCTTGATGTAGTAGTCCACATCGCTGTCGGATGTGACTGCATTGCCATCTGAACTACCAGCCTTGTCCACGTTGAACACACTGATTTCCATACCTGCCCTGGTGAATTCGTCAATGCTATGAGAGCCATACGGAGTCATCGCGCTCTTCGCAGAAAGGTTTGCCCATGTGAAACCTGCCGCGATATGGTTTGAAGGTGCCGAGTTTGACATCCAGCCTACAGGGATACCGTAGGCGGTCATGCAGGCTGCCGCAGCCCTTGCCGTAGTGGCATTGCTGGTGCAGATGAACTCGCAGAACTTCTGCGCCTTCTTCTCCTTTATGATCTCGCATGCGCGCTGGACTGCCTTCACAGCATAGTCGGCAGGGCTGGTCGCCTTGATGTCAAGCCAAAGGCGTGTGCAGCTGCCGCTGACCATGACGGTCTTCAGGTAATCCTCCAGCGAAGGGATCATCTCGCCATTCGAGAGGCGTCCCGCAGCCTGGATCTCCTTAAGGGAGTGCTCCCATGGGATGAGGCCGTTGATCTTGTAGTCGCTGGTCGCATGCGCAACGACGACATTATTGTCCTTAGTCCAATAAATATCGCACTCAGAGCCATACAGTTTCAATGACATCGCGTACTTGAGCGAAGCGATGGAGTTGTCCGGAGCGCCGCACTCTGAAGATCCGCCACGATGGGCGACAATCTTGTTTGAGCATGGCTCCGGCTCCTCCAGGGTCACCGTCTCCTCTCCAGTCTCACCGTTTGGGGTTGGTGGAGGTGGGATCACTGGCTCCTTGCCGCATCCAGCGGCGCCGAGAAGCGCCACTGCAAGCAGCATGGTTATGGATTTTACTGTCCTTCTCATAATTACTTGGACTGAGTGAGCATAGTGGAGATAGAGCTGCCGTCAGCTACAGTATAGCGGATGACCGCTGAGCGCTTGGCACCAGAATCATTTGCATCCACGGTGATGGTGACACCCTTAAGGGTGATGTCGCAGTCGTCACCGCCGTAAGTACCATTGAAATGGTTCTGAACGGTGGTCTTCTCTACCTTGACCCATGAAGGGGCATTGTCCACTGACACCTCCCACTCTACGTCGCGGTTCACACCGCCCTGGTTGATGACCACGGCCTTGGTGATGACCTGACCCTCTGATGGGATAGTAGGAAGGGTGTTTCCATCCAAGTCGTATGACAGACTGAGAGTCTTCAGATCGGCGCCACCCATCTCCACCTTCTCACATGAGGTGAGGGAGAATACGAGTGAAGCGGCGATGATAAGTGATGATAATATCTTTTTCATACTTCATTTCTATTAAGACCAACCTTCCACCTGATGGATGTGCTCAGGGTTCTTGTTGATTGAACCATTGGCGATAGGCCAAAGGAGGATATTAGGATTCTTTGCCTTGAGGGCCTCGAAGGTGACATCTGGCTGCTCGCTGTTAGGAGCAATGCTCCAGATGGCGCCGGTACGGATGAGTGCGAACCAGATCACGCCCTCTGCAGGGAACTCGAGCTTGTACTCGTTGATGAGGGCATCATATACATCTGCAGCGTTTGTGCTGGTGTACTTCGAGTCTACGCCGTAAGCTCTCTTCGCAATGATGTTGAGGGCCTTGTTTGCAGCAGCATAGTCTTTCTGGTAGTACTTGAGCTCTGCGTACATCATCACAGCCTGGCCGTAACGATAGTAGAAGAGGTCATTGTCAAGGACTACAGGTGCCACGGACATGTCACCAAGGAACTTGTTGCACCAAGTGATCTCGTGCTTGTCGGTAGCTGAAGAATAAGGGCCATAGCCAAGGTTTGTGGCTACGCGGGTGTCACCAGCCTTCTCAGATGCCTTGAGGTAATCCACGAAAGACTGTGGATACGCCCACCACTGGGTAGAGTTGATAGGCACTGGGCCACCGTTCTTGTTCTGGTATGCAGCAGCAATGAGGTTTGCAGGATGGCAGAAGTACAACTGGTAACCTGCCTTCGAGGTAGCATTGTTGTTGAGAGCAAAGATAACCTCACTGTTCACCTTGTTTGTGCGGCTGAATACGTCAGCGTAGTTTGAAAGGAGCTTGGCTGAAGAGATGCCGATGGCATCAAGAGCGCTTTCTGCCATAGAAAGGTATGAGCTGCCGCCGTTCTGGGTGGTGTACATCCAGAGGGCATACTCTGCCTTGAGCATCATGAGAGCGTCTGCTGTAGCCATGTACTTGCTGGTTCCGAGTGATGCGGCGAGCTTCTCGCACTCAGCGATGTCGCTCTCTACCTGAGCGTAGACCTCAGCTGGTGTGTGCTGCTCTGGGTAGCACTCTGGCTGAGTGGTAGACTCCACAGGGAGGAGGTTGATAGGACAATAACCCCAGGTCCTACCTGCCCAGAAGTATGAATAAGCACGTGCGAAATATGCCTGAGCAAGAGCCCAGTCCACAATAGACTGAGATGCGCGGCACTGGTCTGCATACTTGATGACTGCATTTGCCTGGTCAATGGCCGAGTAAAGGCCAGACCAACCGATGGTCTGAGCACCGTTGAGAGTGCTGTGACGGCAAGCGATCTTGAAGTTGTCGGCTACCTTTGACTCGAGAGATGGACCCCACATGGAGTCACCTACGCGGATCTCACCAAGATAGAAGACATTACACTCGTTTGCCGAGAAATAATTGCGAAGACGGAGATAGATACCAGGAACTGACTGCTCAAGGTCTGAAGGATCCTTCCACATGTTGGTGGAGTTCAAGGTCATTCCGTATACGATATCGAGATCCTTGTGGCAAGAGCTCAGAGAAAGAGCACCGGCACAGATCAAAAGAAGGTTAAAAATATATCTTTTCATATGCATGTCCTCCTTAGAATGTTATCTTCAAGTTAAGCATCATCTTGCGGGCTGCAGGCATGATGTTAGAGTTTGATGCACCCATCTGGACTGATGTATACATGTCGCTACCACCTGCATCGGATGCGATACCGGTCTCAGGAGAGATCGCTCCGCTGATCCTTGTGAAGTAGTACAGGGTGTTGCCGGTAAGTCCTACGGTGAGCTTCTTCATGCCAGCCCTCTTGATCCAGTTGCCAGGAAGGTCATAGTAGAGAGAAACGTCGCGCAGACAGATATAGCTTGCCTTCTCCACGTTGAAGTCGGATGCACGTGAGTAGTTACGGTTACCGTAGTCAGCATCATTAGGGAAGAAACGAGCTACATTTGACTCATCGCCTGGATGTCTCCAGGTCTGGTTGAAGAGGTTCATGTCAAGGTTTGAGTTTGAGTAACCGAGAGTGTTCTGAACCATACGGGTCTTCATGTAGTTGTAGATAGAGTGACCGAGGGCGTAGTCCATGTAAACCTGGAAGGTCACACGCTTGATGTGGAAGGTATTCGAGATACCACCGGTAGAATGAGGAGCCACATTTCCGAGGCAGAACATATCTGTAGCATCGATCTGCTCCCTTCCGTCAGAGGTCTTCGCTGTACCATATCTATTCACCCACTCGAAGTCACCGGCATCCTTACGACCTGTGATTGACATGCCGTCAGAACGACGATAACCATGGCTCTGGGTATCATAGAGAGCAGCTGCAGCCTCCACGTCATTCTGGAGGACGCCTGCCACCTTGTAACCCCAGATACGTCCGAGAGGCTCACCTACTGCGGTACCACCGAAACGGTAGCCGTTGGCTGTGGTGTAACCACCGATACGATATCCGATCTCACCTGTAGGATTTCCATCCATGTCCATGATCTCGTATGCATAGTCCTCAGGAAGTGAAAGCACCTTGTTTCTGCTGAATGAATAGGTGAAATCTGTATCCCAAGAGAAGTCCTTGGTCTGGACGTTCACGGTGTGGAGCTCAAGCTCAGCACCATAGAATCTTGCACTACCTACATTTGCCTGTACGCTGCTGAACTGGCCAGTATCAGGAAGGGTGATAGCGAAGATCATGTTGTCTGTAGTCTTGTTATAGTAGTCAAGGATCACGCGGATACGGTCGTTGTAGAAGCCCATGTCAAGTCCGAGGTCGAGCTGAGTGGTGGTCTCCCAGCGGAGACCTGCATTCTGCATGACTGAAGGAAGGATGACTGAGTAACCTGCGTAGTCACTGAGACCATATGATCCAAGAGGCGCGGTACGGCTGATATCATTGTTACCGGTCATACCATATGATGCACGTACCTTGAGGGTGTTCATCTTCTCCTTGAGTGAGCCGTAGAAAGGCTCCTCGCTGATGATCCACGCTGCAGATGCACTTGGGAAGTATCCCCACTTGTTGCCCTTCGCGAAGAGTGAAGAACCATCGGCACGGAACGTAGCTGAAAGGATGTAGCGGTCAGCATAGTTATAACCCACACGACCGAAGTAAGAGATGAGAGCTGTGTCATACTCCTCGTTCGATGCGTCGAATGTAGATACTGTACCAGCTACTACATCACCCTTGTCACCGCTCTGGAGATAAGGAAGCTTGTCGTTCTTAGCTCCTGATGATGAGCCTGAGAGTGAATAGTAAGACCAGTATGAGTAGTCATAACCCAAGGTTCCATCGATCTTGCTCTTGCCGAGCTTCTTGTTCATGGAAAGATATGCCTGGAAGTTCTGGCGAGCTGTCTGTGTACGAGACTCACTTGTGGCACGTGTGCCAGAGATGAAGTTATCGGTCACACCGCCCTGATCAGAGATAACCTGGCCACGGGTATAGTAGCTTCCACGATATGAGTTATCATAGTAAGCATACTGTGCATTTGCAGTGAGCCAGTCGGTGATGTTCCACTTGAGGCCGATGTTACCCATGAATTTCTGACGGCTGTTCTCGCGGTCATAGAATGCCTCGTAGAACTCTGCAGACTGCTGGTTTGCATTTGTACCACCGGTAGCGAATGATCCGTCAGGATACTTGCCGATGTGGGTAGGAGACATCATGAGACCTCGACCGAGAGCATTGAAGTAGTTGCTGGTCAGAGGGTTCTTGAGGTTCTTGGTGAAGTCGAAAGTGGTAGAAGCCTCGAGGTTCTTCGTGATCTTGAAGCTTGTGTTACCGTGCATGGTGAAGTTCTTGTATCCACTCATTGCGACCATACCCATGTCCTGGATGGTACCGATGGATGCAGCATACTTCATCTCCTTGTTTCCTCCGTTGATACCTACATACTCCTTATGGTAGAAAGCAGGTGCATACCACTCCTTCTGCCAGTCTCTGTCGGTATAGATGATGGTCTTCGATGCGTCGATAGGGTCAACCATTGAGAGATAGCCTGCAGGGACAGCCTCGCCGTCCTCGAGATAGCGGGTAGAGTAAACTGATGTAGGAGAGGTATTACCCACACCTGCACCGTTTCCACCTGAAAGCACGAGGGATGCGTTTGGACCCTGGAATGCAGCTGGACGAACCACGCTGAGGTACTCAGTGGCATTTGCAAGTCTCCATGTGCGTGCAGGAGCATTGTAACCCATCTGTGCGTCAAACACGATCTGAGGGCCCTTGAACTGGTTACCCTTTCTTGTGGTGACGAGGATTACACCATTTGATGCACGGCTACCATAGATGGCTGCTGATGCGGCGTCCTTCAGGACTTCGATGCTCTCGATATCATTTGGGTTGAGGTCCTCGAAAGAACGCTCTACGCCATCCACGAGGCAGAGAGGAGAGTTACTTCTGTTGATGGAAGAACCACCACGGATGAGGAACTTTGGAGCCTCACCAGGAAGGTTGTTGTTTGAGACAATGTGAAGACCTGTCACCTTACCCTTCAATGCATCACCGACTGTAGATACAGGTGCGTCCATGATCTTGTCTCCGTCCACCTTCGCGATGGCGGTGGTAAGGGTCTTTCTGGACTGTGTACCATAACCCACGACCACAACGTCGTCGAGAAGGTTCTGGTCATCGCGCAGGGCGACGTCGATCACGCTCTGCGAGCCCACAAGCACTTCCTGATCCTTGAAGCCAATGTATGAGAATACAAGAGTCTGGGATGCATCTGCCACTACTTCATAGCGGCCATCCATATCGGTCACGGTTCCCTTGGAGGTACCCTTGATGAGTACGCCCGCGCCAGGAAGAGGATCTCCATTGCCATCAGACACCTTACCCTTGACGGTGACAGGGCCTGACTTCTTCACGCTGAGCACATAAGTGCTTCCAGCCATGTTGTATGCTATACCCTTAGGGGCAAGCACCTGGTCGAGAATCTTCGCCATTGAGGCTCCCTTCTCGTGTACTGATACGCTGCCCAGTGACTTGGTAGCAAGTGACGACTCAAATGAGAACGCCACGCCAGTCTGGCTGGTCAGAGCATCGGTAAAAGACTTGACTGTCGCAGAGGACATCGTCAAATCCACGTCATAGCTACGCTGTGCAGACGCTATTCCTACCATAGACAGGAACAGAGTCATAGCGACGCTGAGACGAAGAATGAGTTTCTTAGTCATACTTTTACTGTTTTTGTTATTGATTATTGATTAGTGGATAATTTGCATTTTTCTCCGGTGAGGCGCTCCACGATATTCAGCACCTCATCTATGCTGTCAGTCTTCAGGAAGTTGAAGTAGTAACGCTTCTCTGGATGCATGATCCTGGACTCTATGCGTACCCCGTAGATGCGCTCCAAGTGACGGATGATCTGGTTCACGGTAACATTGTCCAGAGACTCGAGGTTAAACTGCTCGATGATGAATGGGACAGCCTTGAGGGTCTCAAGGGTGAGGTCACCCGTAGAGCCATCATAGGAAGCCATCTGGTTCGGGCTGAGACGCACAAGTCCCTGGCCCTCTGCCGACAGGAGGCGCACCGAGCCGCGCTCAAGCACCACTTCGACCTTCTCGTCAGAGAAGTCTGTCTTCAGCGAGAATGCTGTACCCAGCACCTCAAGAGACAGGTTCTCAGTATGGACAAACATTGGCCTCAGCGTGTCCTTGGCCACATCGAAGTAACCCTCACCTCTCAGCACTATCTCTCTCTTGTCATCAATGCCGGTTACATTATACTCGAGCTCCGACCCTGGCTTCAGGAATATCTTCGTGCCGTCGGCAAGAAGCACAGACTTGACAGAAGCGGAGCTGTTCACATAGCTGTGCATGACGACAGCAGGAACGACATCCTTCATCACCGGATCATGGCGTGGTATGATCACGCAGAGAGCTACCACGGCAGCGATAGCCATGGCAGCAAGGAAGCCAGCGGCAGCGCTGACAAATGAGAACGGACGGCGCGCCTTCTCGGACTCGCTTGCATCGATGCGCGAGTTAAGGCGAGCCAGCATATCCTCTCTGTTATTCTCGAACTCAGGATCGACAATGGTCTCGTGCAGAGTGGCGTTCGTGGTGAACTCCGCGAAGAACCTACGGTTCTCCTCGGCGGCCTCAAGCCACTCACACACAGCTCTTTCCTGCTCTTCAGAAGCAGTGCCGGAAATAAAATCCTGAAGTAGTGTCAGATCGATATCGGTCATCTTTCAGTGCGGGTTAGTACATATATATACAACCTACGGGCTGAAAGTACCCAATAAAAAATCAGATTTTTTCAAGTGAAAGCCTGAGCTGCTTGAGAGCCATGTACATATGGTTCTCCACGGTGCTCAGAGACAGGCCAAGCCTCTCGCTGATCTCCTTTTCTGAGAGATGCTCGACATAACTTAGGGTGAACACCTCGCGGCAGCGAGGAGTCAGGGCATCGATCGCCTTCTCGAGCCTGCGACGAAGGTCTGCATTGTACAGACCGAGAATGGTAGGGTTATTGTCTGGAGAATAATAAGACGCGAGAAGCATCGCAGCGCGCTTCTGGTATTCGCTGGCAAACTGCTTCGAGCGGCGCTCCGCTACGAGATAGTTCATGCAGCGGTTATAGATGGAACGGATGAGATAACCCTGGAGATTCTGCTCCTCGTCAAGCGCCTCACGGCGCTGCCAGACGCTGAACAGCACGTCCTGGACGACATCCTCTGCCCAATCCCCCTTCAGGAAAAGCCTTGCATACGAAATCATCGAAGCATACCTCTCCCTGCACAGGGCATCGAATGCGGATCTGTCGCCCTCCTTTATCCTGGATATGAGTTCCAACTGAAGCATTGGGACAAAGATACCTTTTTCCCACATAAAACAAAAGCCGGCGCCATAAAAAACGCCGGCTGATGTATGTAATTTGGATGTTTTCTTACTTGATGTTTGGTTCCTCGAGGCCAAGGTGACGCTTAGCGTCGAGAGCCTTGAGGTAAACAGCGATCAGAAGGGCTGCCACGCCGAAGCAAGCGAAGATGATGAGCGGCATGGTGTAGTCGTAAGGGATGAACTCAGCGCCAGCTGCCTTTGCTGCGAGCACTGCCTCATTTGCCTTGTTTGATGACTCAAGCACGCTACCGATGAGCTTTGGTACGAAGCAGAGGCCAATGTTCTGGACCCAAAAGATAAGGCAATATGCTGAACCGAGGATCTTCTCATCGATGATCTTTGGCACTGATGGCCAGAGAGCTGCAGGCACGAGTGCGAAGCTGATACCGAGCACGATGATGGTGATGTATGCGATCGCATTGGAATGTGTAGCAGGCAGCACGAAAGCGAAGATGAGGTGGCATACGATGAGAAGGAGTGCACCATAGATGAGCATGGTAGCGCCCTTGCCCTTCTTGTCAAGGAAGTAGCCGAGGAATGGGGTGACTGCAGCCGCACCCATTGGGAACCAGCGGAAGATGTTTGCAGCGGCCTCGGCGGTGATACCGTTAAGGTTGCACTGGAGCATGTTCGCGCCATATCTCTGGAATGGGAAGATGGCTGAGTAGTAGAGTACGCAAAGCAGCGCCACAACCCAGAAGCTGAGTGAAGAGAAGATCTTTCCGAGGTCGGAGATATGGAACTCCTCGTCAGAGCCATCCTCTGAGGTAGCCTCTCCGGCAGCCACGAGCTGCTTGTCGAACTTGGTGTCCATCACTGAGAACACGATGAAGTTGATGAAGCCGATGATGAGAAGGACGGTGCAGAAGCCTACAGGACCTGCTACAGAGCCCATCTTGGATGCGAGCACTGGGCTGATGGAGAAGATGGCGAACACACCTACGCGTGCGAGAGCCATCTCGATACCCATCGCGAGAGCCATCTCCTTGCCCTTGAACCACTTGGCAATGATCTTGGACACTGTGGTACCTGCCATCTCGCAGCCGCAGCCGAAGATCATGAAGCCCAGAGATGCGAGCTTGGCGCTGCCAGGCATCGATACCCACCATGAGTTGAGCCAGGTCTCGAGACCTGAACCGGCGAAGGACGAGCTTACTGCATAGTACTTGATGCAGGCGCCGGCGAGCATCATACCTGTAGAAAGGATACCGGTGAAGCGTACACCCATCTTGTCGAGGATGATACCCGCAAGGATGAGGAATCCGCACACGTTGAGGATGTACTCAGCGCTGGCATAGGTTCCGAAGACGCCAGGGGTCCAGCCTTTCTCAGCCTCGATGAGAGCCTGGAGAGGTGACATCACGTCTACGAACATGTAGCCGAAGAACATCGCGAGTGCAATGAGCACGAGAACAGTCCATCTGGCTGCCGCGCTGTCATTGAGAAGTTTTTGAACTTTTTCTGCCATAATATAAAAACATTAAAATTAAAATCCTGATAATGAGATAAAAACAGTAGGCACCAGCAGCAGGAAGCCGAGCACCACGAGTACCAGCACCTTCTTCCAGGCCCACTTCACCCACTTCGTGTAAGGGATGCGCGCCATGGCGAGTGCGGCGATAAGCACACCTGAGGTAGGCGTGATCATGTTTGTGAAGCCGTCGCCGAACTGGAATGCCAGTACCATTGCCTGACGCGACACGCCCACAAGGTCAGAGAACGGCGCCATGATAGGCACGGTGATGGCCGCTTTCGCGGAGGCGCTCGGGATCACGAGGTTTATGATGGTCTGGATGCCGTACATCGCGCCCAGCGAAGTGACGCGGCCTGTGCCCTCCAGCCCCTCCTGCATCGAGTGAAGGATGCTGTCTACGATGTGTCCATCCTGCATTATGACAATGATTCCGGATGCGAATCCCACCACCAGCGCAGCGGAAAGGATGTCCTTCGCGCCGTCGATGAACTCATCTGCTATCTTGTTTGCCGAGAAACCGGCAATGATTCCGCATACGATGCCCATGCCAAGGAAGAGCCCGGAAATCTCCGCCATGTACCAGTCCCAGCAGGTCACACCTACGACGAGCAGCACCACTGTGAGCAGCAGCACCAGAAGGATGGCAATCTGCCTGCCCGTAAGGCTGCTGTCCTCGGCTGATTCGGTATTCTGAAGCATTGGCGTGCTATGCACGCGCTTGGCATAGACCAGCTCGAAGATTATGAGAAGGGCTGTGAGCAGCGCCCAGCAGAAGAGGCGGTAGCCTTGGCCCGAGAAGAGCGGAAGGTCTGCCATACCCTGCGCAATACCCACGGTGAACGGGTTCAGGAAGGCGCTTGAGAAGCCCACATTCGCCGCCACATACACGATGAGCATGCCCAGGAACGCGTCGTAACCCATCGAGATGGCGAGAGGCGCCACAATGCCCACGAACGGGATGGTCTCCTCGCTCATGCCGAATACCGCTCCCGCCAATGAAAAAAGTATCGTAAGGGCAATGATCACGAATTTGTCTCGCTTCCCCACCTTCGAGATGAACTTGCGGATACCAGCCGCGATAGCTCCTGTGGTGTTCAGCAACCAGAAGGCTCCGCCGACCACCAGGATGAAGATGATTATGCCTGCCTGCTTCACAAAACCATTGTACAGGGCAGAGAACACCTGTAGCACCTGAGGTTCAGAATCTACGCTCTGATAGCTCAGAATGCCGTTTTTGTCTGTCACATACTGCCCTCCTGGCACAAAAGTTGTCGCCACCGCACACAGCACGAGGATGGCGAATATGATGACATAAGTATTTGGTATGCTCAGCTTTTTCATAACCAACAACTCGCTAAGTTAAACTATTTTAGGAAATATGTCAAAATAAAGTAGTAACTTCGCGAACTTACATGCTATTATAGTGTACGAATTGTTAGATACCATCGATAGTCCGAAGGACCTCAAGAAGCTCTCAGTCGCAGAGCTCAAGACCCTTTGTGATGAGATCCGCACATACATGATCGAGTGTTGCTCAAAGAATCCAGGGCATCTCGCATCCAGCCTCGGAGCAGTGGAGCTCACCGTGGCTGTTCATTATGTATTCGACACTCCTACCGACAAGTTCATTTTTGACGTGGGTCATCAGGCCTACGCCCACAAGATACTCACAGGCAGACGTGAGGCGTTCAAGACCAGCAGGACCCAGAGCGGCATCAGCGGCTTTCCGAAGATGTCCGAGAGTCCGTATGACGCCTTTGGCGTCGGCCACTCGTCCACTTCCATCTCCGCCGCGCTCGGCTATGCCGAGGCTGCAAGACTGAAGCAGACCCATGAGAAAGTCATTGCCCTCATAGGCGATGGAGCACTCACCGGAGGCCTTGCATTCGAAGGCATGAACAATGCAGGCGCCAGCGCCGCCGACCTTCTGGTGATCCTGAACGACAACAACCACTCCATCGATGCGAACAGAGGCGCTCTCCATGAGCATCTTCTCACCCTCACCACCAGCCCATTCTACAACCGCATCAAGGGACGCGTATGGGAGACCATCGGCGAGGGACGCGTCAGGGACAGCATCCAGCGCATGGTGCACAGCACCAAGTCAGGTCTGGTCAAAAAGAGTGGAGGAGACCTCTTCGAGGCCCTTGGATTCAGATATTTCGGTCCCGTGGACGGCCACGATGTGGAGAAGCTGGTAGAGACCTTTACGAAGCTGCGCGACCTGAAAGGTCCACGCATCATACATTGCCTTACGACGAAAGGCAAGGGTTACGCTCCCGCCGAGGCAGACCCTACCACTTGGCATGCACCTGGCAAGTTTGATCCAGCCACAGGCGAGAGACTCTTCTCACCTAGGCAGGCAGACAGGTACCAGGATGTCTTCGGGCAAGTGCTCGTGGACATTGCCCGTGAAGACGAGCGCGTGGTGGGCATCACCCCTGCCATGGCTAGCGGATGCGGCATGACCCTGCTGCAGAAGGAGTTCCCGTCGAGATTCTTCGACGTCGGGATTGAGGAGGAGCACGCAGTAACCTTCTCGGCTGGACTCGCTGCTGGCGGCATGAAGCCGTATTGTAACATGTACTCTACCTTCTCGCAGCGCGCATACGACCAGATCATTCACGATGTGGCGCTTCAGCATCTTCCTGTGATATTCTGCTTCGACAGAGCCGGAGTGGTGGGTGAAGATGGCCCTACACATCACGGAATGCTGGATATGGCGGCTTACAGAAGCGTGCCGGGCATGGTCATCTCCGCCCCATCAGACGAGATGGAGCTGAAGTCACTCATGCACGCAGCGCGCACACATGAGGCCGGCCCTTATATAATAAGGTATCCGAGAGGCATGGGCGAAGGCATCAGATGGAAGGACGTCGAGCCGTACGCGACGCCGCTTGGAAAGGGACGTCTCCTCGTGGAAGGATCGCGCGTCGCCGTACTCGCGCTCGGACCGTCAGCGCATAGGGCGAAGGAGGCTGCCGAGAGCATTGCCGCGACATACGGCATCTGCCCTACCGTGTACGACATGCGCTTCCTCAAGCCTCTGGACGATGAGATCCTGGAAAAGGCAGCAGGCTACGACCACATCCTTACGCTGGAGGACGGCACGCTCAAGGGAGGCCTCTTCGGTGCAGTATGTGAATACATGACTGAGCATGGACATCTTGTACATATAGAAGGTGCAGGGTCGCCAGATGAATTCATACCTCATGGTAAACAAAGTGACGAAAGGATTCTGTGCGGACTTGATAAGGATTCAATTGAAAGAAAATTGAAGAATCTGATGCAAATTTCATAGAAAATATTTGCAGAATCAGAAAAAGTCCCTATCTTTGCAATCCCTTCACGAAAGTAAGGAATTGAAATATTGCCGATATAGCTCAGTTGGCTAGAGCGCGTGATTTGTAATCTCGAGGTCGTGGGTTCGACTCCCTCTATCGGCTCTGTGTCAACTTGCTAAATGCATTTTGAATTTGGGAAGATACCTAAGTGGCCAACGGGGGCAGACTGTAAATCTGCTGCGTCATCGCTTCGGAGGTTCGAATCCTCCTCTTCCCACCACTTTTTGCGGAAGTAGCTCAGTTGGTAGAGCATCAGCCTTCCAAGCTGAGGGTCGCGAGTTCGAACCTCGTTTTCCGCTCAAATACTTCGCCGATGTAGCTCAGGGGTAGAGCGCATCCTTGGTAAGGATGAGGTCATGAGTT
>JAKSJL010000002.1 GCA_024398295.1 Bacteroidales bacterium
CCGTAGGATTTTCTCCTACGGCTTTTTTCGTATGTTTGAGTCGATTACATGACTACAACCATGATGGCAGCAACGAGTGCGAGGATGGCGTAGAACTCAGGAAGAGCGGCGTAGATCATGGTGTTTGTCTGAACGTCATGACCCTGGCTGATACCGAGGATACCATTTGCACATACCTGACCCTGACGGATAGCAGAAACGAGGCATACTGCGCCTACTGAAAGACCTACTGCGAAAAGCATGAATCCGTCAGCAGCGAAGTCAGCGCCGAGCACGATCCAGAGAAGCATGGCAACGAAACCATAAAGACCCTGGGTAGCAGGCATGGCTGAAAGGATGAGGTAGCTTGAAGACTTCTCTGCATTCTTCTTCAATGCACCTTCAGCAGCATTTGCTGCGATAGTGGTTCCGTAAGCAGAACCGATTCCGGCGAGGCCAAGCATAAGGCCAAGTCCGAGATAACCAAGAATAAGACTTAACATGTTTTTAAGTGTTTTATTTGTTTATTATTTCTTTAATGGGTTGTATGCGGTTCCCTTTCCTTCGTAACCGCTGTTCTTGAAGTATTCTACGAATGTGAGTCGCAGAGGATGCACGAACGCACCAAGGCATGACATGAGCATGTTCAGGGTGTGTCCGAAGAGCATGATGAGGATAAATGGTACAAACTGCCAGGTAGGATGGTCACCGAGCACGAGGCCGCCGAGGATGTTGAATGCGTTTCCGAGCATTCCTCCCGCGAGGCCGAGTGCGTAGAGACGGATGTAGCTGAGCACATCACCGAGCAAGCCAGTAGCCATGTTGTAGGTCTCCCAGAGTCCAGGGCCGATGTTCTTCAATGGGTTTCGGCCAGGAGTGTTGAAAAGATAGATGCCGAGGGCTGAAAGCACAGCGATGGCGATGAGCAGTATCTTGGTGACAGTCTGAGGGAGGTTGAAGCACATCGCACAGATCGCGAGTGTGAGGCCTCCGATGATGAGGAGTACCCATCCCCAGGTGCCAAGGTTCTGCTTGAATCCAAATCTCTTGGTGAAGAGAACGGCCTTGATGACCATGGCGAGGCAGATGTGGAACACACCTACGCAGATAGCGAGTATCATCTGCAGAGCGTAGTTTGCTCCGCCAATGTTTACGTCGCCTGCAAGCATGCAGTTCCTGATGCCTTCAGGAATCCAGTTCACTGTAGTGAGGTCCACACCGAAGAATGTACCGAAGAGAAGACCTACCACTGTGGTCGAGATACCGAGTGCGGTGATGAGCTTTCCGAGTCCGTCGAACATGCCGATGTTCACGATCTTTCTGGACTGGAGTATACCATAGATGGTGAGGATGATACCATAACCACCATCTCCCATACACATCGCGAAGAAAAGAAGGAAGAATACTCCAAGCACTGGAGTAGGGTCCCACTCTCCGTATACAGGCATACCATACATGCCGGTGAGGCACTCGAACATCTCAGAGAACTTGTTGTTCCTGAGCTTGATAGGAGGGTTGTCCTGTTCTGTGGCCTCTTCGCTGATGTAGAGGACGCCCATCTCGTCGAATGCTTTCTCGAGACGTTCCTTGTCTTCCTGAGGTGCGAATCCTTCGAAGGTACAGATGTATCCTTCTGCAGCTTCGCCACCTACCTTCTCGGCGAGATATCTGTCGAGGTCAGCTGTCTTCTTCTGAAGGCCTTCCTGCATATGAGACAGCCAGTTCTCCTTGAGGCAGAGAAGCTTTCCCTTGGTGGCAATGAGCTCCTGCTTAAGTGCCTCAATGTGCTCGGTGGCCTGTGAAATGCTCTTTTCAGGCGCACCTATCTCATGGACAGGGAAACTGTAAGCCTCGTCAGATCTGGCGACGGTCACAAAGTATACATTTCCGTCGATGCGCTCTATCTCCTGGAGTGCAGCAAGGCTGGCCCAGGACTCGTCAAACGCTTTCTCTGGAACACGGTAATAGTGAATGTCGATGCCTTTCTCAGCGAGAGCATCCACGGCCTGCTTGTCATACTCTCCCCATGGAGATACCTGCTTGAGACTCTTCTCTGCCGCAGCGATGGCGGCATTCAGCTCATTTACCCTTGACATGGCATATTGTGTACTCTGGGTCTTGCAACCCTCGATACAGGTGCTGTCTGCCGCTGAGCGGATGGCTGAGTAGTCTTCATCCTTGGTGTAGTCTACCTTCTCAAGGATGCTTATGGCACTGCGTACGCTGAGAGTCTTCTCAAGCATTGACGCAGACTTGTCGTCGACTGGCTTGGTCGAACGCTGGATATCCACCACGCCGAGTTCCTGGAGGTTCTCGAGGAATGATTCACTCTCCCCACTGAGAAGAATGAATGAGTATTTCGTCATCTTTGTAATCATGCCTCTTCCTCCTCTTCTTCTGCGGCGTGTCTTTCCTTCACGATCTTCGATGATGCCTTGGAGAGATTCTCCTCATCCTCCATGTATCTCTTGATCTTTCGGATAGCCTCCTGGTAGCCAGGAATCTGGACCTTCTCATCAAGGTTTACCTTCTGAGTGGTCTTCTTTCTGTTGTAGTCGAGTATCTTGCTCTTGTACTGATAGACCTCTGACTCGATTCCGAGTCGTGTGAGCTCCTTGAGTATGGTGACTCCATCAGCATACCATGCCGGCGCCGAGAAGGCGTTAAATGGCTTTAGCTCATAATGGATCTCCTTGAGCTCAGGCGTCTTGATACCAGCCACCTTGACTGTGGTGAGATCCACATCGGTGATGCTGATGAGTCCTGGCTCAAACTCATTCCAGAGCGCAGCTAGATAGTCGTACTTCTGCAGGGCGGCTTCCAGTTCGGCAACAAGCTTGTCGCTGATGGTCTTCGCAGCGATGACACTAAGACGCAGCGCCGACTCCTTGTTCTTCAAGGTCGGAAGCGCGTTCTTACGTATCTTGAGCTGCTTCTGCAGACCAGTCAACGAAGTTTTGTTGTATTGGAATTTGATAGCCATGCCTTATTACTTATTTGGCCAATATTTATCGATGAATACCTGTTTGATACCTGTCTCGGCAGGGGTGAAGTGCTTTGCGAAAAGCTGCCAAGCAGTATCCAAAGTCTCTGTGATGGTGATGTTTACGTCGATGCTGAGGAGCTTTGATGCATAGTCCTTCGCATAGTCGAGACATCTGAGGTCATAGTCTGAGAGGTCGAAACCGTTCTCGAGCTTGGTCTTCGCGTTCTGGGCATCTGCGTAGAGACGTACTGAAGCGTTCATGACCTGGCTGTGGTCCTCACGGGTCTTCTTGCCCTGCACGAGCTGCTTGAGTCGTGAAAGTGAACGGAATGGATCGATGATGACCTTACCTGTATCAGAGTCTGCACGGAGGAAGAGCTGGCCCTCAGTGATATAACCTGTGTTATCTGGAATAGCGTGGGTAATATCTCCATCGTTGAGGGTAGTTACGGCAATGATGGTGATAGAACCTCCATCAGGAAGCTGCACAGCCTTCTCGTAGATCTTCGCGAGGTCTGAGTAGAGAGAACCAGGCATTGAGTCCTTCGATGGAATCTGGTCCATACGGTTAGACACGATACTCAATGCGTCTGCGTAGAGGGTCATGTCGGTAAGGAGTACAAGCACCTTCTCGTTCTTGTCCACAGCGAAGTACTCAGCTGCGGCAAGAGCCATATCAGGGATGAGGAGTCGCTCTACAGGTGGCTCCTCTGTGGTGTTCACGAAGGAAACGATCTTGTCGAGAGCACCTGCAGCCTCGAACTCATTACGGAAGAAGAGGTAGTCGTCGTTTGACAGTCCCATACCTCCGAGGATGATCTTGTCTACATCTGCACGGAGTGCCACCTCTGCCATAACCTTGTTATATGGCTGGTCTGGGTCTGCGAAGAATGGAATCTTCTGTCCAGACACGAGGGTGTTGTTCAGGTCGATACCTGCGATACCGGTAGGGATGATCTCAGAAGGCTGCTTTCTTCTGTAAGGGTTTACGGATGGACCTCCGATCTCACGTACTTCGCCTTCAACCTCAGGACCACCGTCGATAGGGGAACCGTATGCGTTGAAGAAACGACCTGAGAGCTGCTCACTTACCTTGAGGACAGGAGGATTACCCATGAAGGATACCTCTGCATTGGTAGGAACACCCTCGGTACCTGCAAATACCTGGAGAGTCACTGTCTCTCCCTTGGTCTTTACGACCTGTGCGAGGCGGCCAGCCACTGTAGCGAGCTCGTCATTAGACGCTCCTGGGGCCTTCAGGGTCACTGTGGCCTTGGTGATGGCGTCAAGCTTAGTGTATACTTTCTGAAATGCTTTATTTGCCATGGCTTGAAAGGAGATTTGACAGTTCTACATTGTATTTCTCGAAATCCTCGCTCTTGAACGTAGAGTAGTTCATCTGGCGAAGGACATTGATGAGCTGCTTGAAGTAGCCGCGGCACTCCTCATAGTTGTCGAAGCCGAACTCGATGTCGCAGATCGAGAGGATCTTCTCGAACATGAACTTCTGTCTCTCGAGAGGACAGAGAGCGTCGATGGCATCGAATGCGTCCTGCTGGAGGAATGCGAAGTCGATGAGCTCAGACTTCCAGAATGCCTCATGGTAGCTCATAGGCACACCGTCATCACCAAGGATGTTGATCTGGTCATTCATCTCCTTACCGCGACGTACAATGGTCTTTGCCTTGAGAACCATCTCTACCCAGCCCTTTCCGATCTTCTCATCAAGGAACTTGACGATCTCTGGGTACTCAAGGTACTTTGAGTATGAGTCGATAGGGTTTACTGCAGGGTATCTCTTCTGGTCTGCACGGTTCTGCTCGAGTGCGTAGAAACAGCGTGCTGCCTTCTTTGTGGACTCTGTTACAGGCTCCTTGAGGTTACCACCGGCAGGGGATACTGTTCCGATGAAGGTGACAGCTCCTGTCTTTCCGTTGTTGAGGACCACCATACCAGAGCGTGAATAGAAGTTCGAAATGATGGCTGAGAGGTCTACAGGGAATGCATCTGCTCCAGGGAGCTCCTCCATACGGTTACTCATCTCTCGGAGAGCCTGTGCCCAACGTGAGGTGGAGTCAGCGAGGAGAAGACATCTCAGACCCATTGCTCTATAGTACTCGCAGATGGTCATCGCTGTGTATACAGACGCCTCGCGGGCAGCCACAGGCATGTTTGAGGTGTTACAGATGATGGTGGTACGCTCCATGAGGTGACGTCCTGTATGTGGGTCAATGAGCTCAGGGAACTCAGCGAAGATCTCCACTACCTCATTGGCACGCTCACCGCAGGCTGCCATGACGATGACGTCGGCCTCGCCCTGCTTCGCGATGGCATGCTGAAGCACAGTCTTACCGCAGCCGAATGGGCCAGGGATGAAGCCTGTACCGCCCTCTGCTATAGGGTTGAATGTGTCGATCGCGCGCACGCCGGTCTCCATGATCTTCTGTGGACGTGGCTTCTCCTTGTAACCCTTTACGGCTACCTTTACAGGCCACTTCTGTACCATGGTCACAGGCACTTCCTCGCCCTCTTCGTTGATGAGGGTGGCAATGACTGTGTCTACATTATACTTGCCTGCTGGAGCTACGCTCTTCACGGTATATCCGCCCTTGAAGGCAAATGGGACCATGATCTTATGAGGCAGCCAGCCTTCCTTTACCTCGCCGAGCCAGTCTGCAGCGACTACCTTGTCGCCTTCCTTGGCTATAGGGGTGAAGTCCCAGAGCTTCTGTCTGTCGATAGGGTCGGTGTACTCTCCTCTCTTGAGGAATACACCTGTCATTGTGGTGAGGTCGTTCTGCAAGCCATCATATACGCTTGACAGAAGTCCTGGACCGAGAGTCGCCTCGAGCATCTTTCCGATGAACTCCACGCTATCTCCATTTTTCAGTCTACGGGTGCTCTCGAACACCTGCACAGATGCCTTGTCGCCATTAACCTTGATCACCTCGGCGAGAAGCTTGGTGTCTCCAAGGTCGATGTAGCAGAGCTCGTTCTCAGCTACTGGACCGTCTACCTGTACGGTTACGAGGTTCGAAACGATGCCCGTTACCTTTCCTGTAGTTTTCATTTATTGTGTGATTTTATTGATTATCGTTGAATTCCACTCCCTTGAAAGTGCCTCTTACTTCCTCTACAAGTGCCCTGAACATCTCGCGGCCCTTGGCTTCGTCAAGCTTGAGCCAGCGGTTGATGATCTGCAGCTTCGCGAGGAATGCGAGAACTACGTTCATATCGAAATAGTCGTATGTGGTGATCTGGTCGATCTTCTCCCACATGATGGCGTCCAGGCCATTCTCTCTTTCGATAAGATCCTTTCTGTTAAGTACTTCCATGATGAGATCAGTCGTCATCTCATCCACGGTCTCGTCTTCTCTGAGCAGGACGATGCCCTCGGTCTCTGCTACGCCAAGCGATCTGTTCAGATACTTGACCTTGCAGTTCCTGACCTGGCGGTCAAACTCGAAGAACTCTCTGATGAACCTGTTCTCACTCTTCGCAGCTTCCTCGTAAAATTCCTTGGTGAGCTGGTCGCGGTCGTAGGCCTTTATCATGAAGTCGACGATGGCCACATCCTTGCGTGAGCACAGTTCCTTGATTTCGTTCACTATCTCATCTACGGCAAGCTTAGGATTCGCCTTCCAGTTCTGCGAGAGGACAGGAAGCGAAGCCACCACATATTCGTAGCATGTAGAGTGAGGACGATATTCGAAATTATCCATGGCAGGGAATTATCCGAAGAGAATCTTCTTTGTCGCTGGACGAAGGTACTCGCAGATGAGGGCGTTGAAGGTCTCGTCTGTGAGGCTGATGAAGTATCCACCATCCTTAGGGCCAATGGTGAATCCACCAGCTACCTTCTTTGAGAATGAAGCACTTACGCCAGACTTGAGAGCCTTCTGGAGCTCGCCATTCACAAATGGCTCAAGTTCAGCCTGAAGTGAAGCTGGGAGTATGAGCTCGAGATCCTGTGCCTGCTCGGCAGAGAATTTCTCAGCGACTGTCTTGATGATGGTCTTCACGAACTCTGCAGATGAGAGAGCTTCCTTTGTGCTCTTTCCTGCGATAGCATTGAGCGCTACGGTCTCGACACTCTTCTTTGTGTCCTGAAGACACTGCTCAGCAGCCATCTTCACGTCGTTCTCAACCTTGGTCTTGTAGTCCTCGGCCTCTTTTTCAGCCTTGGCCTTGATCGCTGCAGCCTCTTCAGTGGCCTTCTTCACGATCTTCTCGGCCTCTTCCTTGGCCTTTGCGAGGATAGCCTCGCCTTCTTCCTTTCCTTTCGACAAACCTTCGTTGTAAAGCTTGTCAGTGAGTTCCTGCAATTTTGTTTGCATATCGTATATTTAGTTTAATATTGTTATTCTATTCAAAGTGTACCTTTCCAAAGAACTGGGGAGCATGGAACATTGGATTAGGTAGCGCTATCGGAGACCAAGAGAGGTAGTGTGCCCTTTTCGTCTGATCGCCGCACTTGTAGAAGTTCATGGCGCAGTCCAGACCATCCCATGAAGTGATGCTGTCCTTAAACAATGCCTTCGCCGGGATGATGAGCATCAGCTCCCAGCTGCGCTCTCCGTCCCTCAGCTGGAATGGTTCAGCCTTCATGCTAGGGTAGCGCTTTATCATGCTGTAGGTGTCTTCCTCGGCATAGATCACATCGCCACCGATCACTCGATGTGACATGTGCAGGATGCCGATGCAGTTTGCCTCAATGTTATAGTACTTGTTATCAGACTCCGGAGAGATGAAACACTCCACACAGGAGTCAAGCCATACCTTGCCGCCATCCTCAGATGCTTCAGCACGGGTGGACTCTTCTGTCACGAAATACTTGATCACCATATACTCTCCATTGTGGAATACCTTGAAGCATACCTCTGGGCTGTACGGATGCTGGCTAGGCCAATTGTTGTTTGAGATCTTTACAGCCTCAATGCTCTCCAGGGCCTTCTCCACACTAGGGAGGTCCTGGACGTCAACTTTTATCTTTCTGATGTCCATAGAATAAATATTTAGGGCAATGCTGCAGAATGCAAGCACTGTGGTGATTAGCTTTGCGAGTTTCATAATGTGACAATGTCTGCTCCTTCCTGTACTGTGTCGCCAGGCTTGACGTGCACCTTGCTTACCACTCCGTCGCTCTCTGCCTGTATCTCATTCTCCATCTTCATGGCTTCCAGCACCGCTACCTTCTGTCCCGACTTTACCGCCTGGCCTTCCTGGACGCAGACCTCAACCACGATTCCTGGAAGAGGGGACTTGATGCTCTTTCCTGTGGATTTGCTGGCAGCAGGGGCAGTTACCGCTGCCACGGGCGCCGCCTCTGCCTTCTTCTTCTCAGGCTGGTCGAGCTCCACCTCGAAGGTGCTTTCGCCCACCACAACCTCGGCGATGCCGTCCTTGATGCCATTCACCTGGACGCTGTATTCCTCTCCGTTTATCTTGAACTTATAAGCTTTCATCACTATACCGGTTTTTTCCTGAAGTTTCTTGACCTGTCGTCCCAGAACGACTGCTTCCTTCTGATGGTTATCACAAATGGCTCTGTATCGTGAACCTCGTCAGTCATGTAGAGGTGGAGGGCCATCGTGATCGCAGCGAGTGTCTGCTTGTCTACCTTTTCCGCTTCCATGACCTTTCTACAATGGGAGGTTATCATGCTTCTTCGCAGGTAGCCCCTCGCTCTTCGAGCTCAGCTGCTCCAGCGCTCTGCATATTCTGAATCTGGTGTTTCGAGGCTCAATGACATCCTCGATGTAGCCCTTCTGTGCCGCCTGATATGGGTTGCAGAAAAGATCGTCGTACTCTTTCTTCTTCTCAGCTATGAGGGCCTTCTTCTTCTCTGGATCCTCTTCTGCCTTGATCTCCTTTCCGTAGAGTACGCCTACAGCTCCATCTGCGCCCATCACAGCTATGTTTGCTGTCGGCCAGGCGTAATTCACATCGCCTCGGAGCTGCTTGCAGCTCATCACGATGTGTGCGCCGCCGTACGACTTCCTCAGGGTCACAGTGACCTTAGGGACGGTGGCCTCACCATACGCATAGAGGAGCTTGGCTCCGTTCGAGATGATCGCGCCGTACTCCTGCTGCGTGCCGCAGAGGAATCCAGGCACGTCCACGAGTGTAACGAGCGGGATGTTGAAGGCGTCGCAGAAGCGCACGAAACGTGCTGCCTTGCGGGATGCATTGATATCAAGCACGCCGGCGAGCACGCCAGGCTGGTTCGCCACGATGCCGACGCTGCGGCCGTTCATGTGGGCGAATCCTACGATGATGTTCTTTGCGAACTTCGCGTGTACCTCGAAGAAATCTCCATCATCGACAATGCTCCTGATGACCTTGTACATGTCATAGGCCTTGTTCGGGCTGTCAGGGATGATCTCGTTCAGCAGATCATCTGTCCTGTCGGTCCTGTCCTCGGTCTCCTTGAATGGAGCATCCTCCCTGTTGTTTGACGGGATGAAGCTGAGCAGCTTCTTGATGGTGTCGATGCCCTCCTGCTCATCGTGCGCGGCGAAATGTGCCACGCCGCTCTTCGACGCGTGCACTGACGCTCCGCCGAGCTGCTCCTGGTCTACATCCTCTCCTGTCACGCTCTTCACAACGGATGGACCTGTGAGGAACATGTATGAGGTGTTCTCTACCATGAGGGTGAAGTCGGTGAGGGCAGGGGAGTAGACGGCTCCGCCTGCGCAAGGGCCGAAGATGCCGCTGATCTGCGGTATCACGCCGGATGCGAGGATATTTCTCTCGAAGATCTCGCCATAACCTGCGAGAGAGTCGATGCCCTCCTGGATACGTGCGCCACCAGAATCATTGAGGCCAATGAATGGGGCGCCATTCTTTACGGCCATATCCATGACCTTGCAGATCTTCTCTGACATGGTCTTGGACAATGATCCTCCGTTTACGGTGAAATCCTGTGCGAAAACATACACGGAGCGTCCGGCGATGGTGCCGTGTCCGGTCACTACTCCGTCTCCGTCAATATGCGATGCATCCATGCCGAAATTTGTGCATCGATGCTGAACGAATGCGTCATACTCCTCGAAACTACCCTCGTCAAGAAGGAGTTCAAGTCTCTCTCTGGCGGTAAGCTTGCCTTTCTGATGCTGTGAATCGATACGCTTCTGTCCACCACCTATCTTGGACGCTTTCCTACGTTCAACTAACTCCTTGATCTTATCTGTTTGAATGCTCATTTGCACTTTACCTTCTAAACTACAAATTTAGGAAAAAAATAATCATATATCAAGAAGTTCAGCCCTCCCTGCTAAGATGCCGAGAGGCATGCTCTCCGGCTTACTGGTGACTTAAGGCTACTTGACGGTTACCTCCTTTGTAGGAACGAAGATCGCGAATCCTTCAGGGATGGCGTTCATCTGCTCTTCGCTCATGTGGATGTTTCCTTCCCAGGAGATGTTGAATGCCCTGTAGTTGTACGACGCCCACCAACTGTTGTCCACCATCACGATCTCCTTGGAGACAGTGGCTGGCCTTGTGCTGTTTTTGGTGCTCAGGCTTATCCAGCCTTCAGGCCTGTATGCGCGCCCCTTGCAGACGATGAGGGTGCCTACAGGGAGGTCTTTCTTCTCATAGATGCCAATGGATCCGAACTGGTCAATGTTGCTGGCCGTGCTGCCGCTGCTCTTCGCCTCAAGCATCGAGCTTTTCGAAGAGTTATAGTAAGAATAGGCGTGGTACTTATACTCCAGCTCCTTGTAGTCCGTCAGGTCGTATCCGGCGTCGGTAAGGACCTTTCTAAGCGCAGCGTTTGGCTTGTATTCCGGATACTTGTACTCTGGGTTGTCGTCAGGGTCATTCGATACCTTATATGCTGACTCCGTGACCTCGAAAGGCTTCTTGAAAGCCTTCTCCACCGCGTCTTTCATCGCAAGCACTTGATTGTCGGTAAATTTCTGGTCTGCAGGACGATAGCTGCTCTTCTCCACATCGAGACCAACTATCTGACGAGCCCACATGAGGGCGGTTACATAGCGGCCGATATTGTAGGACATGTGGTGGCCGTCGCGTGTAATGTTGTCCCCAATGAAACTTGTGCGAAGATTCTGCACAGCTGTGCCACAAGGGATGATCTGGGTGAATGCCTTCACGGGAACCACCTTTGCCTTCACGGCAGAGACAATGCTCTCGTACATCTTCATCTGGTCCTTGTCGTACTTAGGGAATGAGGCGTGACTGCTGTTTGCCTGGTAAGCCCAGGTCATGTGCCATAGGAGCTTGGCCTCAGGACGGTTCTTGGTCACGATCTCGACCATCTGGCCGAGATATGGGTCGAAAGAGTCAGGCATGCCGGAGTCGGCGCTGGCCTGCTGCATGGAGATATAGTCCCACTTTCTCGATGTCAGTGCCTCGATAGGGGAGAAGTCGCTCTTTGACGACCAGCTTCCACTGTCGTTTGTGTAGTAGGTGTAAGCCTTGTCATTCGCTGAGAAATGACCGTAATGAGTCTTGAGTGTACAGCTTCCTATGTAAAGGTTTCCTAGATGGATCTCCTTGTAGCCTGCTTCCTGCAGAAAGCCATAGAGATACTGCATGGCATCTACTGAGAAACTATTTCCGATGGCGAGGATGCTGATGGTGTTCTTCTCCGTAGGCTTCGGCTTTTCCTCGGGCTTTTCTTCCTCCTGGTTAACTGGCTTACCTGTAGGTATTTCCGGCTCGTCTTTGCATCCCATGACGAGCGTTGCGGCTGCCATGAAGGTCATCAATAGTGTGTATATCTTTCTCATTGTGGTCGTATCTTAAAGAAAAGACCCTGGAATCTGAAGAATCCAGGGTCTAAGTTCCAGCTATTATCTGTTTTTTTGATTATTCTTCAGAAGGAACCATGGTGCAGTATACATGGGTCACATCCTCATCGTCCTCAAGAAGGTTTGTGAGCTTGTCGAGAGTAGCTCTCTGCTCGTCGGTAACTTCCTTGAGATCTACATTTGGAATGCGCTCGAAACCTCCGGATACGAGCTCGTAGCCATTCTCCTCGATGTACTTCTGGATGCTTCCGTATGACTCGTAAGAACCATAGATCATGATGGTCTTTGTCTCCTCGTCATTCTCATCTACCTCTACCTGCTCGAAGATCTCCTCTGCGCCGTAGTCGATGAGCTCAAGCTCGAGCTCTTCGATGTCGATAGGCTTGTCTTCCTTGATGCGGAATACGCACTTGTGGTCGAACATGAAGCTTACAGAACCACTGGTGCCGAGGGTACCGCCACACTTTGTGAAGTAGCTACGTACGTTCGCAACGGTACGGGTGTTATTATCGGTAGCAGCCTCTACGAGGTAAGCGATACCGAATGGACCGTATCCTTCGTAAACGAGCTCCTTGAAGTCACCGAGTGACTTGTCGGTAGCCTTCTTGATAGCGCGCTCGATGTTCTCCTTAGGCATCTGCTCTGCACGAGCCTCTGCCATAAGAGCACGAAGACGAGGGTTTCCAGTTACATCTGATCCACCGTTCTTTACTGCGATGGTGATTTCCTTTCCAAGCTTGGTGAAGACGCGAGCCATGTGGCCCCATCTCTTCATCTTTCTTTCCTTTCTGAACTCAAACGCTCTTCCCATGACTACTCAGCATTTTCGATTCTGGTGATGTACTTCTTGATATCCATGCCCTCGATAGACTGTGGATACTTGTCCTCAATGGTCTTGTAGCACTTGAGTGCTGCATCCTTGTTACCGAGCTCCTCATAGGTAACGCCTGCCTTGAGAAGATAGCCTGCTGCGAATACGTTGTCAGCCTTGGCTGCAGCCTTCTCGAAGTAGCTTACTGCTGTCTTATAGTCCTCGAGACCTACGTATGCATCACCTGTGCAAGCAAGTGCTCTGGCTGCGAGGATGTCCTCCTTGCCATCGTACTTCTTGAGGAAGCTGATAGCCTCGTCGAACTGACCGAGCTGAAGAGCAGAGATACCAGCATAGAGGTATGCTGACTTACCTGCCTTGGCACCGTATGAATCGATGATGTCCTTGAAACCAAGAACGTTACCGTCTCCGTTAAGAGCGATCTCGAAGTTACCAGCCTGGAATGAGTTCTCAGCTGCAACCATCTGCTCCTGAGCCTCAGCAACCTTAGGCTTCACTACCCAGAAGTTAAATGCGAGCACTGCTGCGAATACCAGTACAACTGCTGCTACAGTTCCCCAGATGACCTTCTTGTTCTTCTCGATGAACTGCTCTGCCTTAGAGACCTCAGCGTTGATTCTTTCCTGTCTTTCGATCTCCTGATCCTTAAGAATTTCCTTTGCCATATTAATCTTTGTTTATATTATTCGTGCCAAAAACACCCGATGCGGGCGTAATAGTCTGCAAAATTAGGAATTTTTGTCGAATAGTCAAACATTTCTTTAGTCAAGAATGCTTGAAGCAACTATATTGGCCACAGTGTGTCTGGTTCTGTACACTGAACCGGCATCGTAAGGGTGAACTCGGTTTGTCAGAAGGATCACAGCTGTGTTTGTCTCGAAGTCGATTACCATCGAAGTTCCGGTGTATCCGGTATGGCCGATGGTGTTTGTCTGGCTCATGATGCTGCCCTGGATACCCATGCTGGTGCTGGTCTTGTCCCAGCCAAGTGCACGGCCGATTGCAGGGTCGTTGTCTGAAGGGACTGTACACATCATCTTCACTGTACCAGGAGACATGAGTCTTCTGCCCTTGTACTCGCCACCGTTCATGAGTGCCTGCGCGATGATAGCGAGGTCATCCACGTTCGAGAATACGCCTGCATTTCCTGAGTTTCCCCAGTTCAGCTTGTTCGCGATAGGGTCATGAACCTGTCCGAGCAGAGGAAGACCGTCTGCCTGGAGCTCGGTAGGAGCGATAAGAGGAAGAAGGTCTGCAGGGATCTCCCTGTCGAGAGGCAGGTAGCAGGTGTGCTTGAGACCGAGCCTGTCGAATACCCTTCTCTGAGCATAGTCACAGAGCTTCTCTCCGGTGATCTTCTGGAGCACATTCTGCACAGTCACGAAGTTAAGGCAGCTGTACAGATAGCGTGTTCCTGGCTTGAAGTTGCGTGGAATCTCGGTAGCGATGTGCCACATGAGGCTGTCTGGGCAGTTCTCGCCGAAGCGCTCGACGCACTTCGCTACATTTGTGTATGCCGACAGACCAGATGAGTGGGTGAGGATGTCCTGGATGGTGATCCAGTCCTTCTTTCCTGTCTCTGGGTCAATGTATGGTGCGAAGTCAGGGATGTATCTGTCCACATCGTCATCAAGCTTTACCTTTCCGTCCTCGATGAGGGTCATGAACGAGAGTGTAGTACCCACGCACTTGCTGAGTGACGCGAGGTCGAACATTGTCTCGGTGGTCATCGGAACCACCTCAGGGATAAGCTGTTTGTTACCGTATGCTTTCTTGTAGACGATACCGTCTGCCCTTACGACTGCAAGCACGGCTCCTGGGATGATGGAGTCTGATATGGCCTTCTCGATGACAGAGTCAGCGAGTGCCATCCTGCTGAGGTCGAACCTGGATGCACCATTTGATGCGCTCCTCGGTGTACATGAGACTACAAGGGCAACTGCCATCGCAGCGAAGAGTATAATTCTTTTCATATTAGGTGTTTCTTTTAAGCCTGATGTGCTGGTTTGAGGAGGTCAAGAACTGTCTTGACAGGGTTGAAGGTCTCGATAGGAACCTCTACGAACATGGTGTTCCAGTCACTCATCGAACCATTCCAGAGTCCTGGAAGCTCAAGAGCCTTGAGCTCACGGCCCTGGTAGCTCTTAGAGCTGATGAATCCTGCGTTCTCGTCCACATGCTCGAGAAGGTTGAACTTCTCTCCGTCGTGGCCGTACAGACAGCAGACCAGGTCTACTGGGTTGAAGTGGGTGGCGCTGTGAAGTGCCTCCACTGCCTGTGGATTCGACATGTCGATCTGCACGCTTTCGAGGATCTGGAGCGAAGTGCTTCCATCCTTCTCCTTGATGATGAATGGGCCACCGCCTGGCTCGCCTTCGTTCTTCACCATACCGCATACTCGGATAGGGCGGTTCAGCTTGCTTATGATGGCATCCACCCTCTCACGGCAGTTCTTGGCTACAGGCATCTCGATGCAGAGCTCGCTGGCGAGGAAATCCTCGATCTCCTGGCAGAGCTGCTGGCACTCCTCGGTAGCGCATGGGTCTTCCTGTACTCCATTGTATCCTGGAAGGAATGCAGGGATAGAAAGACCTGCCTCGCTGGTAATCTGCTCGAGGGCATTGAGATAACCGAAGATGATGTCGCGAAGCTCAAGGCACTTGCCCATGAGCACTTTCTTGTACTTGGCTGTGGTAGGGAGGTAGCGCTCTACGGCTACATTGTCAATGTTCTTGATGGAGACAATCTCCTTCTCTACCTTATTAAGATTATAGATCAGCGCGCCGTGGCCTGCTGGGCGGAAGAGCATGCTGCCGTCCTCCTTGAGGAATGGCTTGTTCTCGAGGTCCACTGCGACTGTGTCGGTCTCCTTGTCCTGATAGGTGAAGGTGATGTCGTAGGTCACGCCATACTTCTGCTCGTATGCTGCCTTGACTTCCTCAATGGCTGCCTCGAAGAGCTGTCTATGCTCTGGCGAGATGGTGACAATGAGGTTCACGCTGCCGTCGGCATTTCTCATATAGTCCTGACCTTCAACGAGATGCTCGGCAATAGCGGTACGCGCCTCGCCTTCGTATCTGTGGAAGCGAATCACTCCCTTAGGCTTGCTGCCATATCCCAGGCCGGCGTCGGTGAGCACCTTCTCAGCCACGCTGCGACGGAACTCGAGGCTGTCCTCAGGGGTGCCGAAGAGCTCCTCGGTGTAGAATGCAAACTTCTCGATGGCTGCGGCAAGCTTCGCAGCAGCTGCGTCTGGGGCGATATCATTGCCACCGGAGAGCTTCTCCAGGCCAGCGAAAATGTCCTTGAACATACGCGATGCGGCGCCCGAAGCAGGCACAAACTTGCACTTGCCCTTCACCTCAGCCTTGTCGGCGTACTCGGCGGCAGCTGCCACTTCCTCGTCGTTCAGGACAATGATACCCTTGCCAGGTGTGGCAGGAGCTACGATTTCCATCCATGGAAAGCCTTTCTTAAAGCGTTCCACCTCCATTCTGATCTTTTCTTCTCTGTTCATATGTGTCATCAATTATTATTAGTCAATGAAAAACTCCCTTCTGTAGCTGTAGTGGGAGCGCATATACTCGAACTTCCCAGGATCCATCCTGAAGAGGAAGTCATCCGTGAAGATAGGGTAGTTGTACTGAATGGCCGCGGCGATCTCTCCCTGGGTCTTTCCGCGCACGTCGAGCTTCACTGCCTCGAGCTCCTTCGGACCCTCGGTAGGGTAGAACTCATAGATAGGCGCAAGCGAGAAATAGCGGGCGACAGCCCTCACGGCGTCGGAGGTGCCACGCTGCTTGCCCTGGTACGAGTAGCCGGCGATATGCGGCGTCGCGATATCCACCATCTCGAGCAGCTCCAGGTCGATCTGGGGCTCGTGGTTCCAGGTGTCGATGACCGTGGCTCCGAGCTTCGGGATGGCCTGCTTCAGCGCGTCGTCGTCCATGACCTCTCCGCGTGAGGCGTTGATGAAGACGGCGCCTTTCTTCATCTTTCTGAAAAAGTCTTCATTTGCCATCTCCTTCGTGGTTTCATTCAGCGGCACGTGCATGGTGACCACGTCTGAGTTCTCCAGCAGGTAGTCGAGGTCGCAGAATCCAAACTCTCCCTCTGCGGCTGCTCTGGGAGGGTCGCAGCGGAGCACCTGGAAGCCCAGGTTCTTCGCCATGTTCTCGACACGGCTTCCAACGCTTCCCACGCCAATGATTCCGATGGTGCTGCCAGCTATCTGGAGACCCTTGCGCGAGGCGACACCGAAGAGTGCGGAGAACACGTAGTTCATCACGCCACCTGCATTGCATCCGGCGGCGTTCTGCACGAAGATGCCCTTCTGCTTGCAGTAGGGGAGGTCGATGTGGTCTGTGCCAATGGTGGCGGTCGCAATCACCTTCACACTCGAGTTCTCAAGTAGCTGCTCGTTGCAGCGGGTACGGGTCCTGATGATGAGCGCGTCTGCGTCCTTCACGACCTCCGGGGTGATGCACTCGCCCTTGTGGTATTCTACATCTGCATATGGTTCAAACACTCCTTCGATGAAGGGAATGGCCTGGTCAATGATAATCTTCATTTCAATATTATTTCCTTGACAAACGATACCTTGTCGTCCTTGACGAAAAGGGGATCCTTCGACAGTATCTCATTCATGCTCTCCATGATGGCGTCTCTCTGGAAGTACAGCTGGCTTCTCAGCACAGAGGAACCCAGCGTGATGTAGAGCTTGCCGTCACGGAAAAACCTGGCTATCGTGTATTTAGCTGCCCCTGATGCCTTGTCCCACGCCTCAAAGACGAGCTGTGTGTTAAGGCCTGAGGCTATCTTCATCTCGCGGATATACATGTCGATAGCCTCTTCCATGCTTACTGCGACCTTTCTCTTCGCTGCCGGTATGCCTGCTTTCTTCTCCATCACCCTTCTATCTTTCTGAAAGTACCTGCTGCCGTATCTATATAGCTTCTGTCTTCTGTAAGTCCGTCGACGATGCTGCTCATCCTTACCTTGTTTGAGTCTGTAAGGAAGATCTGTCCGAAGTCTGAACCTGCCACCATCGACAGGAGGTTTGACACCCTGCCCATGTCCAGCTTGTCGAAGAGGTCGTCAAGGAGGAGTATGGGGGCGTATCCGTAGCTCTGCTTCATGAGCTCGTACTGTGCGAACTTGAGGGATACCAGGAATGACTTCTGCTGGCCCTGGGAGCCGCATCTTCTGATAGGGAAGCCATTCATGGAGAAGATGAAGTCGTCGCGCTGTATGCCTGCCGTGGTGTACTTGAAGATGGCATCCTTCTCCCTGCATCCCTTCAGGATGTCCTCGAGGGATCCTTTCTCGAGATCGGTCTTATACTCGATGGAAACCTCTTCCTTGCCGTCAGAGAGTTCGTGGTAGTAGTCCTGGATGATAGGGGTGAGAGAATCCACCAGTTTGCGCCTTCTGGCGCTGATTCTGTCTGCGTAGATGCTCATCCTGGCGTCGAAGGTGCTGAGCAGCATGTCATCCCACGCGCTGTCTTTCAGCAGCTTGTTTCGCTGCTGAAGCAGGCGGTTATACTGCTGCATGTCGCTGAGATACTCCTTCGACATCTGAGAGAGCATGGCGTTCACGAAACGCCTGCGCTCGTCGCCCGACTCGCTCACCATGGATGAGTCGCTAGGGGATACCAGCACTATGGGCAATACTCCGATATGCTCGGACACTGCCTTGTAGAACTTGTCGTCCCTCTTCAGCTTTTTCTCTCCGCTTGCGCTCACACTTATGGCAAACTTAGACTCGAGTGAGTTCTCCATCGCGTATGTACCCGCGATAGTGAATGAGTCGGTGCCATGCCTGAAGTTGAACTTGTCAGTAGTGGAGAACGCGCTCTTGGTCATGGACAGATAGTGTATGGCGTCAAGGAGATTTGTCTTTCCTTCGCCATTTCCTCCGCTTATGCAGTTCACGTTCGGTGAGAATTCAAGCTCCTGGAACTCTATGTTCCTGAAGTTCTGGACCACTATTTTCTTAAGTGTAGGCATACTTTACGTCTTAATCACAAAAATAGTCAAAAAAAGTCAAAAAAAGTTTTGTGAAATTAAAATTGTGCTTATCTTTGCAGTGTACTATTGAACTAATACACTAACGAAATATGATTCAGATCGAAAATCTCGGCTTCAGCTACGGCAGTGTTCCAGTGCTCAGCCATATCACAATGAACCTTGAGGAAGGTCGTATCTACGGTCTTCTCGGAGAGAACGGAGTGGGTAAGACCACTCTTCTCACCATTCTTTCAGGTCTTAAGAAACCTCAGCAGGGGAGTGTCCTTGTCGATGGCGTAAACCCTTATGACAGAGATCCTGACATGCTTCAGAAGCTTATCTATCTTCCAGATGAGGTCATGCCTTATAACCAGACTGCTCTCGATTACGCGAAGTTCGCCGGCAAGTTCCGTCCGGACTTCAGCCTCGACCTCTTCCAGGAGATCATGGCAGGCTTCGAGACCGATTGCACAAAGAAGATGAACAAGATGTCTTCAGGTCAGCTCAAGAAGACCTATATCTCTTTCGCACTTGCGTGCAAGGCTAAATATCTCTTCTTTGACGAGCCGACAAACGGACTTGACATCCCATCCAAGGCGCAGTTCAGAAAGGCTCTCATGAAGTACACTTCTGAGGACTCCATCATTGTCATCTCCACCCATCAGGTGAGAGACCTTGAGAACCTCATCGACCCTATCATCATCCTTGACCGTCAGGCAGTGCTGCTTAATGCTTCCATCGAGCAGATCACCTCGAAGCTCTACTTCGACTATGGCACCACACTGCATCCTGAGGCCCTCTACAGCGAGCAGCTCCCTGGTGGCTTCATCCAGGTGCTCCTGAATCCAGACGGTGAGGAGAGCAAGGTCAGCGTAGAGGCACTCTTCAACGCAGTGCACAAGAACAAGGAACTCATCAAGAACACATTCAGCAAGTAAACACCATGAACAAGATATTCTCTTTTGACAGGTTCAGCAAATACTTTGTCTACGACCTGAATAACGCAAAGAACACTTTCGGCATCTCACTTCTTATCAGTGGCTGCCTTTCCATCATCATCTGCGTATTCTCAAACTTCTACAGCCTGGTGTTCTCCCAGCAGCTTGAGGGCATGCATGTGGCCATGTCGATCACAGCGCTCATTGCTGGTTTCGCCATCATCTCCATTGTGTCTCCTATAAAGATCTATGGCGGAATCACCGACAAGAGGATGGGCTCAGACTGGCTGCTTATCCCAGCATCCACATTCGAGAAGTTCCTCTCCATGCTGATCATCCTGTGTGTAGTGATCCCTGTGATATTCTGCATATTGTTCCTCGCATGTGACTATTTCCTCGCACTCATCTGCAAGGATTACAACCCTATCCTTACCTGGGCATCCAGTACATTTGGCAGTCTCAGCGAGCTGATTGACAGTGAGGACGGTCCTTCATTCACAAACGCCATCTATCTGGCTCCTTGGCTGAACTACATGGAGATTGTACTCCCGTTCGCTCTCGGTGCTCTCTGCTTCAAGAAGGCGAAGGTCGGAAAGACCATCTTTGTCCTCTGGCTTCTTTCATGTGTATTCTCTGCTATCCTGGCTACAGCTATCTTCCAGGTGGGAGACTTCGAGCAGATCATCAATTCATTCGATCCTTCGAAGGCAGAGCTCTGGGTGAACCTGATCATCAACGTTATCTACATTGTGGTCATTGGATGTCTCATGGGAGGTATTTATTACAGACTTAAAACCATCAAGCATTAGACTATGGAGTTCAACGAATTGAAACCTATTTATCTTCAGATCAATGATTCTCTCTGCGAGAGGATACTCTCAGGAGAGGTCAAGGCTGGAGACCGTATCCCATCCGTGCGCGAGTTCGGAGCGGAGATAGGGGTGAATCCAAATACCGTGGCGCGCTCGTATGAGAAGCTGACCGATGCGGGCATCATCTTCAACAAGAGAGGTATCGGTTATTTCGTCTCAGATGAAGCGAAGGAGATCATCCTTGAAGCGGAGCGTAAAGAGTTCCTGGAAAATGAGTTACCCCAGATACTGAAGCGTATGGCGCTGCTCGGTATCGATCCATCAGTAATCACCAAAAATATCTAGTCATGAAGAAGTTATTTACCATATTTTCAGTTGTTCTGCTTGCCGCTTCTGTGAGCTCATGCAAGTTTGTGAGGATCAATGTGCCCAAGGGCGTAGTCGTAGGCGGTGAGAACGAAGTGAGCAAGTCTTACGAGTTTGACCAGCTCAATGCATTGGACATCAGGGTTTCTGCTGATATCCACTACACCCAGAATGAGGATGCTCCCGTTGTACATGTATTAGGCTCGGAGGAAGCCGTGGAGGCTCTTGACGTATGTGTCGAGGACGGAGTGCTCGTCATCGACTCAGAAAAGACGCTGCTCAACTCAAGGTTCGACATTGTCATCAACTCCAGCGATCTGAAGTCTGTCACCATCTCTGGTGCCGGTGATTTCGAGGCTCTTTCAGGTATCTGCACTGACTCATTCTCTTTAGAGGTGAAGGGAGCAGGCGACATCCTTCTCAATGGCGTGACTGCAGAGAGTGTGTCCCTTACAGTGAAGGGTGCCGGTGACCTGGATGTGAACAGCGTAGAGTGCCAGAACCTTTCGATCCTTATCCAGGGTGCAGGCGACATCACAGTGACAGGAAAGACCGACAAGGCAGACATGCTGATCCAGGGCGCAGGTGATATCGATGCCTATGGACTCAAGTTCAACACCATTAACAAGGCTGTACAGGGAACTGGAAATATAGGCATCATGTAGCTTATCCATTGGATTTTTCTGAAAATGTGTATCTTTGTGCCGTTATGCATGATCGCAGAGGGACAATGATACACATTTTTTCGTGGGTACTGGCAGTGCTCGCGTGTGTAGGCTGCAACCATCTGGGCGCTGGTGACCCAGAGGAGGCGTTTGAGCTGCGCAGTGTCCAGATCTCCGGTACAGTGTATGACAGGGAGTCGGGGGATGCTATCATGGAGGCGACGATGGAGCTGTGCGCCTTCGATGCTGCCGACAAGGATATGACGGCGTCATTGGTTTCCATAAAGACTCTGTCCTATCTCAAGGGAGCGTACTCATTCAGGATCGCAAATCCTCCAAGCACCCAGACTTGGCAGCTGAAGGCCAGCGCTCCGGGCCACAAGACAGCGACGATGGACCTCTTCATCGATCCAGACACGCCATCTTATGACCAGTATTTCAAGTCCTTCAATGTGGAGTCGGTAGATTTTTACCTTGAGACTCTGAAGTAGATATCCAGCCTGCACAGATGCAGGCTGTTTCTGTATTCTGTGATGCTGGCGCCCGTCACCTTCTCGAACTGCCTCAAGAAGCTTCTCTTGTCGCCGAATCCTACCGCGTAAGCCAGCTTCTCCGAGCTGATCGCCGGATGCTCATGTATGAGCTCGATAGCTCTGAACACCCTTATCGAGTGCATCCATCTCTCGTGGTGGGTGATGATCTTCCGAAGGAAATAACCCTCCATGCGATGCAGCGCCACTCCGGCGTCCTGTGACAGTATGTCCAATGAATATGCTCCCAGAATGAACTCTTCTCTGTCGTACCACGACCTGAGATAATGTGCGATGAACACGTCGTAGCAGATGCGCCTCAGTCTCTCTTCAACCATCTTTTCAAGCAATTTTATAGGTTTTGTCTCGCTAAGGTCGCTCTTTTGAGTGATATTTCCATATGTTTCGGAAAATAATGACTAAATTTGTAGACTTTTGCAACTCATTCTGTCAATGCTTAAAGTTCAGAATATAGATAAGTTGAATGGCATAGAGACGCCTTTCTATTATTACGATATAGACCTTCTCCAGAAGACGGTCAGCCAGATTCGTGAGCTCTCCGAGAAGCACGGTATCAAGGCGCATTATGCGATCAAGGCAAACTCCGATGCGCGTATCCTCAGGCTCATCAGCGCTGAGGGCCTCGGAGCTGACTGCGTCAGCGGTTACGAGGTCCAGCGCGCCGCTGATTGCGGATTCGCTCCTGCCGAGATCATGTTCGCCGGTGTGGGCAAGACCGACAAGGAGATCATCGCCTCTCTCGAGGTGGGGATAGGCTGCTTCAATGTAGAGTCCCTTCCGGAACTTGAGGTCATAAGCGAGATTGCAGGTGAGAGGGGAGTGAAGGCTCCGGTAGCACTTCGCATTAACCCAAACATTGACGCCCATACACACAAGTATATCACCACAGGACTTGAGGAAAACAAGTTCGGAATTTCCGAGTTCGAGTTCCAGGCTGCTGTGGACTTCCTGAAAGCACACACTGAGACATTGGACTTCAAGGGCCTGCAGTTCCACATCGGATCGCAGATCACTGACGTGGAGAACGTGTTCAAGCTCGAGTGCGAGAGAGTCTCCGAGATAGTGGCGACATTTGAGGCCATGGGCGTGACAGTGAGGAACATAGACCTCGGCGGTGGACTGGGCATAGACTATGAGCACCCTGATGAGGCGCTTGTAGCTGATTTCGAGACCCTTTTCGAGACCATTGACAGAGACCTGGTGCACAGGCCTGACCAGCAGGTGCATATCGAGCCAGGTCGCGCCATCGTGGCGCAGTGCGGTTCGCTCATAAGCCGCGTCGTGTTTGTGAAGAATGGACAGAAGAAGTCTTTCCTCATCCTCGATGCCGGTATGAACGACCTCATCCGCCCAGCCCTGTATGGCGCATACCATCACATCGAGAACCTCACTTCTCCAGATGGCCCAGCTGCCGTCTATGATGTAGTAGGCCCAGTCTGCGAGTCGTCAGACGTATGGGGCGAGGGACGCGTGCTCCCGCAGAGCCGCAGAGGCGACCTCATCGCTCTTCGTAGCGCAGGCGCTTATGGCGCCGTGATGGCCTCAAACTATAACCTTCGCCCGCTCGCGAAGGCAGTGTATTCAGATGAATTGAAATAATTTTACCATATGTTCGAGAACCTTTCCGAAAGATTAGAGAGATCCTTCAAGATACTGAAGGGCGAAGGCAAGATTACTGATATCAATGTAGCGGAGACCCTCAAGGACATCCGCAGGGCACTTCTTGACGCCGATGTGAGCTACAAGGTAGCCAAGGAATTCTGCGACAGAGTGAAGGCGAAGGCCATGGGACAGAATGTCCTCACGGCTGTCAAGCCTCAGCAGATGATGGTCAAGATCGTGCACGATGAGCTCGCAGAGTTCATGGGCAGTGAGTCATATGACATCAATGTCAAAGGCCAGCCAGGTGTAGTGCTCGTAGCCGGTCTCAATGGTTCCGGTAAGACCACCTTCTCAGCGAAGCTCTCTCTGCTCATCAAGAGCAAGAAAGGCATGAAGACATTGCTCGCAGCATGTGATACTTTCCGTCCTGCTGCGATCGACCAGTTGAAGACCCTCGGTGAGCAGATCGGTGTGCCTGTATATTCAGAGGAAGGCGTAAAGGATCCTATCCAGATCGCCCAGAATGCCATCAAGAAGGCGAAGTCAGAAGGCTACAGCGTAGTCATCATCGATACAGCCGGCCGTCTCGCAGTGGACCAGGAGCTCATGGATGAGATCTCAGCTCTGCACAAGGCAGTGAACCCTACAGAGACTCTCTTCGTCGTGGATGCCATGACTGGTCAGGATGCAGTGGAGACAGCTAAGGCATTCAATGACAGGCTTGACTTCGATGGAGTAGTCCTCACAAAGATGGATGGTGACACCAGAGGTGGTGCTGCTCTCTCCATCAAGGCTGTGGTAGGCAAGCCTATCAAGTTTGTGGGTACAGGTGAGAAGATGGAGGCTATCGATGTCTTCCATCCTTCACGTGTCGCAGACCGTATCCTCGGTATGGGTGATGTCGTGTCCCTCGTGGAGAAGGCTCAGGAGCAGTTCGATGAGAAGCAGGCACGCGAGCTCAAGAAGAAGATCGCCAAGGATCAGTTCACTCTCGTTGACTTCTACGATCAGATCCAGCAGGTCAAGAAGATGGGTAACATCAAGGATCTCGCAGGAATGATCCCTGGTATGGACAGAGCTCTCAGGGATGTCGATATCGACAATGACAAGGCATTCAAGAGCACTGAGGCCATCATCCTTTCGATGACCCTCAAGGAGCGCGAGCATCCTGAGATCATAAACGGCTCACGCCGCAAGCGTATAGCTGAAGGCTCGGGTACAAACATCCAGGAAGTGAACAGGCTCCTCAAGCAGTTCGAGGGCACCAGAAAGATGATGAAGTCTGCGGTGAACGGAACGCTTGCACAGAGGCTTCGCGGTTTCAGAAGATAAGAAAATTCCAGGTCCTGAGGGCCTGGAATTCTTTTTTTATATGCTTATCAGATTCTTCTTGATGGCGTAGAGTACCAGCTCGACAGAATTGTTTATCTCCAGCTTGTGGAAGATGTTTTTCTTGATGCTGGCCACTGTGTTGTCGCTGATACCCAGCTCCTGGGCGATCTCCTTGTACTGAAGTCCTTCGCAGCTCAGCCTGATGATGTCCATCTCCCTGGCAGAGAATGAGACTCCTGCATCTTCCTTGTCGTACTTGATGCGCTCGATGAGGCTCTCGATATCTGTGCCGTAGAAATACTGCCCTTCACTTACACACCTTATGGCCTTCACTATGCTGGAGTCATCGCTGAGTTTCGACACAATACCCTTGATCTTCAGCTTCAGGAGTCCTTCCAGTGTGTCTGTGGATGTGTCACTGGAGAGAATGATAATCTTGATGCTCGGCATGGTGCCGCAGATCTGCCTGGCTACTTCTATTCCGCTCATGCCTGGGAGCATTATGTCGAGCAGCATGATGTCTGGGAGCAGCTCATGAGCCATCTCGATGGCAGAAGGGCCGTCTCCAGCTGCGCCTACTACTTCAAATTCGTCAATGTCACTGAGCATGGACTTCACTCCAAAGATAAACAATGGATGGTCGTCCACGAGTAGAATCCTAGTTTTTCCTGTCATTGCTGTTCACGTTAGGTATGGTTATTATAAATGTGCTGCCTTTGCCTACTTCGCTTTGGACTCTTATGTCTCCGCCAATCTCATGGATAAGGTCCATGCTGACTACCAGTCCGAAACCGCTTCCCATCTCTCCTTCGGTACCTTTCCTTGAGCCCTGGGACTGAATCTGGAACAACTGGTCCAGTGTGCTGCGGTCCATTCCTATGCCATCGTCCTTCACGGAGATGCGGGCTCCATCTTCCTCGGCTGATGCAGACAGTTCTATATGTCCGCCCCTAGGCGTGAACTTCACGGCGTTTGAGATGATGTTTCTCAGAACCAGCATGATGAATCCTCTCTCTGAGCGAAGCGTGATCTGCTCGCCAGTTACTTGGCCGATCTGGATTTCCTTCTGTCTGGAGCTTGGCTTGAACTCTTCTGCGAGCTCATTCAGCGCCTCTGGTACGCTGAATCTGGCAATCTGCAGCTCTCCTTTCCTGGTCTTGATCCTTGACCATCTGAGTATGTTCTCGATGAGTGCCACCTCGCTCATGGACTGCATGCTCATGTCCTTGATGATCTCGGCTATTTCTTCTTTCGAGTAAGAATCAATGTTCTTGGACAGAATCTTGAGCGCAGCCTGCTGCGCGATGGCAGGGGAGCGTAGGTCATGGGCAATGATGGAGAACAGCAGGTTCTTCTGGTCGTTGAGCTTGGAGAGCTCTTTTGCCTTCCTCTTCTCCATGTCCACCAATCTCTTGAGCTCGACAAGCAGCAGCACAAAGATGAGGGATATGACAAGTGAGATCACGAGGACCTTGACGGTCTTTCTGATCTGCTGGTCCTTCTCGTCGATGATACTGTCCTTCTGAAGGTTCAAATACTCCAGACTCACGAGAGCCAGCTCCTGTGCCGCGATTTCCTTGAGTATCTTCTCCTGGGTCGCGGCGGCCTCCTTCATATAGGTATAGGCTTCATTTGGGTCCTGGTCGTGTAAAGCGAATCCTAGACGTCTGCATGCTTTTTCAAGCAGAGGCAGGTCTTCTGTCTTCCTCGCTTGCTCTACAGCGTCCCTATAGTACTCGATAGCCACCTGGACCTGTCCTGGCTTGTCGTATATCTGTCCTATCTGATAACATACAGCAGCCAGTTTCTCGGTGCTGTTTCTGGCACGGAAGACTGAGTCTGCAAACTCGAGGTCCTTCTTTACGAGATCTGTCTCACCGTTGTCTACCAATGTGTACGAGCGCTGAAGCAGCATGGAAGCTATGACAAGCTCGTCGTCGCATTCTGCGGCAGCCTGAACGCCTTTTTCTGCGTACTCTGATGCCAGCTGACTGTTTCCCAGATTGTCATAGATGCTACTGGCTCTTCCGTATGCTATGGCCTTCTCCCTTGCGTCGTCTGTATTCTCCAGGAAGTTGATGGCAGTCTTTATGTTCTTTTCTGCCTGAGTGAGGTTGCCTGCCTGTGAGTAGATTTTCGCGATGAGGGAATAGATGGCGCCCTTCGACTCGTCACCAGGTGCCTCCAGGATGGTCTTTGCCGCTTTTACGGCGCCGAACATATCCTTCGCCTTATAAAGTGAATCCACCATAGAGAAATCAGGCTGCACATTCGCGAGCGCCTGTATCGTCACGTAGAGAAATATGATTATGGTGAATAATTTCTTCATATAGTGCAAATATAAGAAAATTACGGCTATGGAGAACCATAGCCGTAATGAAGTTAGTTTAAGTCACTATATCAATAGTATAGTTAGAATTGCTCGATACAAAGATATGGCAACTTTTCTAATTTGTCTATAACCAATTTTGGTTATTTAGCGAAAAAGTAGCAACATATCTGCATTTATTGCTTTTTTCGCCATGTCTGATGGTATAAATTCCCACTTTCCGATGATGCTTGGGTCACCGACGAGCTCATGTGTGACTGTCCCGTGGGTGAGGAAGAAGTCATAGACAAGGTCTCTGATCTCCTTCGCCTTGAGCACTATCCTGTCGCTCGAGTCAGGGATGCCTGCCTTCTCGAGCAGTTCTCCACCTCCATTTGCCCTATATGAGGTCATGGCGACCTCGTAGGTCTCTGTGATGTCAAAAGGCTCACCGCTTGCCATGGTGCTGAGGGTGATCCTCTCGCCGAATGGCTTCGTGACATCCACTGTGTAGTTCACACCTGCCGCAGAGTCGAAGTTGTATGACCTATGTACGAATGACCAGCCTTCCTGGCTGTTTCGTGGGTCGCCGACCTGTCTGATGTTCAGGACGTGGTCATTGGCACTCTTGATAGTCTGGATCCAGGTGTCGTATGAGCACTCAAGGTAGTCCTTGATCTCTTTTCCTGTCATCTTCACCACGAAGAGCTGGTTTTCGTATGGATAGATGGTGAAAAGGTCGTTGTAGAGCACTGTGCCGCTCTTTACATAACCATTGTACTTCAATGGCGCTGCGAAAGATATTCTCGCCGGTGTGCTTGTGAGCTGTACTGTGTGGACGAAATTCACATAGTCGCTCATGCCCATGAAGGCGTCGCTGGTCTTGAGCTCCATCTCCAGATTACCTACCTCCTGGAGGGTGAACTCCTTGACCTTGAGGTAGTCTGCCTGGAAAGCAGCTCGCATCTGGGTGTCTGCCTTGTCCGCAGATACTGGGATCATGCCTGCCTCCATCTTCTTCTCAATGACCTTGCCGTCCTTGACCTTCACGCTGATGGTTCCGTGGCCGATGTTCCTGGCATGGCTTCCTGAATTGATGAGGCAGATGGAGTCGTTCTGCCTGGTGACCGCTCTGTGGTCGTGAGCGCAGACTACGAAGTCTACACCTCGGAGACTGTTGAATAGATCAAGTCCCTGGCTCTCAAGCATTTCCCCGTTTCCAGCGCCGGTGCCAGAATGCACGGCTACGATGACTACCTGAGGCTTCTGCTTTTCTACGATCTCATCCACATCCTTCTGGACCAGAGGCAGCAGTGACTCGAAGTGCATGCCGCTCCAGATGGTCTCATCCAGCCAGGTACTGATGCTGGCATTGTTATAACCCAGCACGAGCACCTTGAGGCCGTTCTTCTTTATGATGGCCTGCTCGGGGAAGTATCTCTTGCCGTCGTCATTTCTGATGGCATTGCCACCGAGGAATGGTATCCCTCTGGCGTTCAGCTCCTTCCCGATCCTGTCGTAGACAGCGTGGCCGGTCTCGATATCGTGGTTTCCTGATACCACCACGTCGTATCCCATGTATGAGGCCATGCGGCTGAAGATATGCTCGCTGGTAGTGTCTACGTAGTTATAGTAGTAGGCTGCATTGTCTCCCTGAAGGAAGTCGCCTGCGTCAAGCAGGATGACGTTTTCCTTGCCTACTGCTGTGCGTACGCTGTCGACATAGTAGTTCACAGACAGAAGCGACCTTCTGGTGTCGTTATTTACATATGTGGAGTCGAAATAGCTGCCGTGAAGGTCGTTTGTGGTGAGCAGCTCAAGTGTGTAGTCTCCATCCTTTGGCTTGTTTGTGCATGCTGCAAGTGCCAGGAGTGCCAATGCTCCTATGATATACTTTCTCATTTTCTAAAGATTGATCTTTCCTCCCTTGTAATCCCTGTTTCTACGGCGTGAGCTGGTATTTTCCTTCTTGAACTTGATGGCTGGATGTCTCAGCGCGTCAAGGTCGAAGAGAAATGCCACCTTCTGCTGAGTGCCTGCGAAACCATACTCTCCGCTTGTGATGTGGAAGTCCACTGACACCTTGAGGTCAAGGAATCTGGTGAGGTGAGGCTGGTAGTACATCTCAAGCTTGTCGTAGAAAGAGATGCCTTCCGATGCACCGTGGTAGAAGGCTGAACCAGTGTAGAGATCGCCTGCGTACGGTCTGTACAGTATCTCGCCATCAGCGGAATCCACACCATTCAGATTATATTCAAGGTCATACAATGGCATCATGTCGCGACCTGCGAAAAGTGTGTTCTGCACACCCCAGGAGCGCTTCTTCAGCTTCAGGACACTCTCTGCACCGGCGGCTACGTTTATGCCGAACAGCTCGCCTCCATCCTGCTGATACTGATATATCGCCTTGGGGCCAAGCTTGATGGAGAATTCATCCATGTGCGTGCTATGCGAAAGGTCAAGGCGGAGATACACGTCGAGCATGTTATTGTATGCGACAATGTTTGCGCTCTCAGAGCAAGCGAAATGAAGCATGCTGCCGTCCCAGCCGGCTGAGAGCCAAGGTGTGAACTCATACTCTCCAGCGGTGAAGATCTGGAACTTCTCCCTTCTGTCGACTCCGTACTTGCTGAACCAGTCACACGCCAGCTCGGCATTCATCCTCGCAGTCCTATACTGAAGCATCATGCCTTCCAGGTTTCTGTCGAGCACCTTGTACATGTCGGAGAAGATGGCTTCGCTGTACTCGCCCTGGGTGAATCTGCGTGGGAACACTCCAGCGTAGGCGGTGAAAAGGCCCTTGCCGAGTATGGCCTGCGCCCTGTAGTAGAGGGTGACCTCGCGCAGCAGGCGTGTGTTCTCCAGCCTCATGTCGCCCTCATCCGGGGCGAAGATGGTATTCCTGACAGGGTTCTCACCCATGTTCTTCGCGATGTCTATACCCACCATGAGCCTGTGCGCCACGGTCTCGCTCTGCAGTACGCTGATGCCCACTGACGGGGTCATGACAGAGGTGTGTATGGTGGATGAAGGGACAATGCTTCCGTGCGAAGCATCGAACTCCATGTTGAAGAAATCGTACTTATAGGCTATGTCGTACTCGAAGGAAACGGGGTCCTTCTGGGTCAGCGCAGGGGCGCGTGAGCCACCGAACGGCCAGCCGGAGAACAGGTCTCCGAACATGCTCTGTCCGCTGGCTGACAGCGAGAGCAGAAGCATTGGCACAAATATGAGGCTTTTCCTGAATATCATTTATGGTATAAATTAGTCCTTCAAAGTTACTGAATTATTGTGAGATATCTTATTTTTGCAGAAACAAATAGATTTTCAGGATGCTTAGACTGCAGACACCGGTGGAGTTCGCACCAGCGCGTACCACTATATCATATGAAGACCATATCATGCTGCTTGGAAGCTGCTTCGCGGACAATGTAGCCCAGAAGTTCCAGGCTGCGGGTTTCGACGTGTGCGCAAACCCTTTCGGCACTCTGTATAATCCTGTGACATTGGCCAATGCGATCGCCCGCCTGGACAGCGGCATCCCATTCTCTTCTCGCGAATGCGTCGAGATGGGCGCAGGTGCCGGGCTTGTCTGCTCCTTCAGTCATCACACTCTCATGGCCATGCCGACAGAGGAGGAGTTCCTCGCGAATGCAAATCAGGCATTGGCGGATGCCTCCACTTTCTGGCAGAGCGCCACGAAAGTGATCGTCACCCTGGGCACTTCCTTCTGCTACAGACACGTGGAGACTGGAGAGATCGTGGCGAACTGCCTGAAGCGTCCAGCCGCGGAGTTTACCCGCGAAAGGCTGGACGCGAGCACGACTGCAGCCCTGCTCGCCCGTATGGTGAAGGCTCATCCAGAGAAAGAGTTCATCTTCACCGTGAGCCCTATCCGCCATATGTCTGATGGAGCGCATCAGAACACTCTCTCGAAGTCATCCCTTCTACTTGCGGTCGACAGCCTCCGTGAGGTATCGGATTATTTCCCTGCGTATGAGATAATGATGGATGAGCTGCGCGACTACCGCTTCTATGCAGAAGATATGGCCCACCCATCAGGGCAGGCCATATCGTATATCTGGGAGCGTTTCTGCGACTTCTGTATGTCTCAGGACACTCAGAAGATGATGCATGAGCGCGAGAAGGAGTTCAGGCGCTCTCAGCACCGTCCATTATTTCCCAAGTCCACTCTCTAGGAACTTCACGAATCCGTCGATGTCGAGGTCGTAGCCCCTTACTGGGACCATGAGCTCTCCGGCAGGGGAGAGTAGCGCGTAGTTCGGCTGCGCGTTCACTCCGAAACGCTCGCGAACTATCTGCGAGTTTACGCGGCCTACGTCCTTGAGGACCTTGCCGCTTTCTGTGGTTATCCATTTGTCCTCAGGAAGCTTCATCTTGTCGTCTGTGTAGAGCGCGCACATGATATATTTTTCCTTCAGGATGCTCAGCACTTTCGGATCACTCCATACCCTCGCCTCCATCTCGCGGCAGTTCACGCAGCCGTGGCCTGTGATGTCCACGAATACAGGCTTACCACTTACCTTGGCAGCCTCAAGTGCCTTCTCTATGCTGTCGTAAGCCAGAAGTCCATGAGGCAGCTCCAGCAGTTCTCCATCTGTGCCAGCTTCCTGGTTCTGCACCGGAAGCATCTCACCTTCAGCGAGATTAGGTATTCTGAAATCCTGAGTCTCGATAGGAGGGAGGTATCCTGAAAGGGCCTTCAGAGGGGCACCGAACATACCTGGGATCATGTATACCACGAACGAGAATACTCCTATCGCAAGTGCGAGTCTTTTCACTGAGATGTACTCGAGAGGGGAGTCATTCGCGAATCTGAGCTTTCCGAGAAGGTAGAGCCCCATGAGAGTGAAGCAGACAATCCAGATAGCGAGGTATACCTCACGGTCGAGCAGTCCCCAGTGGTAGGTCTGGTCAGCTGTGCTGAGGAACTTGAATCCCAGTGCGACCTCGATGAAACCGAGTACTACCTTCACAGAATTCAGCCAGCCGCCGCTCTTCGGGAGCTTCTTGAGAAGTGATGGGAAGAGTGCGAGGATGGTGAATGGCAATGCAAACGCTATCGAGAAAGCGAGCATGGTCACCATCGGTGTCCAGAACTCACCTGCAGTCGACTTGATGAGTACTGTGCCCACGATAGGGCCTGTGCATGAGAATGACACAAGCACGAGTGTGAGTGCCATGAAGAACACGCCGGCAAGGCCTTTCTTGTCTGAGTTCGCGTCACTCTTGTTGACAAGAGATGACGGCAATGTGATCTCGAAGGCTCCGAAGAATGAGGCCGCGAAGATCATGAACACTATGAAGAAGATGATGTTTGGCAGCCAGTGTGTCGCGAGCCAGTTGAAGATGTCTGCGGTCACTGCGTCACCGCCCACAAGTCTGGTGATGGCGATGATCAGCGAGATAGGCAAGGTGTAGAGAAGGACGATGAACAAGCCGTACATGGCCGCCTTGAAGCGTCCTGCCGCTGGATTTGACGATCCCTTGATGAAGAAAGAGACTGTCATCGGAACCATTGGGAACACGCAAGGAGTAAGCAGCATGGCGAATCCCCAGAGTATGGCCTCGAGGATGAGAGCCCAGGTGGAACTACTTGATTCTGAATTCTTAGGCTCTGCTGCTGTGATCACGGTAGGGTTTCCTACAGTCACATCGCCTTCCCATGCGCCGAGAGGGGAGCAGTAAGTGTCGCTGCAGCAGATCCACTCTGCTGAGATGCTTACCTTGCCACCATTTTCAGCCTTCACGAGCTGGCGGATGATGACCTCGTTATAGACCACCTTCATGCCTTCTTCCTCGAGGACGTCTGAGAGCTCCTCTGCTGAACCGATCAGGCTGACACCCTCCGATGGGGTGAAGCTTACCACGGTAGCGGATGTGTTGTCACTGAGGCTGTAAGTGTGAAGGCCACTCTCAATGCTGCCCTTGAGGATAATCTCATACTCACCCTCGTTTGCTGTGGCATTTGACTCTACAGTCCAGGCAATGGTCTTGTCCGGATCGCTGCCAAATGGGCCCTGGGCAGCAGAAGGCAGTGTAAACAAAAGGATACTGGCTGCAAATGTAGCCAGTATCGATATAAGTGTTCTTTTCATTTTCAATGGAAGATTATTTTGCATAGGCGACAGAGCGTGTCTCTCTGATGACGGTGATCTTCACCTGACCTGGGTAGGTCATCTCCTCCTGGATCTTCTGTGCGATATCGCCAGAGAGTCTTGCAGCTGCGTCGTCGCTTACTTCCTCAGCTCCGACGATCACGCGAAGCTCACGTCCGGCCTGGATAGCGTATGACTTGGTGACACCTGGATATGCTGCAGCGAGCTCCTCCATGCCCTTGAGTCTCTTGATGTATGACTCGATGACCTCACGACGTGCACCAGGACGTGCACCTGAGATGGCATCTCCGACGAGTACAAGCGGAGCGATGATGGATGTCATCTCTACCTCCTCGTGGTGAGCACCGATGGCGTTGCAGATCTCAGGCTTCTCCTTGTACATCTCAGCGATCTTCATACCGAGCATAGCGTGAGGAAGCTCTGGGTCCATCTCTGATACCTTACCGATATCGTGGAGAAGTCCTGCTCTCTTCGCGATCTTAGGATTGAGACCGAGCTCAGAAGCCATGATCGCACAGATGTTTGCCACTTCTCGTGAGTGCTGGAGAAGGTTCTGTCCATATGAAGAACGATACTTCATACGACCGATGAGCTTCACAAGCTCTATGTTAAGACCGTGGATACCGAGGTCGATACATGTCCTCTTACCGGTCTCAAGAATCTCGTCCTCAAGCTGCTTCTGTACCTTGGTCACTACTTCCTCGATGCGTGCAGGGTGGATTCTACCATCCACAACAAGCTGATGAAGGGCAAGTCTTGCCACCTCGCGGCGTACTGGATCAAATGCCGAAAGAAGGATGGCATCCGGTGTGTCGTCTACGACGATCTCCACACCTGTGGCAGCCTCCAGGGCTCTGATGTTTCGACCCTCACGTCCGATGATACGTCCCTTGATCTCATCGTTTTCGATAGGGAAGGTGGTCACTGCATTCTCGATGGCAGTCTCAGTGGCTGTTCTCTGAATGGTGTTGATCACGATTCTCTTCGCTTCCTTCGCGGCGTTCAGACGAGCCTCGTCCATGGTGTCGTTTATGTATGCCTGAGCCTCTGTACGAGCCTCAGCCTTCATGTTCTCCATGAGCACATTCTTAGCCTCCACTGCTGTCATGCCAGCGATAGCCTCGAGCTGCTTGTTCACCTGGGCTGTGAGCTTCTCGTACTCATCGGCCTTTCTCTCAAGATTCTCCTTCTGTGCAATGTAAGACTGCTTGGCAGAATCAGCGTCTCTGAGCTTCTTGTTGAGGTCCTCATTCTTCTGGTTCAATGAGTTCTCCTTCTGCTTGATCCTGTTTTCTCCGTCCTTGATCTGGGCATTCTTCTCGTTTACGTACTGCTCGTGCTCGCTCTTGAGCTGGAGGTACTTCTCCTTGGCCTGGAGCATCTTCTCCTTCTTGATGTTTTCAGCCTCCATCTCGGCTTTCTCGAGAATCTGCTCCTTCCTGCCATTCAAGGCTCTCTTGTGGAGGAATATGTATATAGCCAGCGCGATGGCAGCTCCTGCCAGCGCAGCTAAAATGTAGAATAAGATCGTCATATATCGTATATGGTTTATGTTTTCAAAAAAACCGGTATAGCTCCCCTAGAAGAAGCTATACCGGTATCTGAAAAAGTCGCCAGCCGTCTGTCAGAAAAATTCTAGACATATACGATTTGGGCTCCAAGCATATTTCAGGCTTCCTTACTTAAAAGGCTTGCTATCGATAACTCGAGTTACCCGGTTCCGTGGAACTTGTTGTTTTCAGCAATTTAACTGGCGACCCTTATTTGGTCTCTATTTTCTGCAGATATGTACTGGTCTCGTTAAGGAAGGAGTCCACCTCGGCATTCATGTTCGCGATCTTCTTCTGTGCTGACAGACGGTTCACAGCCTCCTGCAGACACACAAACGCCAGCTTGTCAGCCACGGAGAGATCCGGGTACTTGGCGTTATATGTCTCCAGCTTCTGGTTGATCTGCTCCGCGGCTATCCTCATGAAATGCTCCATCTCGGGAGATGATGCCTTCAGGGGGTAGTCCTTTCCGCCAATGATCACTTTAATGCTCTGGTCCATACTTCTTCTACTTTTCCATCAAGGAGATGCATTTATCTATCTCCTTTATAAGTTTGGTGATGCGCTCCTTGGCCTCTGTATGGCTGTCGCCAGTAGCAAGGAATGCCTCTGCCAACTTGAGATCATCTATCTGTCTCTCTAGCTCGGTAATGTGCTTCTTGTAGGCTTCATTGGATGCAAGTACGTCCTGAAGCTGAGCAGAAAGCCTGTCCGCCCTCTGCTTCTCAGTCTCGTACTTGGCGATAAGTCGCTCGAAATTAGTTCGAATCTGCTCTAACATCTCTATCCAATTCGCTTAACAAGGCAAATATAGCAATTAAATCTCTTTAATCAAAGCTATACTTTACAATGAAGCTATTATTTGCTTGAATATCTCCGACATACGATCTGCGGCAGCATTGGCCTGGCTCACCACATCGTCGCCGTCATTCAGGACGCCGGCCACGGTGTCGGTGTTTGAGATGTTCGTGATGCATGACATGCCGAAGACGATGATGCCGCAGTGTCTGGCCACGATGACCTCAGGGACAGTGGACATACCGAGCGCATCTGCTCCCACGGAGGCGAAGAACCTCACCTCGGCAGGGGTCTCATAGGTAGGACCGGTGGTGCCGAAATACACGCCCTGCTGGAGCTTGGTTCCCATCTTTTCCGCTATGTCCAATGCTTTGGCTATCAATCCCTTATCGTATGCGCATGTCATGTCAGGGAAGCGTGGTCCGAACTCGTCCATGTTCGGACCGATGAGAGGATTCGGCAGCATGTTTATGTGGTCCTTGATAATCATGAGGTCACCCACCTTGAAGGATGGGTTCGTGCCTCCGGCTGCATTGGACACAAACAGATACTGCACCCCGAGCACCTTCATCACCCTTATCGAGATGGTGACGAGCTCCATCGAATAGCCTTCGTAGTAGTGGAACCTTCCCTGCATGGCAAGCACAGGCTTGCCGCCCAGCTTTCCGAAGATGTAGTTTCCCTTATGGCCCACAGCTGTGGATACAGGGAAGCCCGGGATGGTCTTATATGGGATGACAATGGGATCCTCTATCATGTCGGCAAGCTTTCCGAGGCCGCTGCCGAGCACGATGCCTGCAAGTGGGGTCGCTCCGCCAATCTTCTCGCTTACGAACCTGGCGGCTGCGTGGATTCTTTCTATTCTATCGTCCATTCTTTCGATTCTGGCTGAGCCTCATCATGAACCGGTGCCTCAGGGCATTTCGCCTTGATGAAGGAGATGACTTCCTCGAGTCCCTCAGTGAACTTCTCGAAGTCCTCCTTGTACAGGAAGATCTTATGCTTATCGTAAGAGTAGCTTCCGTCGCTTTCGGTGCGGCGCTTGCTTTCTGTTATGGTAAGATAGTAGTCCTTCTCTCCTCTGGTGGCCTTGACGTCAAAGAAATAGGTTCTCTTTCCAGCCCTGATAGGCTTCGAATAGATGTCGTCCGAGTTACGGTCCAGTCCATTGAACTTGTCAAAATCCTCTCTGTACATGATTTGCGTGTTTTTTATTAGCAAATGTATAATTTTTTTCCATTTCTAATGTTATCTTTGTGGAGTTTTTGTTTGAAATATTATGCTTAATAGAAGAATCCTGCGCATTAAGGCCTTCAAGGCCATCTACGCATACGCTGAGAATCCATCCATGTCACTCAAGGATGTGGAGGCTCAGTTGGAGATTTCGTGCCAGTCTACACGTACCCTGTACCTTTTCATGCTTTCTGTGGTGAAGCCACTCGTTGAGGAGGCCAGGGGAAGGATAGAGGCCGCGAAGTCGAAATTCAACCCTACGGAGGAAGAGAAGAACCCGAACATGAAGTTCGTGAACAACTCCATCTACCGTATTCTTACCCAGGATCCAGATTTCACAAAGATCATATCCAAGTCCAAGCTTTCATGGGACCAGTTCGACGTGTTCCTCAGAAAGCTCTACGACTCCATCAGATCGAAGGAGTATTTCGCAGAGTACATGGCGTCTCCAGAGTCTTCACTCCAGCAGGATGCCGAGCTTTTCGTGAAGATCTTCGAGGAGGAGTTCATGGACAGCGCTGATCTCGACGGCATACTTGAGGATATGTCACTGTTCTGGATCGATGACCTCGGCTATGCCCTCACATACTGCTGCCGCACCATGGAGGATCTCGCCGCCGGTCGCGCGTGGTCATTGCCACCTCTATACCAGAGCGAGATGGCGCCTAAGGCAGGCCAGGAGAGCGACAAGGCGTTTGTCAGCGGCGTGGTACGCACTGCCTATGTGAATTTCGAGAAGTTCTCACAGTACATCGCCGAGGCTGTGCCTAAGTGGGATGGAGAGCGTCTCGTGACCATCGACAAGGTCCTCGTTCTCTGTGGACTCGCTGAGGCCAAGTGCTTCTCTGAGATCCCTGTGAAGGTGACTATCAACGAATATGTCGACATTTCCAAGTTCTACAGCACCCCTAAGAGCCGCTCATTCGTGAACGGACTCCTTGACACCATCATCAAGAAAAAGATCGAGGAGGGTGAGATCGTGAAGACAGGCAAGGGCCTGGTATAGTTGACTTTTTGGATTGGAATTAATAGATTTGTAAAAAATAACATTAGCAATGAGCATTCTTTATTTCGCACTTCAGGCTCAGCCAAACGCAGCTGCAGGCAGCCAGTGGTCATTCTGGATCATGATGATCCTCATCTTTGTCGTTATGTACGTATTCATGATCCTTCCTCAGCGCAAGCAGCAGAAGGCTCTTGAGAAGTTCCGCAGCGAGCTCAAGAAGGGCGACAAGGTAGTGACTGCAGGTGGCATCTACGGCACCGTAGACGAGATCAGCGAGCGCACCATCCTCATCAAGGTGGACGGTGACACCAAGCTCAGAGTGGACAAGCAGTCTATCCAGAAGGATTTCACTGCCCAGCAGTAAACTGAGATGGGCATGCTGTATACCAGGCTGCTCGCCAGGCTAAAGGATAACGGGAGGGATTTTGCGCTTTTCGGCATATCTCTCCTGTTGGCGTTCAGTATCTGGCTCATACAGAACCTGTCCCTGAACTATTCGCAGGAGATCAGCGTGCCCGTAATCGCGGAGTCGAGCATAGAAGGGCACGCGCAGGTTTCCTCAAACTCCGTGTCCATCAGCGCGCGCTGCCGCCTTTCCGGCTTCCACCTCATGCGCATGAGCCTGAGCAGGAGGATGCCGCCGAAGCATATAGTCTTCGACGCCTCCGATTTCCAGCATCTTGATGACAATGATTTCGTGATTTCGGCAAATGCCCTCAGCGGCTACATCAAGGAGCTTTACGGCGATGAGGTACAGCTGGAGTCCTTCATGTCATCCAGGTTCCAGTTCAGGTTCCCGGTTGAGAATCATAAGAAAGTGCCTGTACAGGCCATTGCGGTGCTGGGTTTCAAGCCTCAGTACATGTCCATGGGCGGCGGAATCCAGGTCACCCCAGATTCTGTTCTCGTGTACGGAGAGCCTTCTGTCATAGAGGCTGTGGACAGGGTGCTTACCCGCACCATATCGCAGAAGAACATATCTTCCAGCCTTCATGGCACGGTGCAGCTTGAGCCTCAGACTGGCGTCAGGATTTCGGCCAGCCATGTCCATTACGCGCTGGATGTCACGAGATATGTGGAAGTCGTCAAGGAGCTCAAGATAGAGCCAAGGAATGTTCCTGCAGGCAAGAACCTCGCGATCCTTCCTTCTTCTGCCACAGCAGTCTTCAGGTGCGTGTTCCCGCTCAGCAGTGACCCTACAGACAACATAAGGCTCTACGTGGACTATGCGGATTTCGCGAAGTCCATAAACGGACACTGTATCCCGAAGGTCTCTTCCATGCCTTCATCCATTATCGATTATGCACTTGATCCTCAGATAGTTGAGTGCGTAGAATCATCCAGATAGCATCTTGAAAACCATACTACTTACAGGCGGCATCGGCAGTGGCAAGTCTGTAGTCGCAGCTTACCTTCGCAGCAAGGGCTACCCAGTCTATGACTCGGATTCCCGTGCCAAGGGGCTGTATGACTCATCTGCGTCCCTGCTCGAGGCTGTGAGAGAGGAGTTCGGGGACGAGGTCATTGGCCCAGATGACAGGCTGGACAGGAAGGCGCTGGCGTCCAAGGTGTTCGGTGATGCAGATGCGCTGTCGCGGCTGAATGCCCTTGTTCATCCTGCCGTACTTCAGGATTTCCTCGACTGGCGCGAGCAGCAGAAAGGTGCTGATGTCGTCGTCATGGAATCGGCTATAGCATTGGGCATCAAGATGTTCCGTGAACTGGCAGACGCGGTGGCTTACGTCGACGCTCCGCTGGAGCTTCGCATCACCCGTGCCTGTGAGAGAGATGGCGCTTCGCGTGAGGCCATCGCTGCCCGCATTCAGGCGCAGCATTTCGACATGTCGCTTGTGGATGCTGTGATCGCCAATGATTCCGGTCTTCAGGAACTTTACGCTGAGACTGACAGGGCGTTGGCTCATCTTCTCAGAAAAATGAGTATATTTGTAAATTCGAAACAAACAAGTTTAAATATGAAAACAAATCTCGCAAGAATCCTTTCAGTTACAGGCAAGCATGGCCTGTTCCTTTATATTGCCCAGGCTCGTAACGGCGTCATCGCCGAGGCCCTCGAGACAAAGGCCAGAACCGCTCTTGACATGAAGAGCCGCATCACTACTCTCGCTGATATCGCTATCTACACATCAGAGGGTGAGATGAAGCTCCAGGAGGTGTTCCTCGCACTCCAGGCTGTGCTTGGTGAGGCTGATGCACCTACCTCCAAGGCATCTTCAGACGAGCTCAAGGCTCTCTTCGAGAAGGCTATCCCTAACTACGACGCTGACCGCTTCTATGTCTCACACATGAAGAAGGTGGTTGACTGGTACAACGAGCTCAAGAACTTCGCATCTCTCGATTTCGAGGAGGAAGGTGCAGAAGAGGCAGAGCAGACTGAGGAAGAAAACGCATAATCAGAATGAAGACTCTCCAGATCCTTACACTTGGCTGCTCGAAGAACACAGTGGACACTGAGCATATTCTTGCCCAGGTAGAAGGATTGTATGAAATAGTCCCTGAAGGAGAGGATAGGGCAGTGGACTGCCTGCTGCTGAACACCTGTGGCTTCATAGGTGATGCGAAGGAAGAGTCCATCCAGGCCATACTTCAGGCCGCGCAGCGAAAGAAGGATGGCCTTGTCGGCCGCCTCATGGTGTTCGGCTGCCTTTCGCAGAGGTATCCTACAGAGCTGCCAGACCTCATCCCTGAGGTCGACGCATGGTTCGGCGCGCGTGAGCTGGATCCTATCGTGAAGGCTCTTGGCGCTACTCCGGACCGTGAGCTTGATGCGAAAAGAGTCCTTTCTGGCCCGCATCGTGGCTACGCCTACCTGAAGATTTCAGAGGGCTGTGACAGAAGGTGCTCATATTGCGCGATCCCTTACATCAGGGGAGCGCATAGGTCCGTGCCGATGGAGACACTTGAGGCTGAGACCAGATTCTTGGTGTCGCAGGGTGTCAAGGAGCTCGTGCTCATTGCCCAGGATACCACGTTCTATGGCCTTGACCTCTACCATAAGCGCTGCCTTGGCGAGCTTCTGCAGAGGCTTTCTGCCATCGATGGCATCGAGTGGATACGCATCCATTACTCATACCCGGCAGATTTCCCACAGGATGTGCTTGACCAGATGGCTAGTAACCCTAAGGTCTGCAAGTACCTGGATATTCCGCTCCAGCATATCTCAGACAAGCTCCTGGATAAGATGCATCGTCATGTGACCAGCGCATGGACAAGGGAGCTCATCCAGAAACTGCGCGACCAGGTGCCGGGAGTGGTGCTCAGGACCACCATGATCGTGGGACATCCTGGAGAGGGCAAGAAGGAGTTTGAAGAGCTCCTTGAGTTTGTCCGTGAAGCTCGTTTCGAGCGTCTTGGTGCTTTCACCTATTCTGAAGAGGAAGGTACCTATGGCGCAGAGAACTTCAAGGACAGCATTTCGGAAAAGACTAAGAAAGCCCGTCTGGACGCTCTCATGGAGCTCCAGAGTGGCATATCTCTTGAATGTAACCAGTCCCGTGTGGGCGATGTGGAGAAGGTGATGGTGGATGACTTCGTGGATGGAGTCCTCGTATGCCGCAGCCGCTCCGAGAGCCCTGAAGTAGATGGCGAGATACTTGTCAAGTACGACGCGAAGGCTTTTGACGATGTGGACCCTTATTCATTGATAGGGGAGTTCATCACCGTGAAGATCCTCTCCGCCGATATGTATGACCTCGCTGCGGAACTTGTGGAACTATAAAAGATCAGGAATATGAAAAAGTTCATCTCGGCTTTCGCTGCATTGGCATTGCTGACATCATGTGGCCCGTCCACATATACCATGCTCGTGGGGATGAGATATCCATCAAAGTCAGGCCTTGCTCCTGTGGGCAAGGATATCGCTGTCCTCTATCTTCATGATAAGGAATGCTCTGATACACTCTTCAATAATAGGGTGGCAGACGCAGTAGCCTGCAGTCTTGAGGATGACTACTTCGGTGGTGCCTCAGCTGTGCAGGTATATAGTATGGAGAAACTGTCAGGAGACTACTCAAGCCTCGACTCGATGGCTCTGCTGGCGACCGATCTGGGACCAGATGTGCTTTTCCTCGTGGACACTCCAGACTTCTATATCGAGTCTGGTAAGCCTAAGGTCAATGCTGGCCTGTATGCCTACGACACCATGGGCAAGGACTCTGTATACAGGGTTTATGCACGTGCAGAGGTTCCTGTCACTACTGAGCCTTTCGATAGTTCTCAGATCAAGAAGAGCGTGAAGCTTGCAGAAGCCATTGGCAAGAAGATGGCTGACAACTTCATCAGTACTTGGAACAATGAGTACTATACAGTGTACTACTTCGACACTGAGGCTTCCATGAAGGCTGTCGAGCTGGCATCAGAGATGAAGTGGGAGAATGCTCTTGAGATCTGGCTTCGACTGGTGAAGACGAAGAACCTTCATTCCAGGTCATGCTTTGAGTATAACGTAGCCGTCGCATGCTACATGCTTGGTGAGTACGATCTAGCAGTCGAGTGGCTGAATCAGTCTGAGTCAGACTCCCAGGTAGTCAATGCGAGCGCTCTGCGGAAGAGAATCGAAATCAGAAAGAACTTCTAATAATAATAGAGGATGGCCTTGACGGTCATCCTCTATCACTATATATTTGTCCCGGACTATCTGTTAGCTTCTGCAGTAGCTTCAAGGTCAAGAGCTTCTGCAAGGATAGAGATAGGGTTCTTGACCTTGTACTCGGTGCTCATCTCTATCTGCCACTTACAGGTCTCACACTCGCATGCTACGAAATCTGGTGCGACTGAATTAATCTGCTCGAAGAGTGGCTGTCCAATCTTCTGAGAGATCTCATAGTTCTCTTTCTTGAATCCAAAGGTACCTGAGATACCACAGCAGTTTGAGTCAAGGAGGATGAGCTCCAGACCAGGTATCATGCCGAGAAGCTCACGGGTGAAGATGCTCCAGCCGAGTTTCTCCATATGGCAAGGTACGTGGTATGCTGCGCGCGCCTTGTAGTCCTTCTTGAAGACCAGCTTCACCTTCTTCTGATCTACCAGCTCGTAGATAAACTTGAGTGCGAGAACGATGGAATCTCTTACTGATGAGTTGTCCATACCGAGGACTTCCTTGTACTCGTCACGCATCATGAGTGTACATGAGGTGGACGTGGTGAGTACCTTCTCTCCCTTCGCGTCTGAGATGACCTTGATGTTATTCTCTGCGTTCTTCCTGGCCTTGTCGAACATGCCGGCAGAAACCATCGCTACACCACAGCACTTCTCTCCGTCCAGTAGGTTCACGCCGTAACCGAGAGCATTCATCACTGTCACGAAGTCCTTACCTAACTGTGGATAGTTATAGTTTACATAGCAACCATGGAAATAGCTTACCTGGTGCTTGTATGATGCCTGTGATGCGGCAGCCTTCTTTCTGAACCATCTCTCGAAACCTTCTCCAGAATACTTAGGGAAGGTTCTGCGGTGGTCAATGGCCATGACGCCGTCGAGGACGGACTTCGTGATGCCCCATCCGAGCACTGTGTTTGCTATAGGTGCGACAGGACGTACCATGGTGCCCATGAGATCTGTGCTGGCAAGCATCATGTCGCGAAGCTTCACGCTCTTGTGCTCATTGTATTTCTCCCTTGCTGACTGGATGATGTCAGGTACTTTCACGCCCGAAGGACATGCTACCTCACATCTCTTGCAGTTAAGGCAGTACTTGAGAGCGTAGTCGTAGAACTCCTTGTCCTTGAGTCTGTATCTTTCGCCATCAGGACCAGCCTGCTTAGGGCCTGGATACGCAGGATTTGCTGCCATCATAGGGCAGACATCGTTGCAGATGCCACACTTCTGGCACTGCTCGAAATTATGTTCGCTGAGATTGATTTCCTGCATATTACTGAGCTTTTATGATGTCAATGACTTTGTCTGCGCCGGCATCTACTGCTGCGAGATCGTCTTTCTCTGCGCAGCTTACTCCTGCAAGGATCTCTCCGACGGCGTAGAGATTCTTAACTGTCTTCCCCTCGATGGATGGTCTGCATGACTCATCCACCTTCACTCCGAAGTCGAGGAATGGCTGATGGTCAGCGAAACTCTCCGCATACCATGCGCTCCTATCCTCATTGTACTCTACGTCGAGCCCAAAGATAGGCTCCCAGACCTTCTTCATGTCTGCCACGAGACCCTTGGAGAAGAACTTTCCTGTCGCGATGACGTAATGCTCAGCCTCAAGAGCTATCTGTCCGATCTTCTCTGTCCTGACACAGACTATCTTGGAGTCCTGGATACAGGTGTTTGTGATCTGGTCGTCCGCAAATACGATACCGCCCTTCTTCTCGAATCCGGCGAGGGTAGTGCCATGGATAGACCTTCCTGAAGTAATGACAGCACACTTGAGTCCGCTGTCCTGAAGCCCACAAGCTACTCTTGAGCCTGCGTGGCCGCCTCCTATGATGATAACGTCGAATTTCATACCCTCTAATCCTTATAAGTGTCTGGCTTTCCAGCCTTGTAAACCTTCTGCATGAACTCCATCTCGCGGAGTGTGTCGCCCCAGCCTACAGCCTTCATACCCTTCCATCTCTCATCGAGGAAGTCGGCTGCGAGCTTGTCAGCGCTCTCTGGCTCGCCCTTCGCGATGGCAAGCGCCTTCGCAGCCTTATGGATGCAGAAGGTGCCCTGGCAGGTACCCATGCCGACGCGCGTACGGCGACGAAGGTCCTCCATTGTATTTACATTAAGGTGCTTGACTGCGTATTTGATCTCTGCGAGGGTAACATTCTCACACTCGCAGACGAGCTGCTTGTCCTCAGGGGAACTGAACTCCACTTCAGCTGCTCTGGAGCCCAGACGGCCAGCGGCGGCCTTCTGTCCCTGTGTGGCGCTTCCCCAGAGCTTCTTTGAGACTTCCTTGACTCCAGATGTCTCAGAGCCAGGGAGTGGGGTAGTGGCAGTCTGACACTGCGCTGAAGAATTCAGCTTCTTACATACAGCATCGGTGGCGATCTCCGCCATGAGGCGGTAGGTCATGAGCTTGCCTCCGGTGATGCTGATGAAACCCTTCACGCCATCGCGTGTCTCATGGTCAAGGCAGACGATACCGCGGCTGATGCTACGACCTGTAGGGTCGTCATCGGCAGCCACGAGAGGTCTGACGCCTGCGTATGCACGCAGGATTCTGGTGGTCGCGAGGCTAGGGCACAGCGCGCAGCCCTCACGAAGCAGCAGATCCACTTCCTCTGGGGTGACGTGCATGTGGTCGCACTCCTCGAAAGGAACCTTGGTCGAGGTGGTTCCGATCACGGTGACAGAGTCGCCAGGAACGAGGATGTCGCCATCGGCTGACTTGCGGCAGCGGTTTATCACTACATTGTTCACTCTATGAGCAAATACCAGCAGCGCGCCCTTCGCAGGATACATGCCAATGTTCACGCCAGCCATCTGGGCAATGTTATGGCCCCAGATACCAGCGGCATTCACAGTCACAGGAGCGCGATACTCGGCTTCTTCGCCTGTGATGGCATTTCTGACCTTCACGCCTTCGATGGTGTCGCCATTCTTGAGAAAACCGGTCACTTCTGTGTATGTGAGTACCTTAGCTCCATGGAGCTGGGCATCCACAACATTTGAAGAACAAAGACGGAAAGGATCGACAGAGCCGTCTGGCACCTGTACAGCGCCGATCAGGGTAGGGTTTACTGAAGGCTCCATCCTTATGGCGTCCTTCGGATCAATGACCTTGGCACTGATTCCAGACTTGAGACAAGCCTCCACGAAGGTCTTCTGGTAATCCAGTCCGTAGCCTGTGTCGGCGTCTTCAGGGAGAGTGATGAAAAGTCCCTGGGTGTCGTCTACACAGTGCGAAGCGATCTTTCGAAGAATCTGGTTCTCCTTGATGCACTCCTCTGCAGACTCTGCATCCTTGACTGCGTATCTGGCTCCACTGTGAAGAAGGCCATGGTTTCTACCGGTAGCGCCATTCGCTATATCGTGGCGCTCGATAAGGAGAACCTTGAGGCCTCTCATGGAGCAATCTCTTGCTGTTCCCGCACCGGTGATTCCTCCACCGATGACGATAACATCGAAATCCTGATGGTTATTCATTAGTGATGTATGTTTAAACATACAAACTTAATGATTTCTTTCTTTAAATGGTTTAAAAAATTGAAGAAATTGCGTCAGAAAATGAAAGAAGCATCTGGCCATCCAGATGCTTCCTGTGCGTAAAGGCTGAGCCATAAGCCGGTTTCTGTTTTGATCCGCCATTTATCTTCGCAACCTACCCCCTGACATCGGACGAGCAGTCCTCATCTGTCAGTATATTTGGTCTTGCAGGCCCCGGTGCCGTACCCGATATGCATCGCTGCACACCGTCGTGAGCTCTTACCTCGCGTTTTCACCCTTGCTGTCACCAGCGGTCATTCTCTGTTACGGCTGTCGAAAGATTACTCCTACCTGCGCTTTCCGCAGCGGGGTGCTCTGCCCTGTCCGGACTTTCCTCAGCCTTGCGGCCGCGACGGAAACGCCCTGCCTTTTTCTTTCTGATGCAAATTTACTCATTTTTCTTATATTTGTCGTCCATAAACATTGGAACAATGAAGCAATTGATAAAATTGATCACCGTCAGTGCACTAGCGCTCGCATGCTCGGCATGCTCGGCGAAGGTCACGCATTACGGCGTGAAGGTACTCAAGGAGTATCCTCACGATGTCACTTCATATACACAGGGCCTGTTCTTCCATGACGGTAAGCTCTATGAGAGCACCGGTCAGTATGGGATATCTACCTTCAGGGTGGTGAATCTCGCAGACGGCAAGCCTATCCAGAAGCTGGATTTCGCGAAGAAGTACTTTGTGGAAGGCTCCATCATTTTCAAGGACAAGCTCTACATCCTCACCTGGACGAACAAGCTGGTGTTTGTGTATGACGCGAAGACATTGGAGTACAAGAACTCCTTTGCCTACCCTCGCGAGGGATGGGGACTCACTACGGATGGCAAGCAGCTCATTGCCTCGGATGGCTCGAATTCGCTGTTCTTCATGGATGAGTCCCTGAAGGTGCAGAAAACCGTCAAGGTCACCATGGATGGCCGCCCTGTAAAGCTGCTCAATGAGCTTGAATATATAGATGGTAAGATCTGGGCAAATGTATACCTTAGCGATATGATTGTGATCATAAACCCTGCCAGCGGAGTGGTGGAGGCCACCGTCGACTGCACCGGGCTGCTCCCTAGGAAGCTGCGCACGCCAGATACTGATGTACTCAATGGTATCGCCAAGGATCCAGTGAGTGGAAAGATCTACCTCACAGGAAAGAATTGGCCTAAAATGTATGAAATAGAGTTAGTTAAAGTCAAATGATGAAAAAAGTTATCTTATGCGCACTGTGCGCCCTTATGGGCCTTAACTCCCTTGCTCAGGAGTACCCTAAGAACGAGCTGTCGCTCACATATGGCGGCCTCAGTATCCCTTATGTCGCTGTCAGTGTGGCTGGTGTTCTAGGGTCCGTCATAACAGGAATTGCGACTGATGGTGATGTGGTTCTGGAGCGTGTCGGAACATCTGGCACTTTCGGCTTTCAGTACTATCATAATTTCCATCGTCATTTTGGATATGGCGCAGAAGTGATCTATGAAAGCTGCAGCCTTAAGTTTACGGATGTCCCACCAGGAAGGGTGAATTTCTTGAGCGTCATGCCTTCTATGAAGGGTCGTTGGTTCCAGGGAGATGTCTTCGGAATGTACAGTAGAGTTTCGGCTGGCCTGTGCACCAGGGTCATTCCTCTTCTTGAGTGGATCGATGAAGGCGCTCCAGTCTCAGTTCAGTTCGGCTATCATGTGGTTCCTGTCGGCATGTCCATAGGTTCCAAGCAGCTGAAGTTCATAGCTGAGATAGGACTGGGAATGGGACCGATGATAGGTGCTGGAGTAGTCTACGGATTCTAGTTTAAATAACTGACATATAGATAATTATAAAGCCCGCATCACTGCGGGCTTTATAAGTTAGTTAGTAGTGTATTTACCTTAAAAAGGCTAATTATTGTTGGTTAGTACTCCTAGCTAGTAGGAGCCGAGTGTCTTTAAACGATTTATTTTAACGATACAAAGGTAGTCAAACTTTGTATACTTCCAAAATTATTTTGAGTTTTTTTCAAGAAGATGAGGACGCAGCCTCTTAGTGCGCTCCAGAGCCTGCTCGTCCTGCCATGCCTGGATGAGCTTAGGGTTGCCGCTCAGAAGCACGTCTGGAACCCTCCAGCCATTGAATTCTGCTGGCCTCGTGTATACGGGAGGGGAGAGGAGGTCATCCTGGAAGGAGTCGCTCAGCGCAGATGTCTCATCGGTAAGGGCGCCAGGAATCAGGCGCACGATGCTGTCGGCCAGAAGCGCAGCCGGTATCTCACCGCCGCTCACTACATAGTCTCCTACAGAGATCTCCCTGGTGATGAGATGCTCGCGGATGCGGTGGTCGATGCCCTTGTAGTGTCCACAGAGGATTATGATATTTCCCTTAAGAGAGAGCTCATTCGCAATGCCCTGATCGAGTATGTCTCCGTCAGGTGACATGTAAATCACCTCGTCATAGTCACGCTCTGACTTGAGCTCCTCAATCATTCTGAACACAGGCTCCACCATCATGACCATACCGGCGTCTCCACCGTAGTTATAGTCATCTACGTTCTTTCGTGGACCGAGACCATATTTCCTCAGGTTATGGACATGGATTTCCACTACACCTTTCTTGATGGCGCGTCCTACGATAGAGTGGCTGAGAGGGCTTTCGAGAAGCTCTGGGACCACGGTCAAAATGTCGATTCTCATAAATAGTTCCTTTAGTCACGCAAAGTTAGTGTTTTTAATCAAATTTAGGTATATTTGCATTTCGTGACATTATTATAATAAACACTTTTGAACCTCTATTATTATGAGTGAAGTTATCATTCCTGAGGAGTTGAACTCTTCAGATGTACTTGAAAACAAGGAAAACGTTATTGAGACCGAGTCTCCAGTGGTTAATTATGCAGAGAAGACACTCGCTGAGCTTGTGGAGATCTTCCAGTCCCTCGGTGAAGGCATCGAGAGAGTGAAGAAGTCGAAGGAAGTCGAGGCCATCAAGTCTGCATTCTACAAGAAACTCTCGAAGGAGAAGGCTGAGGCTGGATTCGAGGCTCCTGTGGAGGAACCATCTGCAGACACTGTAGAAGAAGAATCACAGGCACCACAGGCTGAGGATGAGAAGGTAAATCCATTCGAGGCTATCGAGGCTGGATTCAAGTCTCTGTATAACGCCTTCAAGAAAGAACGCGCCGAGTATAACAGACAGCAGGACGCAGAGAAGGAAGAGAATCTCGCGAAGAAGCTCGCTGTCATCGAGGACCTCAAGGCACTCCTTGAGAGCCAGGAGGATGTAAATGCTACATTCCCAGCATTCCGCGACATTCAGGCTCGCTGGAGAGCAGTCGGCCCAGTTCCAGCTCAGAACTATAGAGATGTAAATGATCAGTACCAGTATTGCGTAGAGAAGTTCTACGACATGGTAAAGATAAACAGAGACCTTCGCGATCTCGACTTCAAGAAGAATCTCGAGGCTAAGGAAGCATTCTGCCAGGCTGCAGAGAAGCTTGCTGAGAATGAGAATGTGGTGGAGGCATTCCGTGAGCTCCAGAAGCTCCACGAGCAGTGGAAGGAGTTCGGTCCTGTCGCTAAGGAGTACAGGGATCAGATCTGGGACAGATTCAAGGCTGCTACCTCAGTCATCAACAAGAAGTATCAGGCATTCTTCGAGGAGCAGAAGGGCAAGCAGGCAGATAACCTTGCAGCGAAGGAGCGCCTTTGCGAGCAGGTAGAGGCTATCGCTGAGAAGGAGGTTGCTTCGTCAAACGAGTGGAATGCACTCGCGAAGGAGATCGAGGACATCCAGAAGCAGTGGAAGGGCATCGGCTTCGCCTCTAAGAAGGAGAACCAGAAGATTTACGATCGTTTCCGCGCAGCATGCGACAAGTTCTTCGAGAAGAAGAGAGTGTTCTATTCTCAGTATAAGGACAGCATGGCTGAGAACCTCGACAAGAAGATGGCTATCATCGAGCAGGCTGAGGCTCTCAAGAACAGCACCGAGTGGAAGAAGACCACAGACCTTCTCATTGGCCTCCAGAAGCAGTGGAAGGAGATAGGTGCAGTGCCTAGAAAGAAGAGCGAGCAGCTCTGGAAGAGATTCCGCACAGCTTGCGACGAGTTCTTCGCAGAGCGCGACAAGCAGGCGAAGCCAGAGAATGACTTCTACTCAAACCTCAAGGCGAAGAAGGCTGTCATCGAGGAGATCAATGCATACGTTTCAGCTGATCCAGAGGCTGACGCAGCCGCTCAGAAGGCTTTCAACGAGAAGTGGCAGTCTATCGGTTTCGTTCCATTCAAGGAGAAGGATACCATCTACGCTGCCTTCAAGGAGGCTATGCAGGCTAAGTTCGGCGGCCGCTCACAGCGTTCTGGTGGCAGGTCTGCACGTGCTCCACGCAGTGAGAAGGACATCCTTATCCAGAAGTATAATACTCTTCAGCAGGATATCGCTACATATGAGAATAACATAGGTTTCTTCTCAATGTCAAAGAACTCAGAGGCACTTATCAAGCAGATGCAGGAGAGAATCGACGCTTCAAAGCAGGAGCTTAAGGAGCTCGAGGAGAAGATCAGAAAGGTAGAGGAGGCAGCTGAATAATGAATAGAAGTACATCCATTGGCTTTTTCCTTATTGCCCTCATTATAGTTGTATTCTCGCTCATCCAGTCGAGACAGTATAATGAGCGAGCTTTCCTCCAGGCACAGATGGATTCCCTGGCTGCAGCTCAGGGAAGTGTGTCTACACTTTCGTCAGATTCTGTAGACATGAGATCCAGAGCTATGGAGATCATCCAGGGCGAGCTTCTTCAGCAGCATGTTTCCATCTATCAGGATTCCCTTCTTGATGCAGCGAACCTTGCACCTGAAGAGCACATCGTACTCCAGAACGACAAGGTAGAGCTTACTTTCACCACCAGAGGTGCGAAGCCTTATTCTGCCATGCTTAAGGAGTATAAGACATACGAGCAGACTGACCTTCAGGTATTTAACCCAGGCTCATGCAAGTATGACATCACTCTTTATGCTGGAAAGGTTATCAATACAGCTGACTTCACTTTCCAGGTGGCTGAGCATACTGACAGCACTCTCGTGATGAGGCTCCCATTTGCTGAGGGTGGCTATATCGAGCAGAAGTACGTGCTCAAGAGTGGCCAGTACGCAGTAGAGAACCTCCTTTCATTCGTAGGAATGCAGGGTGTCATCCCTAGAAATGTCACATCATTCGACGTAGACTATTCAGTAGTCGTTCCTAGAATGGAGAAGGGCTATAGAAATGAGGCTCAGTATTCAAAGGTAAACTACTGTCATAATGGCGAGAAGCCAGAGAAGTTCGGTAATGGAAAGAGCGGCTCTAAGAGAGTGGATTCAAGATTTTCTTGGATAGCATTCCAGCAGCAGTTCTTCTCAGCCATCATGAGAGCTCCTCAGGAGTTTGCTTCCGGCCAGATGTCGGTTGACTTCTTCCCTGAGACAGACGAGAGCCATAACCTCATGGCTTGCGATGCTCAGATGCGCTGCGACTTCAAGGCTGCAGACAAGGTAGAGGTGCCATTCGAGTTCTACTTTGGCCCTAACCACTATCAGACTCTGAGAACATATGGACAGTCATACGAGAAGATCATCACAGTCGGTGGATGGCTTGTAGCATGGTTCACCAGATACGTCATCATTCCGCTGTTCAACTTCTTCCACAGGTTCATCGATAACTTCGGTCTCATCATCCTTCTGATGACCATCGTGATCAAGATTGTCGTACTTCCATTCACGAACAAGTCTTATCTCTCATCTGCGAAGATGGCTGCCATCAAGCCAGAGATCGAGAAACTGAATGCCAAGTATCCTAAGCAGGAAGATGCTCTCAAGAAGCAGCAGGCGCAGATGGATCTCTATAAGAAGGCGGGAATCAGCCCTATGGGCGGATGCCTCCCTACACTTCTCACTTTCCCTATCCTCTGGGCGATGTTCAGGTTCTTCCCTGCATCCATCGAGCTTCGTCAGCAGCCATTCCTGTGGTGTCAGGACCTCTCTGCTTATGATTCCATCATTGATTATGGTATGCGCATTCCTATTCTTGGAGATCACCTTTCACTGTTCGCACTCCTTATGGCTGCGACCATGTGGTTCTACTCGAAGATGACAGTATCGCAGCAGACAGCATCAAATGACCCTACAGCGCAGAGCATGCAGTTCATGACTGTATGGATGATGCCTATCATGATGTTCTTCATCTGTAACAACCTTTCTGCAGCGCTTAGCTACTACTATCTTCTTTCAAACCTCTTCATGATGCTCCAGAACTGGATCCTCAGAAAGTTCTTCGTGAAGCCAGAAGCTATCCTTGCGAAGATCCATGCAGCTGAGTCCAAGCCTCAGAAGAAGTCCAAGTGGCAGCAGCGTCTCGAGGAGGCGCAGAGAATGCAGCAGGAGATGCAGAAGCAGCAGAAAAATCAGAGACGATAAATGATCAAGGATAATCTTGAAAGAATCTATAATGAACTGCCATCAGGAGTGAAACTGGTGGCAGTTTCAAAATTCCACCCTGCAGACTGTATCCGAGAGGCATATGCGGCTGGCCAGAGGGTCTTTGCTGAAAGCAGACCTCAGGAGATGAATGCGAAGGTGGAGGAGCTTAAGGACGAGTGCCCTGACATCGAGTGGCATTTCATCGGTCATCTGCAGACAAATAAGCTTAAGATGGTCCTGCCGTATGCCTCACTTGTACAGTCAGTCGATACTCATCATCTTCTTGATGAGATAGATAAGTGGGCGAGGGCAAACTCCAGGGTCATTGATGTGCTTCTAGAACTGCACCTTGGCGCCGAGGAGACCAAGCAAGGCTTCCATGAGGAAGACATACTTGACCTTCTTTTCTCCGTCACCGGCTCCATGGATGATCAGGGACGCCAGAAGAAGTATCCTGGCATCCGTTTCAGAGGCCTCATGGGCATGGCATCCCACACCGAAGACGAGTCGGTAATCAATGCTGATTTCGAAAGGATAGACTCCTTCATGGCTTATCTGGTGGATCTGTTCCCAGAGCTGAAGGACTTCAATCAGCTGTCTATAGGTATGTCAGGAGATTATCACCTTGCGGTGAAGAACGGCTCTACGATGGTTCGCATCGGAACAGCCATATTTGGCGACAGAAGCTAGCGCAGAGCATCTATCATAGCTTGGGCGACGGCGGTGGAAGCACCGGTGCCGCCCAGTTTTTTTCTTATCTGGGCGTAGTCGTCAAGCATGGCCTGGCGATATGGCTCATCTTCCAGAAGTCTCTGGATCTCACCTGTAACATTGGCCACACTGAAATCCTCCTGGATGAGCTCGCGGAACGCCAGCTTGTCTATGATGAGGTTTCCCAGGGAGATGTATTTGATGTGGTCAAACACTCGCAGAATCTTTCTTCCAATGAAGACGGTGACAGGGGAGTTTGACCAGCAGACTACCTGTGGCGTGCCGATGAGCGCCGCCTCCAATGAAGCAGTTCCTGAGTTTATGATAGCCGCGTCTGCGTACTTGAGCACATCGTATGTGCGTCCGAATACGAGCTTCACATTCTTTCGCTCTCCGATGTACTGCTTATAGTCTTCCTCGCTTCTCGCAGGAGCTCCAGCGACGACTACCTCGCAGCCCAGCTTGTCCGCTACCTGCATGCAGATAGGCATCATGCGCGAGATCTCTCCCTTGCGGGAGCCGGCGAGGACGGCGATGTACCTGCCGTCGCAGACCCTTTTGAAATCGTGACCATCCACTGCGTCGATGAGAGGGTTTCCCTTGTAGATGAATGGGATCCGCTTCTGCTCGAAATATGGTATCTCGAATGGGAATACTATGAAGAGCTTATCCACATACTCGCGTAGCTTCTTGTTTCTTCCTTCCCTGGATGCCCAGGTCTTTGGCGCGATATAATAGAATACCTTGAAGCCTTTCTGGTGCGCGAACTTGGCAATCTTGAAGTTGAATCCTGGGTAGTCGATGAGGATGACAACGTCTGGATGCCATCCCATGATGTCTTCCTTGCAGGACTTGAGATTGTTCAGCAGCTTTCCTGCCTTCGCAAGCACATCTGTGGTACCCATGACGGCGCCTTCCTTATAATGATGTACCAGCTCTCCACCTGCTCTCTGCATGAGCTCGCCTCCCCAGCAGCGCACCTGCGCCTCTGGATCCTTGGCCATGAGACCTTTAATGAGATTTGATCCATGCAGATCTCCTGATGCCTCTCCGGCAATGATGTAGTACTTCATTATCAGAATGTTACGTCAAATCCTTCATCTCTGAGCCTAGCGCATTCCGCATGGTCGGTGGTGTCCAGTGTATGCATCACGATGGTCACATAACCTTCGGCGATGCAGCGGTGGTCTGAGAGACTGTCGTTCCTTTCCTCGTCCTTCTGGGCACCGACCATGAGATATACTTTCTCTCCTTCCTCGTGTTCCACGACAGTGCTCTTAAGACCATATCTAGTGATGTCGATGTTTCTCTTCTCGAAGAATTCGGGATCCCATACATCGTACTCGTCCTCCCAGTGTGTGAAGCCTTGGTGGCATACACGCACACCCTTCACCTCGTCAGCTGGAATGGCAGGGAAGTTAATGTTGAAGAAGGTGTCTTTCTTCCAGGTGTGATCAGAGATTATCTTCTGGAAGATGGCAGGGAAATGCTTCTCGACTGGTGAGAAATCGGCTACTGAATGCATGTCGTCGAGCGATACGCCGACAGCGGGAATGCCGCGTATCGCAGCCTCCTCAGCGGCACCCAGGGTGCCTGAGTAGACAGATGCGCCCGCTGCGTTCGAGCCATGGTTGATGCCGCATACCACGATGTCCGGGAACTGGTCTGGGGTAGGGTAGAGGATGCTGGTAGCAAACTTCACGCAGCTCGCCGGGGTGGCATCCACATACATCCAGTGCACCCCATCCACCATGCCCATGTCCTTCACTGCTATGGGTTTGAATCCCAATGACACAGCAGAGGCCATGCCTGACTGATGAAATTTCGGTGCGATGACAGTGACATCTCCGAACTCTTTGAGGATCTTGACAAGCACCTGGATTCCCTGTGCGCTGTATCCGTCGTCGTTTGTAACCAATATCTTCATATCGCAAATTTAGCACTGCGAGACGAACTCTCAAAACTTGTATAACTATTTTTATATTAAATCGTTTCTTCTACATAAAGTATATGTGTTTTTTAAGAATTTTTCTTAAATTTGCGTGGATTCAAAGGAAGATTTCCCGAGGACCTGAAATGAAATATTATTATTTACTTAATAAAAAATTATTCAAAAAATGGTAAAACTTGGTATTAACGGATTTGGCCGTATCGGCCGTATGGTATTCCGTGCCGCTTATGAGAATTTCGCTGGTGAGATCGAGGTTGTAGGTATCAATGACCTTCTCGATCCAGAGTATCTTGCTTACATGCTCAAGTACGATTCAGTACACGGTGCATTCAAGGGTGAGGTAAAGGCTGAGGATGGTGCTCTTGTTGTTGATGGCAAGAAGATCCGCATCACAGCTGAGATGGATCCTGCTAACCTTAAGTGGAATGAGGTTGAGGCTGAGGTTGTAGTTGAGTCTACAGGTTTCTTCCTTACCGACGAGAGCGCTCGCAAGCACATCCAGGCTGGTGCAAAGAAGGTTATCATGTCAGCTCCTTCAAAGGACGCTACCCCTATGTTCGTATACGGTGTTAACCACACCACCTACGCAGGTCAGGACATCATCTCTAACGCTTCTTGTACAACCAACTGTCTCGCTCCTATCTCTAAGGTTCTCAACGACAAGTTCGGCATCAAGCGTGGTCTCATGACTACCGTTCACGCAGCTACCGCTACCCAGAAGACCGTTGACGGCCCTTCAAAGAAGGACTGGAGAGGTGGTCGTGGTATCCTCGAGAACATCATCCCTTCATCTACAGGTGCTGCTAAGGCAGTAGGTAAGGTTCTCCCTGAGCTTAACGGTAAGCTTACCGGTATGTCTCTCCGCGTTCCTACATCTGACGTATCTTTCGTTGACCTCACCGCTGAGCTCAACACTCCTTGTACCTACGATGAGATCTGCGCAGCTATGAAGGCAGCTTCAGAGGGCGAGCTCAAGGGTATCCTCGGATACACCGACGAGTGCGTAGTTTCTACCGACTTCCGTAACGACGCTCGTACTTCTATCTTCGACGCAAAGGCAGGTATCCAGCTCGATCCTACTTTCGTTAAGGTTTGCTCATGGTACGACAACGAGTGGGGTTACTCAAACAAGGTTCTTGAGATGGCTAAGGTTATCACAAAGTAATTTTGTTACAGAATACCTTATGATACACAAGGGTGCGCTAATCAGCGTACCCTTGTTTTTTTTGAATATAAATGACTATATTTGTATATATATACGGATTAGACAAATTTCTAATTAATGATAAACATGAAAAAGTTTCTTGTCATCGCAGCTGCAGCTCTCACAGTATCAGCTACAGCCAGTGCACAGCTCCAGTTCTCTAAATTCAAGTTTGAGACTGTAAAGGCAAATCCTATCACTCCGGTTAAGAACCAGGCATCAAGTGGTACTTGCTGGGCTTACTCTACCATCGGTTTCATTGAGTCTGAGATTATCCGCCTCAATGGTATCAAGGACGAGGCCAAGTACCCTGATCTTTCAGAGTTCTTCATCGTAGCTCACTCATACTCAGACAGAGCTTCCAAGTTTGTTAGACTCGATGGTAACCTCACTTTCGGTGCAGGTTCTGAGGCTGATGATGTTCTCGATGTTATCCGTGACTATGGTATGGTTCCTCAGGAGGCAATGACCGGAATGAACTATGGTTATTCACTTCCTGCACAGAATGAGCTTGACGCAGTGCTTAAGGCTTATGTTACCACTATCGCTAAGGTCCCTAACAGAAATCAGCTTACAACCGCTTGGAAGAGAGGTTTCGACGCTGTTCTCGCTGAGTACCTCGGCGAGTATCCTAAGACTTTCACTGTAGACGGAGTAGAGTATACTCCAGAGTCATATAGAGATGCACTCAAGTTCAAGCCAGAGGATTATGTGACAGTTTCTTCATTCACACATCATCCATTCTACACCCAGTTCCCTATCGAGGTATGTGATAACTGGCGTGGTGATCTCGTTTGGAACCTCCCTATGGATGAGTTCATGCAGGTTCTTGACGCAGCTATTGAGAATGGCTACACCGCTGCCTGGGGCGCAGATGTCAGCGAGCCAGGATTTACTCGTGATGGCCTCGCAATCCTTCTTGACGCAGCGCAGACCAAGGCTGCTGGTTCAGACCAGGATCATTGGGTAGGCAAGGAAGAAGGTGCACCTAAGCCAGTCGTTACCGTAGTTGAGAAGGAAGCTACCCAGGAGACTCATCAGGAGGGTTTTGATCGCAAGACCATCACCGATGACCACGGTATGCAGATCTTCGGTATCGCTAAGGACCAGGATGGCAAGAAGTACTATATGGTTAAGAACTCATGGGGTACTGCAGGAAAGAATGAGGGTATCTGGTATGCTACAGAGGCATTCGTAAGAAACCAGTCTATGGACATTATGGTTCATAAGTCAGCTCTTCCTAAGGCTATCGCTAAGAAGCTTGGCATTAAGTAATGAAGATTACGAAGTATATACCTGATATGATCACCTCCCTCAACCTCCTTTGTGGAGTTGTGGGAGTGATTTTCGCATTGGAAGGAAAGGTTTCCATTGCCTTTCCTCTCATGCTTGCTGCAGCTGTCTTTGATTTCTGTGATGGTCTTGCGGCAAGGATGCTCAATGCATATTCTGACTTCGGCAAGGAACTCGACTCCCTCTCTGATGTGGTCAGCTTCGGTGTCCTTCCGTCAGTCATGCTCGTGAATCTGATGAAGGTCTGCACCTTCTCAGTGAGCTGGGTCTGCTACATCCCTGTAGTGCTCGCAGTGTGCTCCGGCCTGAGACTCGCCAAGTTCAATGTTGACGACCGTCAGCATAGCAGTTTCATTGGCCTTCCTACACCTGCGGCAGCCATGGTTTGTGGTTCCCTTTGCTACTTCGAGGCCTTCCAGCCAGGCACTTTCATCACAGTCTGGGCTGCTGGAAAGGTATTTGTCCCTGCTATCGCCATCGTGCTTTCTGCTCTTCTCGTATCGGAGATTCCGATGTTTGCGATGAAGTTCAAGTCAGGCGAGGTCGACAGCTTCACCAAGGGCAAGCGCATCAGCTTTCTTGTGAATGTAGTGCTCTGCATCGTGGTGGTGGCAGTTCTTCGACTTAACTGGTCACTGGCCATCCTCCTTGCTTTCCTCATGTACATTCTCATGAATGTCGTGTATGCTTGTCTTCCATCAAAGAAATAACCATTTAAAGCATTTATAATTATGAAAAAGTATCTTGCAGAGATGGTTGGAACAATGGTTCTGACTCTCATGGGCTGCGGTACCGCAGTTTTCGTTGGTTGTGGTGAGCCTGCTGGTGTAGCAGCTACCGCACTTGCTTTCGGTCTTTCTGTTATCGCTATGGCTTATACCATCGGCGCAATCTCAGGCTGCCACATCAACCCAGCTATCACCCTTGGTGTAGCTATGTCAGGCAGAATGACTTGGAAGGACGCTTGTGGTTACTGGGTAGGCCAGTTCGTTGGCGGTATCCTCGGTGCAGCTATTCTTTTCGCTATCGTTAAGACTACAGGCGCTGCTGGTGCTATGGGTTCTCCAGAAGGACTCGGCACAAATGGTGTCGCTAATGCTGGTGGCGTATGGGGTGCTTGCCTTGTTGAACTCATCGCTACATTCGTATTTGTACTGGTTGTTCTCGGTACTACCGATGAGAAGAAGGGCGCAGGCAACCTCGCAGGTCTCGCTATCGGTCTTACCCTCGTACTTGTACACCTCGTATGCATTAACCTCACTGGTACTTCAGTGAACCCAGCTCGTTCATTCGGACCAGCTCTCTTCGTAGGTGGCGCTGCTATCAAGGACGTATGGGTATTCATCTGTGCTCCTCTCGTAGGTGCTGCTCTCTCAGCAGTTGTTTGGAAGTGCTTCGCATGCGATTGCTGCAAGAAGTAATTTCCTTTTCATAGATTAAAGAGAGGCCCCGGAATCATCCGGAGCCTCTCTTCGTTTATGTGTGTATGTCTAGTCTATCTCAAGTTTCTCATCCACGTATGTCATGAGGTCATCAAGAAGCTCTTCGTTCTTCTCGGCGAGAATCGCCATGACAAGTGTTCCTGGAGTAGGCTCTACGGTGATGAGGATGACAGGACATCCTTCGTCGTCCTCAGCCTCGTAGCACCATCCTGTCTGTCCAAGGAACTTTATCTCCTGTACTGGGATTTCCTCATCCTCGTCGTCAGATCCTATAGCCTCAAGATAAGAGTTGATACACTCGGTCTTCGCGTCCGAGTCCTCAGGCGTGTTTCCTACATAGAGCTCGATGGAGCGGTGGTCTTTGTTTGCATAATATGAGAGAACCTCCTCACCCTGCTCGGTGATCACTTCCTCTTCCACGTTCCACTCGCCAGCGAGTGGGAGATTTACTTTATGTGCCATAAATTGTCTGTTAATTTTCTATTTCTTAAGCAAATATACAAAGTTTCCGCCTAACTTAAAAGCGCCTCGCCTTCTCGCTTTGCGCCCTGTGTTATGAAACGGGCAACTCTGAGTGCGGAGAGCGCAGAGCGGTTTTATCGAATTACGATAAAAAATCGACTACTCCTACCGAAACCTTGTTTGAGTAGTGCAAAATTTATCGAAATACGATAATTGCTGAGTGAAGACTCAAAGAAAATGATTACTTTCGTAAATACTTAAGAATTATGAAAGTACTTATCATTAACGGAAGCCCCCGTCAAAAGGGCAACACAAGCGTGGCGCTGGGCGAGATAGCGCAGCAGCTCGCGAAGCAGGGAGTGGAAAGCGAGACAGTCTGGGTCGGAAACAAGGTTGTGCGCGGGTGCATTGCCTGTGGCGCTTGTAAGGCCAGCGTCGATGCGGAAAGAGGCCCTCGCTGTGCTTTCGGTGACCAGGATATTTGCAATGAAGTGATCGCGAAGATGGCTGAGTGCGATGGCATTGTCGTCGGAGCTCCGGTGTACTGGGGACAGCCTGCTGCCCAGGCGCTTGCCATTCAGCAGAGGATGCTCTATGCAGGTGGCGCGAACTTCCAGGGCAAGCCAGCCGCCGCGGTCTGCGTATGCCGACGCGGAGGCGCCACGGCGGCCTTCCAGACCCTTCAGATGCCGTTCCAGATGTGCAATATGCCACTTGTGGGCTCGCAGTACTGGAACATTGCCTATGGGCGCCAGGAGGGAGAGGCGGCAGATGACCTTGAGGGTATGCAGACCATGCGCACCCTCGCGAACAACATGTCCTGGCTGCTCAAGAAAATGCATGGTATAGAGACTACTGACGCCCCAGAGCGCGAGCCTTGGACGCCGATGCACTTCATCAGGTAAGGGCAGGATCACGAAAAATTAGAAATCACTATAATAAATCCAATTATGAAAGTAAAAGTTATTCTTGCAGCTATTGCTGCTGTGTTACTCACCGCTTCTTGCGGTATCCTCGGTTCATCCGCTTCTTCTGCTGACTCTGCTGCAGCTGCGCCAGTCACAAACACAAATGGCTCAAGCGTCGGTTCTGCACTTCTCGCCCTTTATACCCAGTATCAGAAGGACGGAAAGATCGACCTCACAAACCTTCAGAATATCATCAACATTGCTACTATCGCAAATAATGTAAAGGGTGTGAAGAACACTCCTGATACCAGTTCTTTCGTACAGGGCCTTATCAGCGGCTCATCTAAGCTCGTGAATCAGGTAAACGCTGCCAGCGTGGTAAGTCAGCTCGGAAAGCTCTCAAGCATTGACCTGAACGCCATCACTACAGCAGCCACTCAGGCCGCTTCAAATGCTGCCAAGGCTCAGGAAGTAGCTGCCCAGGTCGAGTCAAGCTCGAAGAGCATTAACTCAGCAGTGAACACGCTTACAGGTCTTTTCAAGACCCTCAGCAAGTAAACATTGGTACAGATAAGAATCAAGCCGGGTAGGACACCCGGCTTTTTATTTTATATGAACTTCGAAATGACTTCTTCTGCGTCATCGGTGATGGAGATGATCAGATTCTTGTATTTGCCTCGCGCGAGCAGGTCCTCGATGAGAGGGTAGACTGGAATCTCCTCCTTGTAGTATTTCTCGCCCAGGAAGACCATAGGGCTCGCGTATCCAAAGGTCTCATAATGGTTCTGCGCCGCATCCTGGAAAATCTCCTGAAGCGTGCCGGCGCTGCCTGGAGAGTAGATGATGCCTCCCTTCGCAATGGTGAGGATGCCATCCTCGCGGACGCTGTTGTCGAAATACTTCGCTATATGGGTGGCGAAGGCCGCTGTAGGCTCGTGACCATAGAACCACGTAGGGACGCCGAGACTGCAGAACTTCTCCTGAGGATACTTGCGCATCACCCTGACAGCGGACGATAGCCACTCCGGGTCGCGGAAGCTTGGTGCTACTGACAGCATGGTAAGCGCGTCATCCAGCTCCTCTACGCTGCGGCCGGCCATCCATGCGCCCAGATGCGTAGCCTCCATGGCGCCTGGGCCTCCTCCGCTGACCATGAGCTTGCCCTTCTCTGCGAGTGACTTGCTTATCATCGCCACCTTCCTGTAGCCTTCGTCTGTGCGCGAGAGAGCGTGGCCTCCCATGACAGCGATGACATCCTTCTCGTCGTAGCCTGCGAGGAAGTCATAGAGCGCATCGCTTATCGAGTGGTCGTGAAGCGAGCGGGCAAGGGTCTCGCTGATGCAGTCAGCCTGCTTGCCAGCCTCCACATAATGCTGATAGACCTGCGTGTCGTAGCAGATGTCGAAACTTCCTTCCACATCGGGATCGTAGCCTGCATAGAGCGAGTCGAAGTCGTAGAGACAGTTCGGATAGGTAGTGAACGGCATGTCAAATGTAGGGAACACGAAGCAGCTGCTGTCCATAGCCTTCTTCATGAATTCAGGGATGACGCAGCCCATGAAGATGCAGTCTGTGTATTTGTGCTTAAGCAATGGGTCTGGGATTTCATTGAAATCAATGCCCTGGAAGGCAATGTGCTGGAAAAGGTCTGCTTCGCCTGCGATGGCCATCAGCTCATCCGGATTCTCAATCTCGATGTAAGGTGCTTTTTTCATCTGTGTCGATATGTCTCTTGTTTGTATAAAAATAAGAATTAAATTTGAACAAATAAGTTTTTATGAAGAAAATCCTGTTCATATGCCACGGAAACATATGTCGTTCTCCTATGGCTGAGTATGTGATGCGTGATCTGGTGGAGCGTGAGGGCCTGTCGGGGGAGTTTGAGATAGCTTCTGCTGCCACCTCGACTGAGGAAATAGGGAACGGTGTCTATCCGCCAGTGAGGCGACTGCTGAATGCCGCCGGCATAGACTGTTCAAAGCATCATGCCAGGCAGATGACTGCCCGCGACTACAGATACTACGACATGGTCATCTGCATGGATCGCTGGAATCTCAGGAACTTGAACTATATCATTGGCAATGATGACGAGCACAAGGTCAGCCTGCTGCTGTCATATATCGGGGATGATGGTGATGTCGCTGACCCATGGTACACGCGCGACTTTGACCTCACCTGGAGGCAAGTGAACCAGAGCTGCAAGGCTCTTCTAGCCCAGCTTCGAGAAGACTAGCTCGAGGCGCGGAAGGATAGGGGAGAAGTGAGTGGTGTCGCTTTCCAGGATATATGTCGCACAGTCAATGTGCGACACTATTTTTTCTGTAAGCACCTGAACCTGAGACATCCTGGCATCCTTGGAGTTCTTCTCCCTGTCTCCGAGGGTCAATATGACCTGGCGGATGGCAGGGGAGAGCCTGTGTTCTGCGCACCAGTCAGCGAAACCGTCATACCACAATGATCCAGAGATGGCGCAGACGCGTGAGAATGCGTCGCAGCTGTAGCCAGCCCAGAGGGCGAAGAGGCCAGAGAGCGAGATGCCGATGAGCGTGCGCTCTGGATGGTCGAAGGCATTGGCTTTCTCAAACTCCTCGATGCTGGAGATCAGCTCCGGCAGGAACTGCGCCGCGCGTCCAGCGAAAGGCTTCGCTTTCTTGAACACGCCGGCTGCGGGCCACGGGGTCAGGTCGTCATTCCACTCCACGCCACGGAGCGCGACTATGCTTATGTCGAAGCGCAGCGCCGCTTCCTGCATCCAGCGCAACCCGTCCTCACGCAACCCTTCTGGAAGTATGATGTAGCAGATTCTGCTGGTGCTGGACCTTGCGAGTGTGGTTTCTATCATGACAATGCATTTGTTTACCTGCAAAATTAGTATTTTTGTGCATAATACTAGTTTTGTTATGAAGAAAACCATCCTCTTTATGCTTGCGGCACTTTCTCTTGTGGCATGCCGCCAGTCTGTCAAGAATCCCCAGCCTGCAGATGCTCCTGTCGTGGTAGATAATTATGACAGTCTCTATACTGCCACCATCGTTAATGGAAAGGTGCAGATCACTTTCAATGTTGATAAATGTGAGCAGTATGCAGATGACTGCATGCTCCCATGTCGCGTAGGACCTGATCCTGTGTTCTGGGAAGGACTTGACGAGGATGTGGTGGATCTCGTGGCATGCTCTTATGGTGAAGGCATTAACCCTATGCTTACGGCTCTCACATCAGCTGGCCATGTCGCATTCATGAGCATAACGGACGCCATCTTCACTGGTGACATGTTCTGTAGCGGCCCTCTTCAGGGGTTCGAGAATGTCAAGACCATCTGTGAGAACTGCGAGTATGATTGCGCGGGCGTACTTACTGATAAAGGTACAGACAGAGAGATGCTGGTAAAGGAGTGTGAAATGGGCGGCTATTACTACGTCGATGACTTTGAGATCGTAATCACGCGTGACTGGAATGTCCATGCGAACAGCGAATCCGCAGATTTCCATGTGAGCGGTCAGCTCGTTCACGACTGGGAGTTTGATGCTGACGGCACAGAGGGTTATTCACGTCGCTATCATTTCTTCGCTGGTGGTGAGAAGTATGTGTTCGAACTTTCAATCATCTACGGCGAGCAGCTCGGATTCTTCACTCTTCTGGAAGGAGACTGGCCACTTATCATGGATAAGCAGATCACATTCGAGAGGGACTTCTTCTCCAGGATGGCAGATTAAGAAAAAGGTCTTGCAGATGTCTGCAAGACCTTTTTTCTTATTTTATCTGAGTGTCGTCGCCATGGGCGTCCTTGTACTTGAAACGCCTGATTTTCTGCGTGGCAGTCTTCTCGAAAGGATCCTTCATGACTTCTACTGTATTTACCTTTGACTGCTTGCTTACTCTCTGGTTTACGTAGTCGAGGATCGCGTCTTTCTTCTGCTGTAGGGTCTCGAAGAACTTGTCCTCTCCTGCCTGGTTCCAGTTCAGCACAGTGTCGTCAAACTTGACGAGTGCAACAAGCTTTCCGTCGCGCTCCATGACGAGTGACTCGTTCACTCCATCCACTGTGTTGATCACCTGCTCGATTTCTTCTGGATAGATGTTCTCTCCAGATGCTCCGAGTATCATGTTGTTCAGACGTCCCTTGATGTAGAACCTACCCTTGGCGTCCATGCACGCGAGATCATTTGTCTTGAACCAGCCATCGTCTGTAATGACACCTCTGGTTCTCTCTGGGTCCTTGTAATAGCCGAGCATTACATTGTCTCCTCGTGCGATTATTTCGCCCTCGCCTGTCTCTGGATTCACGTTCTGCAGCTTTACTTCTACATTCCATGCAGGGAATCCAATGGAGCCTACCTTTCCAGTGCCTACTTTCGTGCTGCAGATAAGAGGTGCTGTCTCGGTGAGGCCATATCCGATGGCGTAAGGGAACTTAGCTTTGAGGAGGAAGTCTTCCACTACGGGATCAAGCTTCGAGCCTCCGATGCCGAAGAACCTTATCTTGCCACCAAATGATCTCTTGAGTCTCTTGCCGACTAAGTGGTATAGGATTCGAGGCGTCTTCTTCTCCATCCATGAGAGCACACGGCTCTTCTTGATGACAGGAAGTACGCTTGACTTGTATACTTTCTCGATGATGAGCGGCACTGAGTTCATCACGGTAGGATGAATCTGCGCCATGGACTTGAGAAGAATGGAAGGGGTAGGTGGCTTCTGAATGTAGTTCACACATGCTCCAGCATAGAAAGGATAGAGAAGGCTGAAAGCCATCTCGTATGTGTGTGGCATAGGAAGAATGGACAACCATCGATCCTTTGAGTTCGCCTTGAAGACGTGGGTGGCTGCTATGGTGTTATGGCAGAGATTACGATGGCTCAGCATGACACCCTTGGCTTTTCCAGAGGTTCCGGACGTGTATATTACCGCAGCGAGGCTGTCTGGCTGAGGCTCGGAAACCCATCCTTCACAGGTGAATGCAGAGTCGTCTCTCTTTGTGATCTGGAGTGTGTCGAGGTCAAAGACAAGTGTAAGCTTGTCAATGCATTCCTGAGAGACCTTATTCTTGAGCCTGGAAGACACAAACAGTACCTTGCTGCCAGAGTGATTCAGGATGTTTGTCACCTCGCTTTCTGATGAATCAGGAAGAATAGGTACCATAACCCTACCAAACGTGACAGTGGAGAACATGGCTACGGTCCAGTTCGGCATGTTCTGTGACAGGATGGCTACCTTGTCTCCAGCGCTGATGCCGTATCTCGAAAGGTTATGGGATATCTCCATCACCTTCGTACGAAACTGTCCGAAGGTATATGACTGACTGTCGTCCTCCACATATCTACCCATCATCTTCTTCGAGAATACCAGAGTGCTGTACTCGAATAGGCGGGAGAGGGTAGTTACGTAGTTCTCTCTACTGGTTATTAGTCTTCTAGGTCTGCTCATGAAGGTCTAATGTGTAATGTAATTCTCAGGATGCTTGCCAGTGAGTTTCATCTCCTCATAGATCTGCTGTATCTTCTCGGTATCTGCTCTAGGGTCGTCAGAGAGTTCAAACTTCTGACCTACACTGATGTGCTTGGTGCCCCAGTCGAAATATCCGAGGTATACTGGGCAGTTCGCAGCCTTGGCGATGGTATGATAGCCCGTCTTCCACTTCTTGACAGGCTTTCTTGTACCTTCTGGACACATGGCGAGAACAAAGAACTCCTGGCTGTTGAACTCATCTACGATGCCCTTGATGAGGGCTGTCGCATTTGATCTATCCATAGGGACACCGCCCATAGCTCTGAGCAGTCCCTTGATAGGCCATACAAACATTTCTTTCTTTATCATCACATGTGCCTTGCCGGCATTATGACTGGTATAGAAGAGGTATGAAACCACGAAATCCATGAAGGTGGTGTGTGGCACACCGAGTATGATGGCTTTCTTCTCTGCCACAGGACCGCTATCCTTGGTCCATCCGAGAAGCCTGAGGAGAAATCCGCAAAATCTTGCCCACATATCGATTATTCCTTATATTCCAAATTTATATACAAAATTACCAATAATTTTGACTATTCACAATTTTTTAAATAGCCTCGATGAGCGCCTTGACGTTCTCCACAGGTGTACACCAGCTTGTGCAGAATCTCACCGCCATCTGGTCTCCCACTTCCTGCCAGGTCTCGAAGCCGAACTTCTCCTGAAGCTCAGCCACTTTCTCCATGCTGAGAATAGGGAACACCTGGTTGGTCGGGCTGTCAGTCAGGAACTCATATCCTTTCTCGCGGAAAGCCTCCCTTATGAGAGATGCCATATCGTCAGCGTGCTTGGCCAGCTGCATATAGAGCCCATCCTCAAAGAGGGTCTCGAACTGGATGCCGAGAAGACGGCCTTTCGCGAGCATGCCTCCGTTCTGCTTGATGTAGTACCTGAAGTCTTTCTTGAGAGCGTCGTTCACGATGACCACAGCTTCGCCGAACAATGCTCCCTGCTTGGTTCCTCCGATGTAGAAGATATCTGCGATCTGCGCAATATCCTGCAGGGTGACGTCACATCCAGGAGCAGCGAGTCCATATCCCAGACGAGCTCCGTCGATGAAGAGTGGCGCGTGCCATTTCTCACATACAGCCTTGATGGCTTTCAGCTCTTCGAGGGTGTAGATGAGGCCGAGCTCATTGGAAAAAGAGAGATAGACCATGCCAGGCTGTACAATGTGCTCCCAGCTAGGGTCGTTGAAGTGTGATTGGAATAGTTTCTCTACAGCAGAAGCGCTCAGCTTGCTGTCAGGCCCAGGGATGGCGAGCACCTTGTGTCCACCATGTTCAATGGCTCCGGTTTCATGCACACCGATATGGCCGGTGCATGAGCAGACCACGCCCTGATAGGGTTTCAGGATAGATGAGATCACTGTAGCATTTGCCTGCGTGCCACCTACGAGGAAGTGGACATCTACGTCATCTCTGCCACATGCGGCCTGGATGAGCTTGCGCGCTCTGTCGCAGTGTGGGTCGCAGCCGTAGCCGACTGTCTGCTCCATGTTTGTCTCTGCCATGCGTGCCAATATGGCTGGATGGCATCCTTCGATGTAGTCGCTGTCAAATCGTATCATATTCTGCTAAATTACTCACTTTTCTCCATACATCTAAATTTTTTTAGTAATTTTGAATCATTGATTTTTAACTTTTTTCATATGAAGCGTTT